>NZ_JACVAE010000002.1:0-348959 GCF_014851675.1 Rhizobium sp. ARZ01
GTCAAAACCAGCTTCACTCAATCCGCATCCATTCGGAAACTTCAGAGCGAGTTCGTCAGTCGCTAGCAGCGCCGCCGCCCTCGTTGGTGAGGCGGTTTCTAGGCCCAACACCAAACCAAGTCAACAGACATTTTTCGGAAAAATGATCTTTCTTGTAAGTGATTGAAATAGCAGCGATAAATGTCTTGTTGAGCGTTGGCTGGCGCTGCCTCACAAGCCAGGCGGGAATTACATCGCCAATTCCGGCATTTTCTCATCTTCGACGTGTACGAATGCGAGTTCCCCGTCTCCCCGGGGCATGGCGAACGCATGAAAAAGGCGCCGTCGGAGATCCGCGGCGCCTTGATGGGGTCAGGCATTGAATGGGTTTGCGGCCCTTACGCCTTGATCTTGAGCTGCGCCATGATCTTTTCGAGGTAGCCGAGCAGGAGCGCCGAAATAACGAAGGCGAGGTGCATGAAGGTCAGCCACATCAACTGGGTATTGGTGTATTGCTGCGCATTCAGGAAGACCTGCAGCAGATGGATCGACGAGATCGCCACGATCGAGGAGGCGACCTTGATCTTCAGGCTGCCGGAATCGAGCTTGCCGAGGAATGAGACGTCGGCTTCGGCCACATCGAAACGGCTGACGAAATTCTCGTAGCCTGAGATCATCACCATCAGGATCAGGCTCGCCACAAGAGCTGCGTCGATCAGACCGAGCATCGCAAGGATCATTTCGGCATCGTCGAAAACGAAGACGTTCTTTGCGACTTTGAGGAACTTGTAGGCGAACGACACCGCGTAGACCGCAAGGGCTGCGACCAGGCCTAGATAGAAGGCGACAAGGATCCAGCGGGAAGAAAGGATGATCCGTTCGACCAGGATTTCGAGGGACTTCATGGGGCTGCGCTCCATCAGAATCTGCGGTTTGGTGCGCATTGCTTAATTAACGGCTCTCTCTGGAGCAAGTGTACTCCAAAGAATTCAATCAAGGGCTGCATTCAGCAGGTGGACAAAAGCGTTGCCGGCAATCTCGAGAGTGCCGCTGTTGTCAATGGTGACGGTGTCGAGTGCGACATCCGCGCTGCGGGCCTGGCGTTCGAGGCGCGCGGTGATTGCGGCACCGCTTTCTCGGCCGCGCTTTGCCAGACGCTCGGCCCTCACCTCGGCGTGCGCGGTTATCGTGACGATCTTCACGCGCGGGAACGTCGCCGCAAAGGCGGGCAACGCCTGGCGGCTGCCGTTGATGATCACGATGCTCCCCTGCCCGACAGCGTCACACGCTTCCCGGGGAACGCCGTACGACAGCCCGTGCGCCTCCCAGCAGACGCAGAAGGCTTCTTCGTGCTTCATGCGTGAAAACGTGTTCTCGTCGACACCGATATGCGCTTCGCTGCCGGCATCCGCCGGTCGGGTAATGACACGGCGCGCGAAGACAATCCTGTCCTTTCCGGCAAAATGCCGCGCGGCAAAGGTCATCACACTGTCCTTGCCTGCTCCACTTGGACCTACGACGATGACTGCCGTTCCGATTTCGGCGACAACGGCGGCTGGCTTGGCTGCCTCCGTCATGCAACCCGCCTGCCCTGGCGCCAGACGGAACGGACGATCGGCACGCCTTCCGGACGGCACACGCGGACGAGGTCGGCGCGAAGACCCTTTGCGATACGGCCACGATCATCGAGGCCGACAGTCTTTGCCGGCGTCGCGGAAACCATGGCGATCGCCTGCGGCAGGCTGATCTCCTCGATCTCGTCAGCAAGAATGAAGGGCGCATGCATGAGGCTGAGCGGCACGTAGTCAGAGGAAAGCACGTCGAGAACGCCCATCGCCGCAAGGTCGCGCGCAGCGATGTTGCCGGAGTGGGACATGCCCCTGACGATGTTCGGGGCGCCCATCAGTACGCTCATGCCCGCACCGTGCGAGGCCCTAGCTGCATCGAAGCTCGTGGGGAACTCCGCGAGCTTGGTGCCGTGGCCGATCGCCTCCTCGACATGCGCCAGCGTCGCGTCATCATGACTTGCGACGGTGATGCCACGAGCCGCGCAATGGGCAGCAAGCGCATCGCGATGCGGCCTGGCATAGCGGGCGGACTGGTCCTGCCGGCGCTTGCAGAACGCGTCGAAAGCCTCGTCGCTCAGGCCGCGCTTCGTCTTGTAGTAGAGCGTGTACTGCTCCATGGTCTGGAACTGCCGCTGGCCCGGGGCATGGTCCATCAGCGAAACGAGGCGAACCTGGGGATCGTTCTCGAACTCCTCGAAATGCTCCAGCACGTTGTCCGACGATACCTCGCAGCGCAGATGGAGGAGATGCTCGGCGCGCAGACGGTCCTCCCGGCCTGCGTCGGCGAGCGCATCGGCCATCGCCCGCATTTCGCCTTTCTCGAAGCCGCCGTCTTCATCGGAGCCCATGCGCAGGCAGTCGAAGACGGTGGTAATGCCTGACGTGACGACCTGCGCGTCATGCGCCTGGATCGCCGCCGTCTTGCCCCAACGCACGCCGGGGCGCGGCGAGTAGTGCGCCTCCAGATGGTCAGTATGCAGCTCGACGAGACCGGGCAGCAGATAGTCCCCACCCATGTCTTCTCCCGCCACTGTCGGCGCGCCGGATACGTCGGCGATGAGGCCGTCGCGGATCAGCACCGCACCGTGGACGACCTCGTCCTCCAGCACGATCTTGGCATTGGTGAGCGTCAGTTCGGTCGACATGTCAAGCGATCTTTCTGTTGGCCGTTCCGCCAAGCGGGAACAGCGAGTGTACGGTGAAGGCGGCGCCGCGGGAAGGTTCACGGAAAAGGGCAAGACCGTTGATGGAGAGGGGGCGGCCATGGAAATCGGCAAAATGCCGGATCAGCGCCTGCTCCATGGTGGACACGTGCTCCGCCGGAACACGGCCCGTCAGAGTCATGTGGAAGCGGAATGTGTCGAAGACGTAAGGGTAACCCCATTGAACTAGGTTCTGGCGCTCTTCGCTCGAAAGCTCGTCCCGCTTGCGCCTTGCGATATCGGCGGACGACAGGGGTGCACGGAAGCGATCGAAACGGCGCACCACCTCGCCGGCAAAGGTCTGCAAAGGCTCGCAATCGCTGCCAGGAACCAGGGCGAAGAAGGAGCCTAGCCGTCCAACGACCACCTCGGGAATGTCGAAGGCATCCATCTCACCCGCAAAACGGGCGAGCTCCGCCACAAATTCTGCCTCCGTGCATCCCTCCGCCAGTGCGAACGGTGCCTTCAAGGTCGCATGGAAACCGTAGCGGCGCGGATCGGCCGTCAGGGTAGCCAGAACATCCTCAGGAAACTCGGTGATGCCCGGCTGTTCGAGGGCTGCACCATTGAATGCGTTTCGACCCAGCCAGCGCGCAGCGGCGAGCGCAAGGCTATCGCTGGCGGCAGGTGTGAAATAGAGGGCGTAGCGCAAGTTCGTTGTTCCTATTCAATTCGGGGTGGCCGGGTCACAGTGGCGCAAGCATAAGGGGATTCGTGGCAGTATCATGCCAGCACATTCGACGATTTCCATTCCTCTCAATGGTGGCTTCGCCCGATCAGTCGTGAACGCAGTGCGTTCGAGATGCCGTCGAAGACAAAGACGACGATCAGGATAAGCAGAACCATGTAGGCAACGTTTTCCCAGTCCGAATTGGTGCGCATCGCCTCCCACAGCTTCAGGCCGATGCCGCCGGCGCCGACGGCACCGATAATCGTGGCCGAACGGGTATTGGACTCCCAGAAGTAGAGGGCCTGGGAGGCAAAGACAGGCAAGACCTGCGGCAACACGCCAAACCGCTGGACCGCAACGTTGGGCGCACCGACCGACTTGACCCCTTCACGCTGCTTGTCGTCAATGTTCTCGAGCGCTTCGGAGTAGAGTTTTCCGAGTGTGCCGGTGTCAGTGAAGAAGATCGCCGACATGCCGGCAAGCGGCCCGGGGCCAAAGGCGCGGGTGAAGAACAGCGCCCAGATCAGCATGTCGACGGAGCGCAGGAAATCGAAGAAGCGCTTCGTCAGCTGGTTCGAAAGCCAGTTGCGGGTGATGTTTCGCGCCGCCACGAAGGCGAGCGGAAAGGCGACGAGGGTCGCGAAGACAGTGCCGACGAAGGCCATGACGATCGTCTGCAACAGCTTGGTCCAGACATCGAGATGCTGCCACTCGCTGTTGTAGAGGATGTTGTTCCAGGCAAGCGAAAGGTTGGAGCGCGTGGGATCGATCCGCTCGCCCCCGGCTATCAGCGAGAGCACCTCCGCAGCCGACTTGCCGAAGAAGGGCGACTGGGTGTCGAAGATGAAGTTGGCCCAGCCGAGGAACCGCTTGCGGATGTTTACTTCGTCCGCCTCGATCTCGGCCCAGCCGGAGAGACCGAACGTCAGCATGATCTTCTCGCCCGGGTGCTTCTGAATGGCCCATTGCGGCAGTGTATCGCTGTCGGCTTCAACGGTTTTGCCACCCATGGTCACGCGCAGGCTTTCGCCGCCATGCTGCACGAGCACTTCACCTGGCAATACCTCGATCCGGCTTGAACGGCCCATCAGGATCTCGGCACGAGTGACCACCTCCTCGGTGCGGGTTTCGGTCTTCGTCGCGTTTACCGCTGCGACCGCTCCGGACGAATTGCCGACTGCTGCCCCTGGCGCCAGGAAACTGGTCGCGGACTTCTTTGCGACGGGCTGTGCACCAGTCGACGCCGGAATTTCGATGGTACGCGTGACCGTCTCGCGCGTTGCAATCAGCCAATCGGGATTGGGGTTGTCGCCCAGCGGTGAAAAGCGGGGGTACCGGATCTGCATCGTGCCGTCGGATGCCATGTGGATTTCGGGGCGGACTTCATAGGATACCCAGTCGGCAAGATAGGTGCCGGCAAGCGACCAATTGGCGTTCTGCAGAACCGTGCCGATGGCGAAGAACCACCAGCAGTAAAGCCCGTACAGGAGAGCACCGAAAACGATGATCGGCATGCGGAACCGGGACCAGACGGAGCGCTGGAAAATCTCCGGGTGCCGCGCTGCGATCTGTTCCATCTCGGACATGTGAAGCATGGTCATTTTATTGTTCCTCACTGTGCGAGCCGGAAGGCCTGATCACCGACGAGACGGCGCCGCGCCCAGGCGGACAACTGATCAACGGCGACGATCGTGCCGAAGAGCAGAAGAATGATCGCAAGCGTCTTGGCCTGATGGTTCTGGCCGATCGACAGGCGCAGCAGCTCACCGATGCCGCCGCCGCCGACCGCACCGATGATGGTGGAGGCGCGCACGTTGATTTCGAGGCGCAGCAGGAAGTAGCTGATGAAATTCGGCATGACCTGCGGGACGATGCCGAACCAGACGCGCTCGATCCAGTTGCCGCCGGCAGCGCGTAAGCCCTCTTCCGCCTTCATGTCGGCATTCTCGACCACTTCGAAGAAGAGCTTGCCCAGCGCGCCGACCGTGTGGATCGACACCGCGATCACCGCCGGCAGCGGCCCGACCGACAGAATGGCAAGAAAGAAACCAGCCAGCACGACCTCCGGAAAGGCGCGCAGGACCTCCATCATGCGCCGCACGAAACCGCGCACGAACCGGTTCGGCATCAGGTTGCGCGTTGCAAGGAAGCAAAGGATGAAACCGAAGACGGCGCCGAGGATGGTGGAGAAGATCGCGATGTTGAGCGTCTCCAGCATCTTGTAGAAGTACTCGGGGATGTAGAGGCTCTCAGTGAGATAGAGGCGGCCTTCTGGATAGTTGTACTTGAAGCTGCCGTCGTCATAGGGCGATGGGCGATCAAACAGGGCGCGGAACACCTCGAAACCGTCGCGCGGCACCATGTCGCCGACGAAATCGAAAAGGTGCGGGAGACGATCGAAGAACTTGCCCGCATTGGTGGCATTGGCGAACCACAGCGAGCCGGCGAGCCCAAGGAAGAGTATTCCGAGCCCGAGCCATGTGTAGAGGCGGCGCTTGGCGGAGAGTTCCTGCCAATGGCGCTCGATCAGCGTGCCGCTCTCGCTGAACTCTTTCGGAACGGTACCAATGGCCATCGCGCTGCCTCGCTTCGTGGGGCCGCCGCACCGAAATGCGAGGCATCATTCAAGAATGGCGCCGGCCAACACAGCGGCCGGCACCAAGGTTTGTCCGAGCCGGATCAGCCGCCGATCGTCGCCTTGCGGGCTTCGATGATCGGCTTGTAGAAGTCGGCGTTGACCTCGGTGAAATTGGTGAAATCGCCGCCCATGACGGCGGTGAAGCAGGCAGCGTCGGCCTTCGGCAGATCGAGCATGAACTGCTTGAACTTCGCCTTCATCTCGTCATCCATCGAGGAACGCACGACGATTGGACCGTTCGGGATCAGTGGCGAGCGCCACAGTTCCACGAGATCGTTCATGTCGAGAATACCCTTCTCTACCATCTTGTGCAGGTTGCCCGAGGTATAGCCGTCCTTGAACTCGCCGACACCCGACCCCCACGTCGTGCCAGCGTCGAACGTGCCCTTGACGACTTCGAGAACTAGGTTTTCATGGCCGCCGCCGAAGCCTGTCTCGCCGAAGAATTCCTTGACCGGTCCGCCAATGGACTCCGGCAGGGTGACGAGCGGAACGAGGTAGCCGGAGGTGGAGTCCGGATCGGCGAAGCCGAGCTTCTTGCCCTTCAGGTCTTCCAGCTTGGTGATGCCGCTATCCTTGCGGGCCACCATGATCGAGTAGTAGCCGGTGGATCCATCGGTCTGGACGGTCGTCAGGATCGGCTCGACCGCCTTGGGATCGGCGAGATAGATCTTGGCAAAGCCGGAAGCGCCGAGTTCGGCGTAGTCGAGCGTGCCGCCGAGCAGACCCTGGATGACGCCGTCATAGTCGGCAGCGGGGAAGAAGGAGACCTTCTCAAAGCCGAGGTCAGCCTTCAGCTTGTCGCCGAGGCACTGGAAGTTGCGCAGGCGGTCGGCTTCATTTTCGCCGCCGATGATGCCGACGCGGAATTCCTTCAGGTCTTCCGCCTGCACGTGGCCGACGAGCGCCAAGAGGGCGACGGCGCCGAAAAGAGCTTTCTTCAGCATGGACTTCTCTCCTGTTTGACCGGCCTCGCCGGCTTTGAGAATGGCTATGACCCTTGACGCGGGCCATTCGATCCCGGCAGGCTTCAGATGCCGGCCAGTGCCAGCGGTTGCACGCCAGCGGATTCCTTGATGTTGTCCTGCACGAGCGGCGCACGAACGCCGCTGATGCTCGTCGAGGTCATGGTCTCGTCGATCTCCGCACCGTCAGCGCCCGCGCCGTAGATCGCGCGCACCGCCGCGGCATCCAGTTCGCGCGCAGGGCCGTCGAAGACGATTCGGCCGGCCGACATGCCGATGATGCGTTCGCAGTAGTTCCGGGCCGTATCGAGCGTGTGAAGGTTGGTGATGACGGTGATGCCCTCGCGCTCGTTGATGTCGCGCAGCGCATCCATGACCACCTTTGCGTTGAGCGGGTCGAGTGAGGCGATCGGCTCGTCGGCGAGGATCATCTTCGGCTGCTGCATCAGGGCACGGGCGATCGCCACGCGCTGCTGCTGCCCACCCGATAGCGTGCCCGCCATCTGCAACGCCGTCTGCTCGATGCCGAGGCGCTCGAGCGCCGCAATCGCCATGATGCGCTCCTCGCGGGTGAACATATTGAGGATGCTGAGCGCCGTGGACCGATGGTTCAGGCGACCGAGCAGCACATTGGTCAGAACGTCGAGGCGCGGCACAAGGTTGAACTGCTGGAAGATCATCGCGCAGTCGCGCTGCCAGTTGCGCAAGGCCGCACCGCGCAGAGAGGATACTTCCACGTCGCCGAAGTGGATCGAGCCTTCGCTCGGATCGACCAGCCGGTTGATCATGCGCAGCAGCGTCGACTTGCCCGCCCCCGATCGGCCGATGACGCCGACCATCTGGCCCTGCGGGATGTCGATGTTGACGGCGTTGACCGCGGCATGTCCGCCGAACCGGCGCGTGACGTTCATCAGGCGAAACATGGCATCCCCTTTCGAGGGCTCGTCATTGATCTTGTTGGGGGCTTTACCGACGCCAGATGAAAGCCGAATGTCAGTTTCATGTCGGTTTGGTAACAATCCACAAAGCCCAGATTTCCAGGGCTTTGCGAGATCACGCGCCATAGCGGGCGAGGAAGTTCTCAGCGTCGAGCGCGCGGAAATCGTCGAGTGCAGAACGCAGCCTGGCATGATCCCAGTCCCACCAGGCGAGCTTCTCGAAGCGTTCGGCAACGTGCTTGCCGAAGCGGTCGCGGATCAGTTTCGCCGGCACGCCGCCGACGATGGTGTAGGGGGCGACGTCTTTCGTGACGACGGCGCCAGAGCCGATGACGGCACCGTTGCCGACCGTGACACCGGGAAGGATCGTCGCGCCATGGCCGATCCAGACGTCGTGCCCGATTGACACGCGGTGCGCCCGCCGCCAGGCGAAGAAGCCCTCCTCCTTGTCGGCATCCGGCCAGTAGTCGGCGGCGCGGTAGGTGAAATGGTGCAGCGTCGCCCGCCACATCGGGTGGTTCGTCGCGTTGATCCGCACCGACGAGGCGATATTTGCAAACTTGCCGATCGTGGCGCACCAGACGGAGCCGTCTTCCATGATGTAGGAGTAGTCCCCGAGCTCGGTCTCGCTGATGCGGCAGCGCTCGGCGACTTCAGTGTAGCGGCCAAGCGTGCAGTCGCTCACCCGCGCCGTCGGATCGACCAACGGCGTCTCTGACAGCTTCGTCATGCCGCTGCCCTCCTGGGCGAGAAGGCGGAAACGTCGACGACCCGGTCGGCCACCTTCGTGCGAACATCGTCGTCGTGGAAGATGCCGAGCAGAGCCACCCCTGCCCGCTGCTTCTCCTCGATCATACCGACGACGATCTCTCGGTTCTTCGCGTCGAGAGAGGCGGTCGGTTCGTCGAGCAACAGGATGCGGTGCTCGGTGATGAAGCCGCGCGCGATGTTGACGCGCTGCTGCTCGCCGCCGGAGAAGGTGGCCGGCGGCAGTTGCCAGAGCTCGCACGGCAGGTTGAGACGCGCCAGCATCTCCGCCGCCTTGTCACGGGCTACAGCCGGAAGCTCGCCATCTGCAACGAGAGGATCGGCAACGACATCGATCGCTGCGACGCGCGGCACGACGCGCAGGAACTGGCTGACATAGCCGAGCGTGACGCGGCGAACGGCGAGCACGGTGCGCGGATCGGCGCTGGCGAGGTCGATCACCTTGCCTTCGTGTTCGACGAGGATCTGGCCGCAGTCGACGCCGTAATTGCCGTAGACCATCTTCAACAGCGAGCTCTTGCCGATGCCGGACGGGCCGCCGAGGACGACGCACTCACCGGCCTTGACGGAAAAGTTGACGTCGGAGACGACCGGCAGGCGGATGCCGTCCCTCAGGTGCATGGTGAAGCTTTTTTCGACTTCGGAAACGACGAGTGGGGTCGCCATGTTGTAGTGTCCTTGTTCTGGGTGGGCGCAAGCGCGGCCCACCGGTCAAACCTGCAGGATGGAAGAGACGAGGAGCTGGGTGTAAGCCTCGCGCGGATCGTCGAGGACGCGGTCCGTCAGCCCCTGCTCGATCACATGGCCATCCTTCATCACCATCATCCGGTGCGACAGGAGGCGGGCGACGGCGAGGTCGTGGGTGACGATGATTGCCGAAAGCCCGAGGTCGTGAACGAGATTGCGGACGAGATCGAGCAGCCGCGCCTGCACCGACACGTCGAGGCCGCCGGTCGGCTCGTCCATGAAGACGAGGCGCGGGGACGTGACGAGGTTGCGGGCGATCTGCAGGCGCTGGCGCATGCCACCGGAAAAGGCGCGTGGCTGGTCGTCGATGCGGTCGACGCCGATCTCGACGCGCCGCAGCCAGTCACCGGCTGTGTCGCGGATGTTGCCGTAGTGGCGCTCGCCGACCGCCATCAGCCGCTCGCCGACATTGGCGCCGGCGGAGACCGTCATTCGCAGCCCGTCGGCCGGGTTCTGGTGGACGAAACCCCAGTCGGTGCGCATCAGGAAGCGCCGTTCGGCCTCGCCCATGCGGGCGAGATCCCGCATCTGCCCGTCGCGCATGCGGTATTCGATGGTCCCGGACGTGGCCATCAGCCGGGTGGCAAGGCAGTTGAGCAACGTCGTCTTGCCGGAGCCGGATTCGCCGACGATCGCCAGGACCTCGCCCGGCCAGAGCTCGAAGGAGACATTGCGGCAGCCGATGCGTGCGCCGTAGAACTTCGAGACGTCGCGGACTTTGAGAAGGGGGGCGTCGGTCATCCTGCAGCTTCCTTGTTGTAGGCGAGCATGGTGCCGCAATGGCCATGTTCGCGGCGGTCTTCGCAATGGTCGGTGTCGGAGCAGACGAACATCCGCCCTCCCCTGTCATCGAGCACGACCTCGTCGAGATAGACGTTTTCCGCACCGCAGAGCGCGCAGGGCTTGTCGAAAGCCTGGATCTCGAAGGGATGGTCTTCGAAATCGAGGCTGACCACCTCGGTATAGGGCGGCACCGCATAGATGCGCTTCTCGCGGCCAGCGCCAAACAGCTGGAGTGCTTCCGACATGTGCATCTTCGGATTGTCGAACTTCGGCGTCGGGGACGGGTCCATGACGTAGCGCCCCTCCACCTTCACCGGATAGGCATAGGTCGTGGCGATGTGGCCGTTCTTGGCGATGTCCTCGTAGAGCTTGACGTGCATCAGCCCGTATTCCTCGAGCGCGTGCATCTTGCGGGTCTCCGTCTCGCGCGGCTCCAGGAAGCGAAGCGGTTCTGGGATCGGTACCTGATAGACGAGCGTCTGACCGGCGGTCAGCTTCTCCTCCGGGATGCGGTGGCGCGTCTGGATGATCGTCGCCTCGCGCGTCTTCGTCGTCACCGCCACATTGGCGACCTTCTGGAAGAAGGCGCGGATGGAGACGGCGTTGGTGGTGTCGTCGGCGCCTTGGTCGATGACCTTCAGAACATCCTGCGGCCCGAGGATCGCCGCCGTCACCTGCACGCCGCCGGTACCCCAACCGTAGGGCATCGGCATTTCACGCGAGGCGAAGGGCACCTGGTAGCCGGGAATGGCGATCGCCTTCAGGATCGCCCGGCGGATCATCCGCTTCGTCTGTTCGTCGAGATAGGCGAAGTTGTAGGTCGCCAGTTCGGTCGATACGGCGTTCATTGTGCTGCCTCCAGCGTGTCTTCGCCCGGTTCTTCGCGATTGCGCTCGTCGTATTCGCGCCGCATGCGGCGGACGAGGTCGAGCTCGGCCTGGAAGTCGACGTAGTGCGGCAGCTTCAGGTGCTCGACGAAACCGGTCGCCTGCACGTTGTCCGAATGGGAGATGACGAATTCCTCGTCCTGCGCCGGCGCGACGATGTCCTCGCCGAATTCCTCCGCGCGCAGCGCCCGGTCGACGAGCGACATCGCCATCGCCTTGCGCTCGCTCTGGCCGAAGACCAGGCCATAGCCGCGGGTGAATTGCGGCGGGTTCTTTGCCGATCCCTGGAACTGGGCGATCATTTGGCACTCGGTGATCTGGATGCGGCCGAGCGAAACGGCAAAGCCGAGTTCCGGCAAGTCCAGCTCCACCTCGACCTCGCCGATGCGCACCTCGCCGACGAAGGGATGGGTGCGGGCATAGCCGCGCTGGGTGGAGTAGCCGAGCGAGAGCAGAAAACCCTCGTCGCCACGGGCGAGTGCCTGCAGGCGCAGGTCGCGCGCCATCGGAAACTCCAACGGCTCGCGCGTCAGGTCGCCGGGGACGTGGCCGTCCGGCAGGTCGCCGTCGTCCTCGACCAGCCCCTCGCCCGAAAGAATGTCGGCGACACGCATGACGGGCTCGGCCTCGCCCTCGCGCTGCAGCGCCTCGTCGACCGGTTCGTCGCGTAGCAGCGACGGGTCGAGCAGGCGATGCGTGTAGTCGAAGGTGGGACCGAGCAGTTGTCCGCCCGGCAGGTCCTTGTAGGTCGCCGAGACGCGGCGCTCGACCTGCATCTGCGCCGTCTCGATCGGCACTGAGTAGCCGAAGCGCGGCAGCGTGGTGCGATAGGCGCGCAGGATGAAGATCGCCTCGATCATGTCGCCGCGCGCCTGGCGGATGGCGAGCGCCGCAAGCGCGCGATCGTAGAGCGAGGCTTCCGCCATCACCCGGTCGACCGCGAGCCCGAGTTGGGCGACGATCTGTTCGATGGTGATGGACGGCAGGTTGCGATCGCCGCGTCGGCGGTCGGCAAGCAGGCGATGGGCGTTGGCAATGGCGGCCTCGCCACCCTTGACGGCAACATACATTGGCTCAAGCCTCTCCGTTTCGAATAATTGTGGTGCGCGGCAGGCAGACGACCGCGTCGCCCGCGACAAGGATCAGGTCGACGCCGCGGGGAAAGAGCGCCCGATTTGCCTGCGCCAGCGACAGGAAGGTTTCCGGCAGACCCTGCGGCGCAATCCGCACCTCGTCCCGAATACCTGGACCGGTCAGGACCAGCGGTCTGCCTCCCTCAAAACTCTCGATCTCGGTCACAAGTGTCGTCGAGCGATCCGGATACTCCTGCGTTCCTTGGCAGAACACACCAAAGCCCGGCACGATGGCGCCTTTTTCGATGAAGGCGAAGCGGGCATCTTGCTTCTCCGTCGTGACGGTCGCACCGGTGTGGAACGACAGCCAGCCGGGCAGCTTCGACTTGCCAAGCTGCGGCGTCAGCCAGACCGGCGTATCGTGGTCGCAGAGTGTCAACGCGACGGCACCGGCGGCACCCGACAGTGGTTGCGGCGGCTTTGCGGCGGCTGAAATCCTGCCGATCGTGCCCGGACGCGCCATGCAGTCCATCACCGTGCGGAACACCGCCTGGGCAGCGAACACCGGGGCAGCGAAACTGCCTGAAAAGATCTGCGTATCGGCCATCAGTCGTCTCCGCGAACCAAGGTGAAGAAATCGACGCGGGTGGCGGCCGTCTCGCGCGCCTTCCTTGCGTCATCGACCTCGATGCGGGCGGAAACCGCGCTCAGCAGGCGCTCGACAACGGGGGCATACTCGGGCACCTGCAGCAGCGCGTCGAATACGGCGGCCAGCCGCGCCTTTTCGCCGTCGGTCCCAAGCGTCTGGCCATGCCCGACAACGCCACCGTCGAGGCGCACACTCGCGCGCGTTGCCGTAACCTCCCCCAGGTTGAACGGCGCACCGCCGCCGCCAATGCGGCCGCGCACCATGACGAGCCCGGTCTCGGGGCCGCGCACCGGCGTTGCCACAGGCTTGGTCGCCAGTGCAGCCCAGGCACTCTCAAGTTCGACCCGCGTCGCCTTGGCGAGGATGTCCATCGCCCGCTTGCGCGCAACCGGCTCCGGGCCGGGCGCTGGCTGTTTTCGCAGTGGTGCCATTGCTTCGTCTCCATTCCATTGTTGTCTATTGATCTAGACAACTATACATCTTATGCTTCCCTCATAGTGAAGCAAGGTGACAGGGCTGTGACGGGATGGGTAAAACGATCGACCGCCGATCGGGCGTGGCGCTTTGGCGGCAGATCGCCGACCGGATGCGGCTTGCGATCAACAATGGTGATTTTGACGACAGCGGCATGATGCCATCGGAGACAACGCTCGCCAAGAAGTTCGGGGTCAACCGCCACACGGTACGAAGCGCGCTTGCCTCACTTTCAGATGAAGGAATGGTCCGAGCCGTGCAAGGCGTTGGCACATTGATCGAACGGCGCGACCGGCTCACATTTCCCATCTCCAGGCGAACCCGCTTTTCACAAGGACTCGGCGGCCAGGCGAAAGAGCTCGAGGGGCGGCTGGTGGAGCAGTCGATCGAGGCAGCCGCGCCGGTTGTTGCAAAGGCGTTGGGGCTTGCTGTCGGGGCCGAATGCGTGCGGCTGGAGACTGTGGGAATGGCCGACCGAAAGCCGATCTCGACCGCCACCAGCTTCTTTCCGGCCAATCGCTTCGCCGGGATCGGCGATATCTACGCGCGGACCGGATCCATCACAAAGGCCCTCGCTGAACTGGGTGTGCACGACTATGTGCGCCAATCGACCGAGATATCAGCCCTCCATGCGGAAGGCATCGATCTCAGGCTGCTAAAGCTTTCACCGGGGGCAATCCTGCTCGTCACGACGGCGATTAATGCCGATACTGACAGCCGGCCAATCCAGTATTCGCGGTCACGATTCGCCGCGGACCGAGTGAAGTTCTTTGTCGAAACTTGAAGGGGCGGCACCTCTGGCCGCCCCGATGGTCCGCCATCCTGCTCAAACCCGTCTCGACCATCCAAAGAGCAGTGAAAGAACAAGCAGCACCAGGAACACGAAGAACAGGATCTGGGCGATGCCTGCCGATGCACCGGCAATTCCGCCAAAGCCAAGCACGCCGGCAATGAGCGCAATGACGAGAAATACAAGCGCGTAGTAAAGCATTGTCAAACTCCTCTTTTGCCATCGTGACAAAAAACGGCGAGCTTCCTCGAAAGTTCCCGGAGAAGTTCTCGATCGAAGCTACCGCACAATACAAAACGCCGCCGCGTGCATGCGGCGGCGCTTGGCTGGTTGGCGAATCTGTTAGTGGCGGCGCTGCCATTCATCGATCTGCCGCTCGGCTTCGTCCTTGGCGACACCGTAGCGCTGCTGGATCTTTCCAGCGAGTTCGACCCGACGACCGTTGATCACATCGAGGTCGTCATCCGTCAGCTTGCCCCATTGTGCCTGGGCCTTGCCCTTGTACTCCGTCCATTTGCCTTCGATAATATCCCAGTTCATGGCGTATCCTTTCCTTTGGATTGCGAAGGCGGAACGCTTGCGATGCGAGATCGTTCCGACCGTGGAGCAAGCGACCGCGACAATCTGCAAGCAACCAATTGCCAATGGGAACAAAAGGCATCCGAACGCGTTCACCCAATCGGAAATTGAACCTTTTTCGGGAACGCACGATGCTCAGCACAATCCTGCTAATCATCCTGATCCTGCTCCTCATCGGTGCCCTGCCAAATTGGGGCTATAGCCGCGGTTGGGGATATGGGCCGTCGGGCGGCCTTGGACTTATCATTGTCATTCTGCTTATTCTGCTCCTGATGGGACGCATCTGACCTTTTGAAAGGAAAACAGAAATGAAGAAGTTGATTGTTGCGGCGGCACTCGCGCTCTCGGCGGTCTTGGCCACGGCATGCACTCAGACCGAAAAAGGCGCGGCGATCGGCGCAGCATCCGGTGCCATCATCGGTGGTGCCGTGACCAACAAGGTCGGCGGTGCGGCGGTCGGTGCAGTTGCCGGCGGTGCCATAGGCGCCCTGATCGGCAATGCAAACGAGCCGGGTCGGTGCATTTATCGCGACCGCTATGGGCGTCGCTATGAAGCACCCTGCCGCTAGAGCCATCGGGATTAACGAGAGAAGCGGGCCGCCAGCCCGCTTCTCTTCGTCGTGTTTGCTAGGCGTTTATGGCACCTTATGGCGCCTTCGCATTGCGCTCCGCCTCGTCCAGCCTTTCGAGAAGGTCGAGCAGTGCATCCGGAAGGGGTTCTGCTTCGATCGCATCGTAGAAGGACTTGAGCCTACGGCCGACCACGCTGTTCGGATCCAGCGCACCCCCCTGCTTGCGGCCACTGACAGCCGGCTTGCTCATGCAATATGCTCCTTGCCGCCAAGACGCTTTCCTCGTTTCGCCCCAAAAGCCGCCTATTCAATGGGATTCGAATTCGCACCAAAGTCGTTTCGTTTGCTTAATTTTACAGCAAACGAACCGGTTTCGGAACTTATTCAGGGAGAAGTCCATGCCGCTATCCACCCGAATTGCACCTCACCTGCCCTTGCTGCGAAGATTTTCGCGCGCGGTGACAGGGTCCCAAACCTCCGGCGACGCATATGTGGCAGCGATGCTCGAGGCGCTGATCGACAACATCGCGCTTTATCCGGAGCGCCCCGACGACCGAATCAGCATCTTTCGGCTCTATTGCTCGCTGTTCGACAATCTCCACGTTTCCATACCTCAGCCGCCGCAGTCGCCCTTCGGTTGGGAACGGCAGGCCGCTGCCAATCTTGCCCACGTCGCGCCGCTCGCCCGCAAGGCGTTCCTGCTATGCGCCGTGGAGGGCTTCGAGGTCGCCGAATGTGCCGACATTCTTGATGTTTCCGAGGACAGGGTGAACGGGCTACTGGGTCAGGCCGCCAGCGAAATTTCGCAGCAGGTCGCCACAGATATCCTCATCATCGAGGACGAGCCGCTCATCGCGATGGACATCGAGAACATGGTGACGGAGCTTGGCCATCGCGTGACCGGCATCGCCAGAACGCACGGTGAGGCGATTGAGCACTTTCGCCGTTCACCGCCGGGCATGGTGCTGGCCGATATCCAGCTTGCCGATGGCAGCTCGGGTATCGATGCGGTCAACGACATGCTGAAGAGCAGCAGCATCCCGGTGATCTTCATCACGGCATTTCCGGAGCGGTTGTTGACCGGCGAACGACCGGAACCGGCCTTCCTCGTCACGAAACCATTCAACCCGGACATGGTGAAGGCGCTGATCAGCCAGGCGCTCTTTTTCGATGAGCACGCGCGGCTGGCAAAGAGCGCCTGACCACCCGACAGCACATCAAAGCGGGCCTGCCTGGCAGGCCCGCCTTTTTTTGACAGCGTCAGTTTCAGGCTACTGCGGCCGTGACGATGATCTCGACGAGATATTCCGAGGTCGCCAGCTTGGATTCGCCGGTTGCGCGCGCAGGAGCATGACCGGGGGCGACCCAAGCGTCCCAGACAGCGTTCATCTTCTGGAAGTCGGCCATGTCGGCCATCCAGATCTGGGCGGAGAGGATCCGGGTCTTGTCGGTACCAGCCAGCGCCAGAAGACGATCGATCTCGGCCAGCACCTGCTTCGTCTGGGTGGCGACGTCGGCGCCGGCTTCGCCGACCTGACCAGCGAGATAGACGGTGCCGTTGTGGATGACGGCCTGGCTCATGCGCGCGCCGGTTTCAAAGCGAGTAATGGTCATGGGTGCATTCCTGTCGTTTTGTCGATCAAGCCCTGTGGCCGGCGTCCATCACGGACGCAGCAACCACCCGCCAGCGGGCATCTGGTGCGGCGAATGGTCTATACGATTGCGCCGATCGCTTTGCCAGTGCGGATTGTGAAAGGGTTGCTCATCCGAGCGACACACCGCACTCTTTCAGGCACGCTAGGCTAGGGAAAGTTTCCTGATGCCGTTCTCGACGATGGTTTCGAGAGGCGCGTCGATGCTGACCGTCACCACGCCCCGCTCGCCTGTCGGGTCTTCCAGTGTCGCGAACTGGCTGTCGAGGAGGCTCGCCGGCATGAAATGGTTCCGCCGCGCCTGCATGCGTGCGAGCAGCAGGTCGCGGCTGCCGTCAAGAAACAGAAAACTGAGATTGTCGCCGGCAGCAGCCCGAAGCCGGTTGCGGTAGGCGCGTTTGAGCGCCGAGCAGGACACGACGATCCCCTCCCCGGCTGCGGATGCCGCGTGAAGGCGGTCCCCTATTCGATCGAGCCACGGCCAACGGTCCGTGTCGGTGAGAGGAACACCTTTCGACATCTTCTCGACATTTGCGGGCGGATGCAGTTGGTCGCCTTCAAGGAAGGGCAGCGATAGCCGCTGCGCCAGGGCTTCGGCGACGGATGTCTTCCCCGAGCCGCTGACGCCCATGACGACGATCAAGCGACCCGGCGTTTCCGCCGCGTCGCTCAGATGTTCGCCGCCCGCCGTCATCGCTTAGAGCGGATGGTAGCAGGCGTGGCTGTGGGTTGCATCGCCTTCGACCGGCGGCATCGTCTGTCGGCACTCGTCCGTCGCCCGCCAGCAACGCGGGTTGAACGGGCAGCCCATCGGCGGCTTCAGCGGCGAGGGAAGCTCGCCCTGCAACTGGATGCGCTCGCGCTTGCCTTCCGGGTCGGCAACCGGCGTGGCCGACAGGAGTGCTGCCGTATAGGGATGCTTCGGATGAGCGAAGACACTCTCGGCCTTTCCAGTCTCAACCGGACGGCCCAAATACATGACCATCACGTCATCAGCGATGTGGCGTACGACGGACAGACCGTGCGAGATGAAGAGATAGGCAAGCCCCATCTCCTTCTGCAGGTCCATCAGGAGGTTCAGCACCTGCGCCTGGATCGAAAGATCGAGCGCCGAGACCGGCTCATCCAGCACCAGCACCTTCGGCCGCAGCATCAGCGCGCGCGCAATCGCGATGCGCTGCCGCTGGCCGCCGGAGAACATGTGCGGGTAGCGGTCATAGTGCTCGGGCCGCAGGCCCACCTTGGTCATCATCTCCTCGACCTTGCGACGCCGTGTGGCCGCGTCGTCCTTGGTGTTGATGACAAGGGGCTCCTCGAGAATCGTCCCGACCTTCTGGCGCGGGTTCAGCGAGCCGTAGGGGTTCTGGAAGACGATCTGCACAAGGCTGCGCAGCGACTTGTCGCCGACATGCGCCGGCTTGCCGTCGATGAGCAGCGTACCGGCAGTCGGGTCCTCGATCATGGTGACGAGGCGGGCGAGCGTGGACTTGCCGCAGCCGGATTCACCGACCACCGCGAGCGTCTTGCCGGAGTGCAGCTCGAAGGTAACGCCGTTGAGCGCCTTGACCGTCGCTTCCGGTTTGAACATGCCGCGCTTGACGGAATAGAAGCGGGAAAGATCCTTTCCCTGGAGAACAGGCTGGCTCATCAGGCACGCTCCTCGGCCAGTTCGGCAGTCTTGCCGGGGTGATTCTGCGGGACACCGCCCACGAGCGGGTAGTTGCACAGCGCATTGCCTAATGCCGGCGATTGCAGCGTCACCGACTTGCGGCACTGGTCCGTCGCAAACGTACAGCGTGGAGAGAAGAGGCAGCCGGTCGGACGGTCATGCTGGCCGGGGACCACGCCTGGGATCGACGGCAGACGACCGCCGACGGTGGCGCGCTCCGGCAGCGAGGACAGAAGTGCCGCCGTATAGGGATGGTGCGGGTCGCGAAAGAGCTCCGTGACCGGCTGCTCCTCCACCTTCTGGCCTGCATATTGCACCTGTACGCGCTCGGCGGTTTCCGCAACCACGCCCATGTCGTGCGTGATCAGCACCAGCGCCATGTCGTTCTCCTTCTGCAGGCGAACGAGCAGATCGAGGATCTGCGCCTGGATCGTCACGTCCAGCGCTGTTGTCGGCTCGTCGGCGATGAGCAGTTTCGGATTGCAGGCAAGCGCCATGGCGATCATCACGCGCTGGCTCATGCCACCCGACATCTGGTGCGGGAAGTTCGACAGCCGGTCTTCCGGTGCCGGAATACCCACGAGACGCAAAAGCTCGATAGACCGCTGGCGCCGCTCGGCCCGGTTGAGACCCATGTGGATGCGGAGCGTCTCGCCAAGCTGAAAGCCGACCGTAAAGCACGGATTGAGGCTCGACATCGGCTCCTGGAAGATCATCGCGATATCCTTGCCGATGATCTTGCGCCGCTCGCGGGCCGACATTTTCAGCAAGTCCTTGCCGTCGAAGGCCATGCGGTCGGCGGTGATCTTCGCCGTCCACGGCAGAAGTCCCATGACGGCCAGCATGGAAACGGACTTGCCCGAACCGGACTCGCCAACGATCGAGAGGATTTCACCCTTGTCGCAGGAGAGCGAGACGCCGTCCACGGCCCTAAACAGGCCGGATGACGTCTCGAACTCGACGGTGAGGTTTTTGATTTCGAGAAGGGGCATCGCGATCACGACCTCTTCAGCTTGGGGTCGAGGGCATCGCGCAGGCCGTCACCCATCAGGTTGATGGCAAGCACGGTGATGAGGATGGCAAGGCCGGGGAAGGTCACGACCCACCAGGCGCGCTGGATGAACTCACGCGCTTCAGCGAGCATCGTGCCCCACTCAGGTGTCGGCGGCTGAGCGCCCATGCCGAGGAAGCCGAGCGCAGCAGCGTCCAGGATCGCGGCCGAGAAGGCAAGCGTTGCCTGAACGATCAACGGCGCCAGACAGTTCGGCAGGATCGTCTTGAACATCAAACGCAGCGTACCGGCGCCGGCGACCTGGGATCCGACCACATAGTCCTTCGTTCGTTCCGTCATCACGGACGCCCGCGTCAGGCGGACGAAATGCGGCTGGTTGACGAGCGAGATCGCGATCATGGCGTTGACCAGACCTGGCCCGAGAACAGCCACGAGCACGAGTGCCAGCAGCAGCGACGGGAACGCCAGGATGATGTCCATAATGCGCATGATGAAGGTATCGACCTTGCCGCGGAAATAGCCCGCGACCAGACCGATCAGCACGCCCGAGATCACCGACAGCGTCACGACGACGAGACCGATGAAGAGCGAGAACCGCGCGCCGTAAATCAGGCGCGAGAGGATGTCGCGGCCGACAGCATCCGTGCCGAGCACATGCGCCCAACTGCCGCCCTGTTGCCATGCCGGCGGCAGGAGCAGGAGTTCGCGGTTCTGGGCGCTCGGGCTGTGCGGCGCCACGAACGGCGCGAAGATCGCCACAAACAGGATCACCAGAAAGATGACAAGGCCGATCACAGCGCCCTTGTTGCGGGAGAAGTAGAACCAGAACTCCGACAGCGCGGACGGGTGTGCGGTGGCTTTGGCTTCCACGGCCTTGGGCTCGGCGGCCTTAGTATCAATTGCAGTCATTGCGCCACCTCCTAGTGCCGGATACGCGGGTTAATGAACCCGTAGGTGAGGTCGACGAGCAGGTTGACGAGCATGATCACGCCGGCAATCAGCATAAGCCCGCCCTGTACCACAGCGTAGTCACGCTTGAAGACGGAATCGACCATCCACTTGCCGATGCCCGGCCATGAGAAGATCGTCTCGGTCAGGATTGCGCCCGCAAGCAGCACACCGACCTGAAGGCCGATCGTCGTGATGACCGGGATCATCGCGTTGCGTAGCGCATGCACCCCGACTATCCGGAACGGCGACATGCCCTTGGAACGCGCCGTGCGGACATAGTCCTCGCCCAGCACCTCAAGCATCGCCGAACGGGTCTGACGCGCGATGACGGCAAGCGGAATGGTCGCGAGAACGATGGTCGGCAGGATCAGATAGGTCACGGCCGACTTGAAGGCGCCGGCCTGTCCCGACAGCAGGCTGTCGATCAGCATGAATCCGGTGACGGGGGGGAAGAAGTACATCAGCGAGATGCGGCCCGAGACGGGCGTCCAGCCAAGGTAACCGGAAAAGAAGATGATGAGCAGCAGGCCCCACCAGAAGATCGGCATCGAATAGCCGACGAGGGCACCGCCCATGATGGTCTGGTCGAGCCAGGAGCCGCGCTTGACTGCCGCCAGCACCCCGGCCGGGATACCGAGACAGACCGCGAGGATGATCGCGCAGAGCGACAGCTCGAGCGTTGCCGGGAACAGCTGCAGGAAGTCTTCCAGAACCGGGCGCTTGGTGACGATCGAGCTGCCGAAATCGCCGGTGAGCAGCCCGCCCAGATAGTCGAAGTACTGGATGTACATCGGACGGTCGAGGCCGAGCTGGTTCATCAGTTCGGCGTGGCGTTCGGGCGACATCACGCGCTCGCCGGACATCAGCATGACCGGATCGCCGGGAAGAAGCCGGATGAATGAGAAGGCGATGAGCGATACCCCGATGAAGGTGGGTATCAGGACGGCCAGGCGGCCGAGAATAAAACGTAGCATGGGAGCCAATCCCTTATTGGAAAACCGGCGGCCCGAATGTCTTCGGACCGCCGGCCATTGCACGCTCTTTGCGGCGTAGCGTTCTCGTAACCGATATTACTCGGCGATGTCTACGCCGTCGAAGATGAAGTCGCCAAGCGGCGACTGGACGAAGCCCGAAACCTTCTTGCTCATCGGAACGACGGCAAGCGAGTGGTCCAGCGTGTTCCAGGGCGCCTCGCGCTTGAAGATGACCTGGGCCTCTTCATAGAGCTTCGTGCGCTCGGCAACGTCGGCGGTTGCCTTCGCCTTCGTCATCAGGTCGTCAAACTCCTTGTTGCACCACTGCGCGCGGTTGTTGCCGCCCACGGCATCGCAGCCGAGCAGTGTGTCGAGGAAGTTGTCCGGGTCGCCGTTGTCACCCGTCCAGCCGAGGATGGCCGCACCGTCGCGGTCCTTGGCGGAGGAGAGCTTCAAGTACTCGGCCCACTCGTAGGAGACGATCTCGACCTCGACGCCGATCTTGGCGAGGTCAGCCTGCATCAGTTCTGCTGCACGGCGGGCGTTCAGCATGTACGGACGCGCGACGGGCATAGCCCAGATCTTCATCTTGAGGCCCGAAACACCGGCGTCCTCAAGCATCTTCTTGGCCGCTTCCGGATCGTACTTGTCGTCTACGACGGCGTCGTTATACGACCACATGGTCGGCGGGATCGGGTTCTTGGCGACGGTTGCCGCGCCCTGGAAGACCGCGTCGACGATGGCCTGCCGGTTGATCGCCATGTTGAGGGCCTTGCGGACCTCCACCTTGTCGAACGGCGGAACGAGCGTGTTGTAGGCGAGGTAGGCGACGTTCAGGCCGGCCTGCTCGGAGATGTGCAGGTTCGGATCGGCCTTCAGTTCGGCGACGTCAGCTGCGTTCGGATAGGACATCAGGTGGCATTCGCCGGCCTTCAGCTTCTGGGCGCGAACAGCGGCGTCCGTGGTGATCGCGAAAACGAGGTCGTCGATCTTCTGCTTGTCGCCCCAATAGTCCGGGTTTGCCTTGTAGCGGATCGCGGCATCCGGCTGGTAGGCGACGAAGGTGAAGGGACCGGTGCCGAGCGGCTGCTGGTTCATCAGTTCCATCTTGCCTTCAGCCTGAAGCTTGTCGGCATATTCCTTCGACACGATCGAGATGAAGGGCATACCGAGGTTGGCCAGCAGCGGCGCTTCCGGACGCTTCAGCGTGATCTTGACCGTCAGGTCGTCGACCTTCTCGATCTTTTCGATGACATCGGGCAGGCCCATGCCGGCGAAGTATTCCCAGGATGCACCCGGAACATACTTGTTCCACGGGTTGTCAGCCTTGTACTGGCGCTCGAAGGAGAAGATCACGTCGTCGGCGTTCAGTTCGCGCGTCGGCGTGAAGTAGTCGGTCGTCTGGAACTTCACGCCCGGACGGAGCTTGAAGGTGTAGACGGTGCCGTCTTCCGAAATGTCCCAGCTCTCGGCCAGCGCCGGCTCGACTTCCGTCTTGCCGCGCTTGAATTCCACCAGCCGGTTGTAGACCGTGTGCGCAGCTGCGTCGAAGGTCTGACCACCCGTGTAGAGACCGGGATCGAAGCCTTCCGGCGACGCTTCCGAGCAATACACGAAGGTCTTCGACCAAGCGGCCGTCGCCATCATGGAGGCGAGTGCGGTCGCCGCGAGTAGAGTAGTCAGCTTTTTCATAGCGAGCTTCCCAGGTTTGCTTTTTGTTCTCTCATGTCCGGACACGGGTGCATTGAGGCCCCGGCCTTGCGCGGATGGAACGATATTTGCCGCTGGAATGCAATAAGTCCGCGAATAAATTTATCCAAATGTAGAACAGTAGGGAAAAATCATCTTCTAAGGACCTATTTTGACTTTTTACACACCAATGCCGCGCTGACGCGCGAATCGCACATTTGCGCCAAATGCGGTGTCAATCCCGACGTTGAACGATAGCTCGGGCATTCTCATCTGTGGCAGTTGCCCCCGAGGCAGGAAGGGCTGCATTCCGCCGCGCCCTGTGGCGGCAAGGCGACCGCGTGTTGAGCGCAGCTCTTCCGGCTTCTGCCCTGCCCCTCCCATCGAGCTGAGCAATGCCGGCGACGGAAAAAGCGCTGGCACATCCAAAATGTGGCGGAATTGCCCTTTGCTCGCGACGCATGGAGCGTTAGACTCACTGCATGGCTCGATGGTTGGGGAGGCCACGTGGCCGCACTTTCGCAGCATCATCGCCGGTACGATTTCGAAAGCGATTTGGGAAAGGCTCTCAATCGGGTCGATTTCTTTCGGATGTTTCACGGCACGGCCCTCCGTTACGGATTCGAGCATTTCGGCGTGCTGCAGCTCGCCGCCGAACAGGAGGGCAGCAATCTCTCCAGCAAACTCATTCTGCACGACCTGCCCGCCGGGCTTGCCGAATCCTACGACAAACGCCACCGCTTCAGCGATTCGGATGTGTTCAGGAGTTTGCATCGCTCAGTGATCCCGACCGTGTGGCGCTCCGGAGCCCCGGAACAGGGGGAAGGCGGCAACAACCTGCTTGACCAGCTCGGATTCGGCCTGGCGGCATGTGTGCCGGTCCATGCAACCACGGGCGCACGCTATGCAGTGCTTTTTCTCGGCGACAACGACGACATCGGCCGCCAACAGCACATGGAACTCTGCTACGAGTCAGTCACGGTCTTCGATTGCTTTTACCGGATTGTACTGTCGATCAGGACCGGGATGGGCTTGACGCCTCGCGAGACCGAGATCCTGCGGTGGATATCCCACGGCAAGACGGCCAGCGAGATCGCCCTTATCGTTTCCGTTTCCGAGCACACCGTAAACTCGCACACCGCGACGATCCTGAAGAAACTCGACGTGGTCAATCGCACGCAAATGGTGGCAAAGGCGATCCGCGAACAGATCATCATGTAAGGCGCTGTCGATTTCCTTGGTTAACGTTGCGTTAACTGGCATATTCGCAACCAGAGGGGTTGTGAAGCACTACCGCCTGAACCAGAGTGAGACCGGACAAGACGCCAGCCGTCGAAGCGTTATGCAACATCCACTCGATACATTCTTGGTTCCAAGATCAGCCTGAGATCGCCATGACCGTCACAGTGAATATTCTGCTTGTTGACGACGATCCCGCCGAAAACGTGATCATGCGGGCACTGATGCGCAAGGTGGCCAACGTCGCGATCAAGTTGCACTATGTTGAAACCGTCGAAGCCGCCCTCGAGTTCATCCGCAGCGGCGAACCACGGCTCGACATGATCCTTATGGACAACCGCCTTCACCCGCAGGCCGATTTTCGGGAGACGGTGCCCGAACTGCGCCAGAACGGCTACATCGGGCCGATCGGCGTGATCTCTTCCTCGATCTCGGACGCCTATTTCCAGACGATCGACGACTACGGTGTCGACTTCCGCATAGACAAGACCGAGTTGGATCCAACCGCAATCGGCTTCATCATTCAGGAATTCATCGACAGGGATACAGGAACAGGCAGATAGCCGGCCTTACGGCGTTTGCAAAGGCGCCCGCGATTGTGGCTATAGAAAGGATTCGACGTCTCGCAGCACCCCGCGTCTACCCGCAAGAACGCTACCCCGGCATTCTAGACAAAGCGGCAGGTTTCCGGCACTGATCGGTTCAGGCCGCCGGTTGGCGTTGGCCGCGCGCCTCGTCGATCCCAAGCAAGAAGCTGATCTGCGGGCGGGCCTTGACGAGATCGTCGATCGTGTACTGCTGAAGGACCTCGAAAAAGGCGTTGAGTGCCTTGCGCAAGGCTGCATTGAGGCCACAGCTGTCCACGAGCGGACATTCGATTTCCCCCGCCTCGAAGCACTCTGCCATCGAAAAGGAATCTTCGGTCACACGCACGACATCGAAGAGCGTGATGTCGGAAGCGGGCTTAGGAAGCCGCACGCCGCCATTGCGACCACGCACCGTCTCGACAAGGCCTGCACGCGTCAGAGGCTGCAGGATCTTGAAAAGAAAGAGTTCCGACACCCCGTAGGCCTTGGCAATTTCCGGGACACGGCTCAGCTTCTCACCGTTTGCCGCACAGTACATCAACAGCCGCACGGCATAGTTCGTCTGTTTCGTCAGGCGCATCTCTGGCTCCGAATCCGATCTGGTGGCCTACATATAGGCCGGATCAAAGTTTGGAACAATTCCAAAAAGCGGAAAATCACATTCATGTTATATGCAACATGCCAGTTGACTGTCCGAAAAGCTGCCTTAAAAGATGAGCCGCAGAGTTAAGAATAAGGAGGCAAACCCTTGGCCCATCTCAAAAAGCTCGCACTCGCATTGTCGCTTGCCGCAAGCACCGCAGTTCCCGCACTGGCGGACGGCGAGGTCAACATCTATTCCTATCGCCAGCCAGACCTGATCCAGCCGCTTCTCGATCGCTTCAAGGCCGAGACCGGCATCGCGACCAATGTCCTGTTTCTTGACAAGGGCCTCGTCGAGCGCATCCAGGCAGAAGGCGAGAACTCCCCCGCCGACGTCATCCTGACCGTCGACATCAGCCGCCTCACGGAAGCCAAGGACGCCGGCATCACCCAGCCGATCAAGAGCACAGTGGTCGACACCGACATCCCTGCGCAGTATCGCGATCCGGACGGAGCATGGGTTGGGCTCACCACACGTGGGCGCGTTGTGTATGCCTCGAAGGATCGGGTCGCCCAGAACGACATCACCTACGAGGAACTGGCTGACCCGAAGTGGAAGGGCAAGATCTGCACCCGCGACGGCCAGCACTCCTACAACATCGGCCTCTTCGCCTCGATGATCGCCCACCATGGCGAGGCCGAGACCGAAAAGTGGCTGACTGGCCTGAAAAACAACCTCGCCCGCAAGCCCGATGGCGGCGACCGTGATCAGGCAAAGGCGATCTTCGCCGGCGAATGCGACCTGGCGCTCGGCAACTCCTACTATGTCGGCCTGATGCTGACGAACGAGAAGGAGCCGGCACAGAAGGAATGGGCCAACTCGATCAAGGTGCTGTTCCCGAATGCCGCGGACCGCGGCACGCACGTCAACGTTTCCGGCGTGGCAATGGCCAAGCATGCGCCGAACAAGGACAACGCCCAGAAGCTGATCGACTTCCTGGCTTCCGGCGAAGCCCAGGAAATCTATGCCGAGCAGGTATTCGAATATCCTGTTATGCCGGGCAAGGAGCCCTCCGACGTCGTGAAGTCATTCGGCTCGATCAAGCCGGACGCGCTTCCGCTCGCCGACATCGCCGCCAACCGCAAGAAGGCCTCCGAGCTGGTCGACAAGGTCGGCTATAACGACGGACCGACGAACTGATCCGCGCTCGGCTTCGCGCCATCGCAGCGCGAGCCTGTAGGTAGTTGCTTACCCAATTACCAACCCCGCCAGATGCTGGCGGGTTTTCTTTGTGACCATGCAGCTCCCGCCCCGGCGGAAAGTTCGGCATAACGAAAAAGGGCCCCTTGCGGGGCCCTTTCTAATTTTTTCTGAGCCGATCACTTCATCGTCGGGATGACAAACTCGGCGCCGTCCTTGATGCCCGACGGCCAGCGGCTCGTGACCGTCTTGGTGCGGGTCCAGAACTTAAACGAATCCGTGCCGTGCTGGTTGAGATCGCCGAAGGAGGACGCCTTCCAGCCGCCGAAGGAGTGGTAGGCCAGCGGAACCGGGATCGGCACGTTGATGCCGACCATGCCGATGTTGATGCGCGAGGTGAAGTCGCGGGCCGCATCACCGTCGCGGGTGTAGATCGCAACACCGTTGCCGTATTCGTGCTTCATCGGAAGAGCGAGCGCTTCCTCGTAGTTCTTGGCGCGGACAACTGACAACACCGGCCCGAAGATTTCGGTCTTGTAGATGTCCATGTCCGGCGTGACGTGGTCGAACAGGCAGCCACCGACGAAATAGCCGTCCTCGTAGCCCTGGAGCTTGAAGTTCCGACCATCGACCAGCAGCTTGGCGCCCTGCTCGACGCCGCTGTCGATCAGCCCCTTGATGCGTGCCTGGGCTTCCTTGGTGACAACAGGCCCGAGATCGGCCTTCTCGTCGGAATACGGGCCGATGCGCAGGCTCTCGACCATCGGCACGAGCTTGTCGATCAGGCGGTTGGCGGTGTCCTCGCCGACCGGGACGGCCACCGAGATCGCCATGCAGCGCTCGCCGGCGGAGCCGTAACCGGCGCCGATCAGGGCGTTGGCGGCCTGGTCGAGGTCGGCGTCGGGCATGATGATCATGTGGTTCTTTGCGCCGCCGAAGCACTGGGCGCGCTTGCCGTTCATCGCCGCGGTGCCATAGACATAGCGGGCGATCGGCGTGGAGCCGACGAAGGAAACGGCACCGATATCCGGATGCGTCAGGATCGCGTCAACCGCGCCCTTGTCGCCGTTGACGACGTTGAGGACGCCCGCCGGCAAACCGGCCTCGATCATTAGCTCAGCGAGGCGGATAGGCAGGGAGGGATCACGCTCGGACGGCTTCAGAATGAAGGCGTTACCGCAGGCGATCGCAGGCGCAAACATCCACATCGGAATCATGCCAGGGAAGTTGAACGGCGTGATGCCCGCACCGATGCCGACCGGCTGGCGGATCGAATACATGTCGATGTTCGGGCCGGCGCCTTCGGTGAATTCGCTCTTGGAGAGATGCGGAACGCCGATGACGAACTCGCAAACCTCAAGGCCGCGAATGATGTCGCCCTTGGAATCCTCGATCGTCTTGCCATGCTCCTTGGAGAGCATCTCGGCCAGTTCGTTCATGTTGTCGTTCAGAAGCTGAACGAACTTCATGAAGACGCGGGCGCGGCGCTGCGGGTTGGTCGCTGCCCAGGCGGGCTGGGCAGCCTTGGCGACTTCGACGGCGGCGGCGAGTTCGGCTTCGCTTGCGAGCGCCACCTTGGCCTGCACTTCGCCGGTTGCGGGATTGTAGACGTCGGCCGTGCGGCCGCTCTTGCCGGCCACGTGCTTGCCGCCGATGAAATGTCCGATCTCACGCATGGGGTATCCTCCAGATGTTATGTCAGACATGATCGCACTACAATTTGCTCAACTCAATCGTCTGATGTAAGCAACCGTTGTGCAGAAATTATAGCCCATCAGCCCATCGAAGGCGAAGAAATGAACTGGGACGACGTTCGCATGTTTCTCGCCGTCGCACGAACCGGGCAGCTGCTGGCGGCCTCGCGCCGGCTCGGGGTGAATCATGCCACGCTCAGCCGACGCGTCAGTGCGCTGGAACAGGAGATGAAGACGCGCCTTCTGGTGCGGCGAACCAACGGCTGCGACCTGACGGCCGAGGGCGAAGTTTTTCTGCACGCGGCCGAACGAATGGAGACGGAGATGCTGGCGGCGCAGGCGAAGATCGGCCGGATTGACGCAGCGGTGGCTGGCACCGTGCGGATCGGCGCGCCGGACGGCTTTGGCGTCTCCTTCCTCGCCCCGCGCCTCGGCCGGCTGACGGCGCGCCATCCCGAACTGAAGATCCAACTCGTGCCCGTGCCGCGCTCCTTTTCCCTCTCCCAGCGCGAGGCCGATATCGCCATAACGCTGGAGCGCCCGGAACAGGGCCGCCTGGTCTCCTCCAAGCTGACCGACTACACGCTTGGCCTCTATGCCAGCCGGGCCTATCTCGCCGCCCACGGCGAGCCGCAGGACGTCGAGTCCCTCAAGCATCATCGGCGCATCGGCTACGTGGAGGACCTCCTCTTCACCGCCTCGCTCGATTTTACCGGCGAGGTGATGCGCAGCTGGAATGCCTCGTTCGAGATTTCCAGCGCCACGGGGCAGACGGAAGCCGTCCGCTCCGGGGCCGGCGTCGGCATCCTGCACAACTACATCGCGCGGCTCGACCCGGAGCTGGTACGCATCCTGCCGGAAACGACGATCCGCCGCGCCTACTGGACCACCTATCACGAAAGCGCCCGCGACCTCGCCCGCGTCCGCACCGTCACCGCCTTCGTGCAGGAACTGGTGGAGCAGGAGCAGGGCATCTTTCTCTGAGAAACGGGCAGATGCACGTGTTGCTCTGATGGGCGCGGCGGTGATGCCGATCGCTGAACCAATGGCGAACGTGACATCGTCTTCCATGCTATGTTGACTAAAAGAGGCCACGACCATCGGCGAGGAGGGCGGAGCCATGCGTGAGATCCTGGGAAGTTATCGCGTTGCGGTGGAGACCGCGGCAATCGTCGTGGTCCTCATCGGGGTCCGAGCCTTGCTTTGGGCCATCGGGGTCACCGGCATGTCGACCACTCCGCTGATCTCCAGCGTCATCAGTGGCGGCATATTCGTCATGGGCCTTGTGCTTGCCGGCACACTGGTCGACTACCGCGACGCTGAGCGGGCGCCGACGGATGTCGCCGCCAGCCTCTATGCCTTGCTGCGGGAAACCGAGTCGATGAATCGGATCTGGGGAAAGCCGGATATGGTCGCAGCAAGGGCCCGCCTGATAGCGGTCGTCACGTCGCTGCGGGCCGACATCACCAGCGGCAACACCCGGGAATGCCAGGCGGCAATCGAGGACCTGTCGCAGACACTGGAAGAGCTTGAAGGGTCCGACGTTCCAGCGAACTATATCGTCAGGCTGCGGTCCGAGCAGGCCGCCCTGCGCAAGGCGGCGTTGCGGGTGTACCACATCCAACGCGAGGAATTCTTGCCGTCGGCCAAGGCGATGATCACGAGCGTCGTCGCCGTCATCATGTTGATCCTGCTGTTCACCGACATGGGTGGCCTCTTGGAGTCCCTGGTGACGGTCGGCTTCCTGGCCTTCTTCTTCATCTACCTGCTTCGGCTCCTCGGCGTCATCGACAAGCCGTTCAAGGCTGGTCACGAGCGCACGGACGATGATGTCAGCCTGTTCCTGCTGACGGAGTTCATGGTGCATGCGCAGGCGAAGGGCACTGACGCAATGCCACCAGAGGCCCTCGCGGCCAAGGTCGAAGAGCTTGAGGAGCGGATGGCGGACGTGGAACAGGCTCACTCTGAAGGCGAGTTTGGAGACGCGGCAGTGGCCCTCGAAGAAGTTGCTAGTCCCGTCAAGAAGGACGGCGCGGGGCGAAAGGCGCGCTAAGCGGGGGACACCGTGCAGGCAAACGGCTCCTATGTCGCTTGCCCCATCCGCCGTCGTTCAACTTGAGCGCGGCTGCCGCGGGTGGTAACTTGCGATCATAATATCCCAGTGTGGTTCAATTCTGCATTCTGCGCCTTGGCTGCGGGCTTTGAGCATTGCTCGGCGGCTCGGAAAGGAGCTCGCGAATGAACACGACGGCAACGGCCGCAATAGACGCGGTCGAAATCAAGATTACGATCCGCCCCGACCAGGAGCTTCTCGCGGAACGCGCGATGGAGGTCAACGAGGATACGGCCGAGGTCCGACTCATCTACTTCTACGACACACTCGATCTGCAACTGTTCGATGCAGGTGTTGTTTTACGTGGCAGACTCGTCAAGGGCGACGACGATGATTCCACCGTCAAGATCCGCCCAGTCGACGCGGCGTCAATTTCGGACGATTGGCGGCAATTGGACGATTTCAAACTGGAAGCTGATTGGGTCGGCGACGGCGCCGTCTGCTCGGCGTCGCTTACGGCCCCGCAGAAGCGCGACGAAATCGAGGAAGTTGCAAAAGGAAAACGCGCCATCGGCAAACTGTTCAATGGTGACCAGGAGCGCTTTCTCGGCGCGTTCCACAAGAACCCGGTGAAGTTCGGAGAGCTTCGCGTCCTCGGCCCAATTCGCGTGCTGCGCTGGAAACCCGAGCAAAAGACCTTTCCTCATGAACTGACACTTGAGGAATGGAGACTTCCCAACGGCGACGATCTGGTCGAGGTTTCGATCAAAGCACCGCCGGACGAAGCGGATCAGGCTCGGAAGGATTTCGACACGCATCTGAGGAAACTCGGGCTAGACCCGGAGGGCGCTCAAGAAACCAAGACCCGCGCCGCCCTGGAGTACTTCGCCAAGACTCTCAAGGAGACTGAGGCATAGCGCTCGACCGCCCCATGAGGGCAAACCTGGAAGGACGTCCACCATGGCCGCAATCGTTCCGCGATGGGAATGGCGCACGTTTGGCGCCCATTTCGGGATTGCGGAGACCCGGTTCGCAGCGTTGACGCCGGGAGCAATACAAGAGAGCGACGAGTTGTACTTTCTCGGCGGATCCGGTGCGAACGTGAAAGTGCGCGACGATCTCATGGATATCAAGGTCCTGCGGGAGGTGAACGCCGACGGTCTCGAGCGCTGGGAGCCGGTCATGAAGCAGCCGTTCCCGCTGCCGGCTGCCGAAGCGGCCAAGGTGTTCGAGTCGCTTGGCCTGGCGGCACCCCAGCTTGCCCGGGACGCATACAGCCTCGACGAGTTTGTCGCCGAGGTTGTCGTACCGAGCGGCGCGCTGCGCCCGGTCGGGGTCCACAAGCGCCGGGTGCGCTACACTGTCGGGGGGTGCACCTCGGAACTCACTGACGTCCAGTCGGAAGGCAGGTCTACCCGCACCATCGCGATTGAAGGAGAAGACGCGGCCGCTGTCGTTGCGGCCGTCGAGTCGATCGGCCTCGGCGGTTACTTCAACACCAACTACGCACTGGGCCTGCAGGCGCTGCTCGAGGACACGCCGGAACGGTTCGCGGTGATCGACGTAGGCACGAATTCGGTCAAGCTGCATGTCGGCGAGCGCGACAGCACCGGGTCGTGGCGCACGATCGTCGATCGCGCCGAACTAACGCGTCTGGGCGAAGGTCTCGAGAAGAGCGGCGAGATCGCGCCTGAGGCTGCCGCGCGGACCGCCAGCGCGATTGAAGACATGAGCGACGAGGCGAAGCGCAACGGCGTGCGGGCGATCGCCGCCGTCGGCACGGCCGGCCTGCGGATCGCCCGCAACAGTGCAGCGGTCCTCGACATGATCCGGACCCGGACGGGGATTTCGATTGAGGTGATCCCGGGTGCAGACGAGGGCCGGTTGGCCTATCTTGCTGTGAAGGCGTGGCTGCGCATGCCGGAAGGCGCGCTGGCTGTCTTCGACACCGGCGGCGGCAGCACGCAGTTCACGTTCGGCCAGGGCTCACGCGTCGACGAGCAGTTCAGCGTCAATGTCGGCGCCGTCCGCTACACGGAACGGTTCGGGCTGGCCGGCACGGTCGCCCCCGACGTGCTGCGCGACACGTTCGCCGCGATCACGGCCGATCTGTCACGCATCGAGGGACGCCCGTCGCCGGACGTCCTGGTGGCAATGGGTGGCGCCATCACAAACATCGCAGCGGTGAAGCACAGTCTCGACCGGTACGACGCGGATATCGTTCAGGGCACCGTGCTTGACCGGGCTGAAATCGACCGCCAGATCGAGATGTTTCGCTTGCGCAACGCGGAGGAGCGGCGGACGATCGTCGGCCTGCAGCCAAAGCGCGCGGACGTGATCTTGGCCGGCGCGTGCGTCGTCAGGACGGTGATGGACATGCTGGGGCAGAACTCGCTCACCGTCAGCGACCGCGGCCTCCGTCACGGTGTCCTGGTCGAGCGGTTCGGTGGCTGATCGCACCGGCCGGCCGGCGACCACGCGTCGGCATCTGGCCTTCCGTGGGAAGTGCCTTCCTCCATCACCTCGACTGGAGATTGCGTGCAATCTGAACCAGAGCGACGTCGCTGGCATCTGCCCCCTTCGTCTGTCGTCCGGCCTTCAGCCAGGCTTGGCTCATGGCGCTCAGAATCTGCTCGTCGGACTGAACCACGCCCGCGGCCTCGAAGTCCTTGCGAAGGATCGCAAGCACGTCATTGCATTCCACCTCAAGCGCGCCCCTGGCAAGGCCATCCGAATAGGCCTTGGCGTTTTCGCCGGTGAGCCCCAATTTATCCGCCGCCCACATGCCTACCAGCTTGTTGCGTCGTGCCATTCTCAAGATGTCCGTTTGGAAGCTGTTCATTGGGCTTCTCCATGGCGCCTGGGCGGAACAGTACCAGCAACGCGCCCGAGAGGATATCGCTGTTGCCCGCCGGCGCTCCTGATGCCCTGTGCCACAAGGCCTCTCTTGCCTTGTTCATTGCGGCAGCGGTCCGCCTGCCTGTTCCTGCACCATGAATTCGGCATACCAGGCCGGCCAGTCCGCATCGCGCTGGCCGCCCATCCGCTTCTCATGCTCGCCGTGCGCGGCCTCCGCCCGGCGAAGCGCTGCCGCGAGCTCGGTCGGCGAGGTGAAATTCGTGTCATTCGCGTCCACCCGCCCCGGCAAGCGCGCAGTGATCTCCTGCAGCAGCCAACTGTTGCCGTCCGGATCGCTGAAGGTGGCGTAGGAGAAGTAACTGCGGTGCTCCGGGTCTCGGCCCTTGACCGGCGGCTTTCCTGGACCGGCACGGTGAAACACGTCGCTCACATCGACGCCGCGAGCAATGAGGTCGGCGCGTGCAGCCTCGATGTCGGAGACTACGAGGTAGGTTCCAGTTGCCGAGCCGGGAGCGACAGCCGTAATCCCGGCGCCGAAATGGATCGAGCACCGCGAGCCCGGCGGCGTAAACTGCACAACCCGAAAAGTATCACCGACCGGGAAATCCACGTCGAGCCGCCAGCCCAGCTTGCCGTAAAAGTCCTTGGCACGATCGACGTCCGAAACAGGAATCACGACGACCTCGATCTTCATGTCGCCGTTGGCCTTTGGGGAGGTGACTGCCGCGTCGCTGGTTTTTGCCGATTGGGACATCGTCGTTCCTTTCCTGTCAGGTGCGCTGGTGGGCCGTCGGTTCAGCCAAGCCCCCGCAGCAGCGTCGGGATCACCTCCGAGACCGTTGGATGGATCGGCACCGCCCACTGCAGATCGGTGTAGCGTGTCCCGGCGTTCATGGCATCGATGACGCCGTGAATGGCTTCGTCGCCTTCAATGCCCAGAATCGCGGCACCAAGAATCTCCTTGCTATCGGCATCGGCTATCACCTTCATGAAACCTCTGGTCTCGGCGCGCTCCTTTGCTCGGCCGACCCGCTCCATCGGTCGCCTAGAAACAAGGATCTTGCGGCCCGATGAGGCCGCCTCCCTCTCGGTCATTCCGACGCGGCCGAGCGGCGGATCGATATAGAGGGCGTAGGCCGGGATCCGGCTCGATACCCTGCGGTCCTCGCCGTCGAGAACGTTTGCGGCGACGATCTCGAAATCGTTGTAGGACGTGTGGGTGAAGGCTCCGCGCCCGTTGCAGTCGCCGAGCGCCCAAATCCCCGGCACGTTGGTCGCCAGCCTGTCGTCGACGACAATGTAGCCGCGGGGATCCACGACGACGCCCGCGGCGTCGAGATCCAGGTCATCCGTGTTCGGCTTGCGGCCGGTCGCAACGAGAACGTGGCTGGCATCGATATCGCCCCCATTCAGGGACACATGTATTCCGTGCCCGGCCCGCGAAAACGAAATGCGCTCCACCTGCGTACGGACGTCGATACCCTCAGCCACGAGGATATCCCGGATCGCGTCCGAAACATCTTCGTCCTCGCGTGAGGCAAGGCGGGCGCCGCGCTCGACCACGGTGACGTTTGCGCCGAACCGCCGATACATTTGCGCGAACTCCAATCCGATGTAGCTGCCGCCGATGATCGCAAGGTGGCGGGGCAGCGTGTCGAGCTCAAGGATCGAGGTGCTGGTCAGGTAGTCGATGTCTTCGATACCAGGAAAGTCGGGGATTACCGGGCGGGCGCCGACATTGAGAAATATCCGCGGGGCAGAGAGGGTGTCGCCGTTGACCGTGACCCTGTCGGCCGCAACGAAGCGCGCGTGGCCAAAAATGATGGACACGCCGTCCATGCTGCCTAGCCAGTCCGCCAGTCCGTTGCGGGCGTCCATGGTTATCTGGTGCGCACGCCGGCGAACGACTTTCATGTCGACCGCGACTTCACCGGCAATCTTCACGCCCCAGTCGGCGCCGCGGCGGCCGATATGCGCCGCCCGCGCACTGGCCACCAGCGTCTTGGTCGGCATGCAGCCGGCGTTCACGCAGGTGCCGCCAAGGAACTTTCGTTCGATGATCGCAACCTTCATGCCGCGCTCGGCCATCCGCGCCGCAAGGAAGGGGCCCGCCTGGCCGGCGCCGATGAATATCGCATCGAACTGTCGCATCAGACCGCTCCGAAACGAACTCCGGGCGTTGATCACGATGGGAGCGTCCCGCACCATCCCGCAGTCGCGCGGGCAATATAGCACGTTGGCCTGCCGGAGCGCACTGCCGGAGCGCCGGGCTCGTGACCTTGGCAGAATCGGAAGGGCCCGCACCCTGTGTTCAGCAGGATGCGGGCCCTGTCGTTTACGTCGCTGGCATCGACTCAGAGAGTAGCGCCAACCTTCCGCAGGTCCGCCAGGATCGGTGCCTGCGGCAGCCAGATTTTGTCGTATTCAGCGATGATCTTCTCCGCATCGGCAACCTGCACGTCCTTGATCGGTATCGATGCAGCGGCAAACTGTTCGAGCAGCTTCGGCTCGTTGTCCACCGTCGCGTCGATCTGGGCGTCGAGTGCCGTTTTGGTGACCTTGCTGATCAGTTCGCGGTCGGCTTCCGGCAGGGTCTTCCAGACGCGACCGGAGGCGAGCGCAACGACGGGCATGAAGATCGCATTCATCTTCAGCATGGTCTTGGCAACCTTGTCGAAACGCTGGTTCCACGAGAGGTCCAGGTCGGCCTCGAGACCGTCCACCTGGCCGTTGGACATGGCGTCGAATACTTGCGGGGTCGGGATCGGCGTCGGTGCTGCGCCCAGCAGCTGGTAGAAATCGCGGTAGGCGGGCGTCGTGTTGATGCGCAGCTTCATGCCCTTGAGATCGTCAAGGCCGTTGATCTCCTTGGCCGAGAAGACCACGCGCATGGTGGTGATGCCCCAGGCCAGCCCGATCGTGCCGGTTTCCGCCGGCAGAACGTCGAGCAGCTTCATGGCGATCGGATCACGGACAAGCTTGGCGACCTTGGCAGTGGAATCGACAACCCACGGGGCGTTGATCGCGGCAACCGTGGGAATGCGCGAGCCGAGTTCGGCCGTCATGATCCAGCCGAGGTCGAGGGCGCCGCTCTGCATCTGCTGCAGCATGGCTGCTTCAGTACCCAACTGGTTGGCCGGGAAGACTTCGATTGACAGACGGCCGTTGGTTTCGGCCTTGAGCGCCTCGCCGACTTTCAGAGCGGCATTGTTCCAGGGGTGGCCAGGAGGGGTGGTAATGCCGAGGCGGAGAATGCGCGCCTCCTGGGCGCGCAGCACCGACGGTGCGCCCAGCGTGAAGGCGGCGGCACCGAGTGCGGAATTGCGGATCAAAGTACGGCGTGTAAGCGTCATATCAACTTCCTCTGGTTGGATCGCTTTGATTATCGGGACATGAAGGTCGAGAGTGCCGGGAAGACCGAGAGAAGGACGAGCACCAGGCACGACACGAAGAAAAAGGGCAGCGTGACGATGAACATCTTGCCAGGCTTGGCCCCCGTCACGGCAGCGGCGACGAAGAAGCACAGCCCGACCGGCGGCGACAGGAAGCCGAGCACGAGGTTGATCACCACGACCACGCCGAAATGGATCGGGTCGATACCATAGACCTCGGTGGCAATCGGCAGCAGGATCGGTACCGTCATGATCAGGCCGGGCGCGCCGTCGATGACAGTGCCGATGACCAGCAGGATGACGTTGACCAGCAGCATGAAGGTGATCGGGTCGGATGCAATGGTCTGGACCCAGCCCGCAACCTGCTGCGGCACCATGCCGTAGACGAGCACCCACGAGAACACACTGGCCGCAGCGACGAGGAACAGCACGACAGCGGAGTAGATCCCGGCCCGCAGCAACATGGTCGGGAGTTGAGACAGCTTAAGTTCGCCGATCCAGAAGCGGCCGACCAGCACGGCGGCGACGGCGCCGACGGCGGCAGCCTCGGTGGGATTGGCCAGGCCGCTCAGGATGGAACCGACGATGATCACCGGGATCAGCAGCGTCGGCAGCGCATTGAGAACCGTGCGTGCACGTTCGCGCAAGGTTGCCCGTTCGCCACGCGGATAGTTGTAGACAAAGCCCATCGCCGCAATGATGAAGCAGAACGCGATCGTCAGCAGGACGCCCGGCACGATGCCGGCAGCCAGCATGTCGCCGACGGGTACCTGGGCGAGAACACTATAGACCACGAACATGATGGACGGCGGAATGATCGGGCCGAGCATACCGGCATAGGCCGTAAGGCCGGCGGCAAAGGTCTTATCGTAGCCCTTCTTCTCCATTTCCGGCACCATCATCTGCGCCATAACGGCGACCTGCGCCGTTGCCGAACCGAGGATCGAGGCCACGAACATGTTCGCGATCAGGTTCACATAGGCGAGACCACCCTTCATGGAGCCGATGAAGGCCATGGTCATCTCGATGATGCGCTTGGTGATGCCGCCGCCGTTCATGACCTCGCCGATCAGCACGAAGAGCGGAATGGCGATCAGCCCGTAACTGTCGACACCGCCGAAGAGCTGCGTCGGGAAGCTCTGAAAGAGCAGCGGATTGCCGGAGGCGAAGATGTAGACCACGCTGACGAGGCAGAGGCAGATGCCGATCGGAACGCCGACCAGCATGAACACAAGAAATGCGGCGCTCGTAATCATCAGTTGATCCCCTCGGCAGTCTTGAATTCCGGATGCGTCCGCCGTTCAGACCAACCGAGATCCTCCACAATGTTGGCAAGGCCATGCAGCGTCATGGTGATTGCAAACAGCGGAACCACGAGATTGACCGCCCAGGTCGGCCAGCTCAGTGTCTGCGTGCGCTCGGTGTAGAGGAAGTTGAAGCTCTCGGCGGCATAGGCCTTGGCATCAAAGCCGGCCCTGGCGATCCCAACGGGATCGAGCCAGACGTAGCACATGGCCGCCAGGGCGATTGCAAATGCGATCAGCAGCAGGGATGCCACAATCTGCATGCGGCGCGCCGCCGGGGGCGAAAGCCGCTCCGTCAGCAAGGTCATGGAAAAATCAAGGCGCAGGCGCGTGAGCGCAGAGCCACCAATGAAGGCCAGCCAGACCATGGCGTACACGGCCGCCTCATCGACCCAGTAGAGCGGCATGCCGGTGTAGCGGGTGACGACGTTCATCAGGATCAGGCCGGTCAGCACGGCCATGAGGCCACCGACGGCGACCTTCTCGATCGCAAGGACACCTTCCGAGAGACGCACGACGAAGCGTGCCGCGGGCGCGATTATTCCGCCTGCGGCGGCCGGTTTAGTCATGGATATTCCCCCAAAGATGGTATAATGTAGATTTTATACATTTTGCGAGTCAACCGATTTTTTGCCTTTTCCCTGTAGCGGATACGTCATGGCTACGACTCTGAAACACCGCACGCTTTCTGGCGCACTGCTCGAGGAAATCCGGCAGGCCATTCTCTCCGGCCACTATTCTGCGGGAAGTCAGCTGCGGCAGGACGCGCTGGCCGAAGCCTATGGCGTCAGCCGCATCCCCATCCGCGAGGCGCTGTTCCATCTCGAGGCGGAGGGGCTGGTGCGGATCGTGCCGCAGAAGGGTGCGGTCGTCTCAGAGCTCTCGCAGGCGGAGATCGACGACGTATTCGAGCTGCGCGCGCTTCTGGAGCCGCGGCTTTTCCGCCGCTCCGCCCCACTATTGTCGAGCGCGGATTTCCAGCAACTGGAGGAGATCCAGGCAACCTACGTCGGCGCGATCAGGGGTGGGGAAATCAATCGGTATGGGCAACTGAACGCCCAGTTGCATGTCGCACTTTACCAGCGCGCAAACCTGCCCCGCACACAGCAGATCGTCGCGTCGCTTCTTCAGACCAGCGACCGGTACACCCGGGTTCAGCTATCGAGCGCCGATGCGATGAAGCGCGCAATGGAAGAACACGCAGAGCTCATTCGCCTGAGCCGGGGCGGCGACTTCGAGGTGGCGGCACAGCTTTTGGAAGCCCACCTCGTTGCGGTCAAAACCGACCTGCTGGCGGTTCTCAAGGGGCAGAACTGACCTCGCCGCGCGCGGACTTCACCGATGATGCTAATCGACGTGGTCGAACATCGACGCATCTCGAGGTCCGGAGCGAGGAAATCAATGCTTTACAGGGAAGAGAAATGGTACGGTTGGGGGGTCTCGAACCTCCGACCTCAGGTGCCACAAACCTGCGCTCTAACCAACTGAGCTACAACCGCACTTCAAGCGCATCGCGCTTGGGGGCTCACATACGGGCACGTCGCCGAGAATGCAAGTCCCTTGTTTGCCCTTCCATATTAAAAAGGGCCGGACAACGCGTCCAGCCCTTTTTGGTCCGCCACACACCCGCCCCCACCCGGATCGAACGGGCGCAGGTGTATGTAAATGACGATGGTCAGGCGACCTTGAAGGTCTTCAGCGCCTTTTCCGCAGCCGACTTGCCGGGCTCGGCAACCTTTTCGGCAACCTTCTTGGTGGCTTCCTGCATGCTCTTTGCCTGCTCGACGACGACTTCAGCTTGCTTGCGCAGGAAGGCAGTCTGGAGCTCGAACAGTTCAGAGACGGACTTTACGCCGAGCAGCGCCTCCATATGCGAAAGCGAGTTCTCGGCATTGGTGCGCAGCGCCTCGATCGCGGCAAGGCCGAGCTCGACGGTGCCGGTCTGGGCGTTCTCGAGCGTCGCCTCAACGACCTTCGTCGCATCCTCGGCGGCGGTCTTCAGCTTGGCATAGGCTTCCTTCGACTGGGTCGCGCCCTTTTCGGCGAAGTCGCGGAAGCTTTCGGATACCTTTGCCGGGTCGAAAGCGGCAATGGAAAATACGTCATCGGTCTTCTTGGCAGCCATTTCAATCATCCTTGATGTGGCCCTCTTCGTGAGGCTCCGAATTGCATGATGGACCGTGTATAGCCGATTTTATTGTGCATTGCAACATGATTGTGCGCCGCACAATGTTAACCCTTCCTCCCAAAAGAGCTGGGGTCTCAGGGGGCAACGCTGGACCGGCCGAAACCGGGTCGCTATTAATAAAGCGTTAAGCGTGCGGCGGGAGCCGCTGGGAACCCATGACAGGCTGCCGATGTCCGCTCATCAGTACCCCTTTATAGATGTCGCCGTTCACGAACGGGTGCGCCTGCCGTTCGCCCGTGGCGAAGCTGTGGTGCTGTTTTCGACAGACATGAAGAGTGTGCTGTGGGCGAACGGACGCGGGGCCGCCCTTTTTGGCTATGCCTCGATCTACGACTTCCTCGATGCACCGACGCCTGTGGACGTCGTCTTTCGTCAGCTTGCTGCTGCTGCACGTCAACTTCCCCACAAGGGCCTGGGGCGGGACTTGTTGCTTCGCATCGGCTCCGGCTTCAGAGGTCTGCCGGTCAGCGCCCATATCGAGCGCATCGCGCTCGCGCCCTGGCAAGACGCCATCCTGTTCAGCACGCCGGTCGCGCAGAAGGACGAGTCCGCGGCTGCACGCGCTGCGTCGATGCTTGCCGGCTTCGACGATCCGGACACGCACATGGCGGTGCTCGACGGCGAAGGCGCTATCGTCGCCGCCTCCCCCGGCTTTGCCGGCCTCGGCATCAGCGAGGATGCACGCCGACGGATGATCGAAACAGCACGCCGCGAAAGCGACGGGCTGGTAAAGCGGCCCATTCCCACCGGCAAGGGGTTGCTCCCCGCAGCGCTCGGTCGGGTTTCGCTGGAACCTGCGCTCAACCTCCTGTTCGCTGTGGAAACGATCCTCGGGCACCTGGATGCGGATCAGGAAGAGATCGCAGCGAGCCCGACGGGAACGCAGGACGAGGACACTGCTGGTCAACTGGCTGAAGCGACAGCGGTGATCGCTGCCGAACCTCCGGCTCCGACAACCTCACAGTCTGCTGAGGAGGCACTGCTGGAGGGTGCGATCTCCATTTCATCACCAGAGCCGGAAGGGGTTTCTTCGAGCGCGCAGTCAATTGAGGCTCAGACCGCGCCCGATGCGCAGGCTGATTCTGCGTCGGCCGCAGATGATGAAAGCATCGAGGTCGCTGCCGAACCGCAGTCGGCGCAACCTCCCGCAGCAATAGAGTCAGAAGAGACCCCGTTCGTCTTCAATCCCGCGGCCCGCCCCGTGCGCTTCGTCTGGAAGATCGACGCCGACGGTATTTTCAGCGAAATTTCCGAAGAGTTCGCCCAGGCGGTTGGTCCGCGTGCGGCTGCGGTGACCGGCCAGCCCTTTGTCGACGTTGCGCACCGTTTCGACTTCGATACCGATGGCACCATCACCGAACTGCTGCGCCGGCGCGATACCTGGTCGGGGAAGACGATCCATTGGCCGGTCGAAGGGACGAACCTGGTCGTGCCGGTCGATCTTGCAGCCCTTCCGACATATTCGCGCGATCGCGAGTTTGACGGCTTTCGCGGCTTCGGCATTGTGCGCACGACGGACGCCGTCGAAGATTCGCATGGCCGCGGCCTGAAACTTGCAGAGCCCGCACAGACCATAGAACGTGAGTCTGTCGCGACTGGTTCGGAGATCGGTGCGCCGGCGGATACAACAACAATCGATGTCGAAGCTTTGCCGGAGGCCGAGGAACAGGACGGGCACGAGGCGGCTGTGACGCCACCATCGCTACTGGACGAATTGCTCGCGGAAGAAGAAGCAGACGGGCCGCCCGAAGCATCCGAGGCATCGCCGGAAAGCCTGCTGAGCGGCCACGGCACACCCGAACCGGAAGACGAGTTCCGCGGCGAACGCCCTGCACTGCGGCTGGTGGAGACGCGTGGAAGACGGCATTCCGAAAAGATCGTCCAACTGGATGACCGGCGCGGCCACTCCGGCACGCTTTCCAGCGGCGAACAGGCGGCGTTCCGGGAGATTGCCCGACAGCTCGGCGAGAGCTTCGGCAAGCGCAAGCCGGAAGACAAGCCTGCAGCCTCCAGCGAGGCCGAAACCCAGCCGCTGGTCGAAAGCGAAAGCACTGCCCCCCTATCGATCGAGCGCAAGGACGACGACCTCGTCGGCGGCGCAAGGCTTGATGACGAAACGGGCGCGGCAACATCAGTTTCATCTGCAGGCAAGACAGTAGACGACCAGGACGAGATGCCTGGCCTCGAGGTCGGCGAGCACGCGAATGATATTTCCCCGAAGCCCGCGACGATAACACCGCCGCGCACAGCGATGGATTACGGCCTGACCGCTTCGATGGTCGACACGCTCCCGGTCGCGCTGCTGATACATGCAGGGGATCGGCTGATCCACGCAAACCCGGAGTTTCTGACCCTCACCGGCTTCTTTTCGCTTGCAGAACTCGAGCGGGCTGGCGGCCTGGACGTGCTGCTCGACCAGCCGGAATCGGAAGACGGGGAGCATTCCGGAACGATGTTGCTTCGTCACGCCGACGGCGAGAGCACCTTGCCCGTCAATGCCCGGCTGCAATCCGTGCGCTGGGAAGACGGCACGGCCTTGATGATGGCCATCCTGCCGACGGCCGCTGCCAAGCGCTCCACGGATGCCTCCGCCAAGGCGATCGAGCCTTTGACGCAATCCTCCGACCATGACGAGATGGAGGCGCTGCGCGACGAGGCAACCGAACTGCGTTCGATACTGGAGACCGCAACGGATGGCGTTGTCATCGTCGGACACGAAGGCGAAATCCGCTCGATCAACCGCTCTGCCAGCGCGCTTTTCAACTATGACGACGACGAGATCCGCGGAAGACCCTTCGCCATGCTCTTCGCCCACGAGAGCCAGAGAGCGGTGCTCGACTATCTGGCCGGCCTTTCCGGCCACGGGGTGGCGAGCGTACTGAACGACGGGCGGGAAGTTATCGGCCGCGAGGCCTCGGGCGGCTTCATTCCGCTCTTCATGACGATGGGGCGACTTTCCTCGACGAGCGGCTTCTGCGCCGTCATTCGTGATATCACACAGTGGAAGCGCACCGAGGAAGAGTTACGCAACGCTAAACGGGCGGCGGAAACTGCCAACGCCCACAAAAGCGAGTTTCTCGCCCGCGTGAGCCATGAAATCCGCACGCCGCTGAACGCGATCATCGGCTTCTCCGACATGATGGCCAGCGAGCGCTTCGGTCCGATCGGCCATCCGCGCTACGTGGAATACGCCAACGATATCGGCCGGTCGGGCCGGCACGTGCTCGACATCGTCAACGATCTTCTGGACATCTCCAAGATCGAGGCCGGGGAGATGGAACTCGATTTTACCGCCGTCGGCCTGAACGAGACCGTTTCTGAAGCGGTATCGCTGGTGCAGCCCCAGGCGAATGGCCAGCGCGTCATCATTCGGACGTCGCTTTCGACGGCTGTTCCTCCGGTCGTTGCCGATCTGCGTTCGATCAAGCAGATCGCGCTCAACATCCTGTCGAATGCGATCCGCTTCACGCCGTCCGGCGGCCAGATCGTCGTATCGACGTCCTATGAGACCAACGGCAGCGTCGTGCTTCGCATCCGCGATACCGGCGTCGGTATGACGCGGAGTGAACTGGAGCAGGCCATGAAGCCGTTCCGGCAGGTGACAACGGGACCGCGCAAGCGTGGCGACGGTACCGGGCTCGGCCTTCCGCTGACCAAGGCGATGGTCGATGCAAACCGTGCGAACTTCTCCATCAGTTCCAGCCCGAACGAGGGCACGCTCGTCGAGGTTACCTTTCCCTCGCCGCGCGTGTTGGCAGTCTGAGACAATTGCGCTACTTCAGGGCGCGCATGGAACACGCCAGCCTTTGATCGGGGATCCCGAATGCAGGCGGCGCGCCGTGCCAGCCGACGCCGTAGGCCGCCCGCCTTGGCGCGGTTGAAGGCCACGGAAAGCCGCACACAAGGAAGATAGCGTTGCAAGTATTTGCTCGTCTCGCCCTGGTAAAGGATCGCAACAGGCCAGGTGCAAATGCGCATCGCACTTTGGTCGGCGCGGCGCTCTTCACCTCCCTCATCGTGCTCATGCCGATCATCGCAATCGTCCTGATCGCATCTGGCGGTTCGGGCAGCGACTGGCCACACCTCTTCAACAATGTCCTGCCGCGCGCGACCCTGCGAACATTGCTGCTCCTTGCCGGCGTCGCGGCCGCGACCGCGGTGACCGGCGTGATAACGGCATGGCTCACGGCCAGTTGCGAGTTTCCGTTGCGCCGCCTGCTCTCGGTGTTCCTCGTACTACCGTTGGCGATACCGTCCTATCTTTCCGCATACGCCTTCGGCGAGTTCCTGGACTACACCGGCCCGGTGCAGACCGCCTTGCGCTCCATTTTCGGCTTCACGACCAGTCGGGATTACTGGTTCCCAGAGATCCGAACGACCGGTGGGGCCGTGCTGGTCCTCGGGTGCGTGCTTTACCCCTACATCTACCTCGCCGCGCGGGCGATGTTCCTGATGCAGGGGCGCGCCGCCGCCGATGTTGCGCGCACGCTCGGAGCCAGCCCCCTCGCCGTCTTCGCCAAGGTGCAGATCCCGATGGCCCGTCCGGCTATCATGGTCGGCCTGACGCTCGTTTCCATGGAAACGCTCAACGACATCGGCGCCGTCGAATACCTCGGCGTGCAGACGCTCACCTTTTCGATATTCGACACCTGGCTCAATCGCGGCAGCCTTGCCGGTGCCGCGCAGATTGCCTGCGTTATGCTCGTCTTCGTCGCCGCCCTGCTTTTCATCGAGCGCGCCGCACGCCGCAGTCAACGCTTCACCAGCAGCAAGACGACAGCCGCGGTCGCCGACTCGATCCGGCTGAACCTTCTTGGCTGGAAGCGATGGGCCGCCATGATCGCCTGCCTGCTTCCACCACTGTTCGGTTTTGCGATTCCGGTTCTCGTCCTCGGCTCCTATGCCATAAAGCGACTGGATCAGTTCGCCTCGCTCCGCCTCCTGTCGGCACTCTGGCACAGCGTGCTGATCTCATTTTCAACCGCATGCGTCGCAGTCCTGCTCGCCTTTCTGCTCGCCTATGCGGCGCGCGCGGCGCGATCTCCGCTCACAACGATCGCCGGGCGCCTCGCCTCGTTCGGATACGGCGTGCCGGGAACCGTGCTCGCCATGGGCGTGCTCATCCCGCTTGCGCGGTTTGATAACGGCATCTCTGCGCTGACGCGCGACTGGTTCGGCTTCTCGACAGGGCTGCTGCTTTCCGGCAGCGGATTCGCCATCATCTATGCCTGTACCGTTCGTTTTCTCACCATGGCCGAGGGGACGATCGACGCCGGCTTCCACAAGCTCTCCCCACACCTCGACATGGCCGCGCGAACCTTGGGCCGGACAAGCGCGCAGGCTTTCCGTTCCGTCTTGCTGCCAATGATGCGGCCGGCGACGCTGACGGCAGCATTGCTCGTTTTCATCGAAGCAATGAAGGAACTGTCGGCAACGATCATGTTGCGGCCCTTCAATTTCAATACGCTGGCGACACTCGTCTACGAGGATGCCTCGCGGGCAAAGGTGGAGGATGCGTCGGTTGCAGCGATCATCATCGTCGCGGCTGGACTTGTGCCCGTATTCCTGGTGTCGCGCTCACTGAGCGCCGACAACGACGGTCGATAAAAAGAGGGCGACCTTTCGGTCGCCCACAACAATTAGATGCTGTCCAACTAAAGCGTCAGGAAACGACGTCATGCCATGAAGGCGGCTGGGCCGCCGAAACCGTCCTCACATTGGACGTGCTCAAGTCAGGTAGACCATGGCCGTCCGGGCCTTAACAAATCCTTACCTCGCGATCAGCAAGCCGCCGGCACCATTCACTTCTTGTTGAAGTTGGTTAATCCGGGCGGTTTGAAATCGTTAACGTCGCCAGAGGTTTGCCCGATCCCGGAACCCGTTAGATCTTGAGCGCCGCAAGGTTGGCGAAGAGTTCCAGGGCTTCCGGATTTGCGAGTGCCTCCTTGTTCTTGACCGGCCGCCCGTGGACGACCTCGCGCACGGCGAGCTCGACGATCTTGCCTGACTTTGTCCGGGGGATGTCGGCCACCGCGACGATCTTCGCCGGCACGTGACGCGGCGAGGCGCCAGTGCGAATCCGGGTCTTGATCGCCTTCTCCAGAGCCTCATCGAGAACCGATCCGGGTGCCAGTCGCACGAACAGGACGACACGCACGTCGTCATCCCAGTCCTGACCGATGCACAGCGCCTCGAGCACTTCTTCCATCTGCTCGACCTGATTGTAGATCTCGGCCGTTCCGATCCGCACCCCGCCGGGGTTCAGCGTCGCATCCGAACGCCCGTGGATGACGATGCCGCCGTGTTCGGTCCTTTCGGCGAAGTCGCCGTGGCACCAGACGTTGTCGAAGCGCTCAAAATAGGCCGCGCGGTACTTCGCACCATCCGGATCGTTCCAGAACATCACCGGCATCGACGGGAACGCCCTAGTGCAGACGAGTTCGCCTTTCTCCTGGCGGACCGGCTGGCCCTCCTCGTTCCAGACATCGATGGCAAGGCCAAGACCCGGCCCCTGGATCTCGCCGCGCCAGACGGGCTTGAGCGGTACGCCGAGCACGAAACAGGAGACGATGTCGGTGCCGCCGGAAATCGAGGCAAGCTGCACGTCCGGTTTGATCCCCTCGTAGACGAAGCTGAACCCCTCCGGCGACAGTGGCGAGCCGGTCGAAGTCAACAGGCGAAGCTTGGATAGATCATGGCTGTTGTGCGGCGTCAGTCCGCTCTTCCTCAGAGCGTCGATGTATTTGGCCGACGTGCCGAACACGGCAAAACCTTCGTCAGCGGCATAGTCGAACAACACGTTTCCGTCGGGATGGAATGGCGAACCGTCGTAGAGGCAGAGCGTGGCGCCGACGGCAAGCCCAGAGGCCAGCCAGTTCCACATCATCCAGCCGCAGGTGGTGAAATAGAAGAGCCGTTCACCATCTGTCAGGCCGCAGTGGTACCGATGTTCCTTCAGGTGCTGCAACAATGTGCCGCCGGCCGAATGAACGATGCACTTGGGAACCCCCGTCGTTCCGGAGGAAAAGAGGATGTAGAGGGGGTGGCTAAATGGCAGGCGGCAGAAGGTTACGGGCGCAGCAGCAAAAGGAGCGACAAAATCAGCAAGCGTCTTGCCGTTTCCGACCGAAGCCGCGACCGCGACGGCATCGCCGGCATAAGGCATGACGAGCACCGGTACGTTCAGTTTCGCGGAAACGGCCTTGATCTTGGCACCAACGTCCTGGAGCTTGCCGTTGTACCAGTAGCCGTCGCAGGCGATGAAAAGCTTCGGCTCGATCTGGCCAAAACGATCCAGGACGCCTTGTTCACCGAAATCTGGAGAGCAGGACGACCAGATGGCACCGATGGACGCGGCGGCGAGCATGCAGGCGATCGTCTCGGGCATGTTCGGCATCATCGCCGCAATCCGATCGCCTTCCCCGATTCCCATAGCGGTGAAGGCCTGCTGCAGCCGCGAGACCTGCGCATGCAACTCATCCCAGCTCCAGCGATAGGCGGCCTTGTCCTCCCCGCGGAAGATCAGCGCATCGTCGCGCCCCGTATTGCGGAGCAGGTTTTCCGCAAAGTTCAAGGTCGCATCGGGGAAGTAGCGGGAAGTCAGCATCCTGTCATCATTGATGAGCGCCCGCTCGCCGCGATCGCCGATGACATGGCAATCCTCCCAGACGGCTGACCAAAACGCGCCGCGGTCATCAACCGACCAGGCGTGGAATGCGTCGTATCCGTCGAACTTGCGTCCGGCGCGCACCCCACAGGCCCTCATGAAGAGAGCCATCGGGCTCTTTTCCAGCACCTCGCGCGACGGCTCCCAAAGCGGCATTTCAGGGTTCATTGCTTCCTCCACTCCATTGATGCCTCTATATCATTTTGCGCCGCAGTATAAAGCGAGCAGAACCGCAAGCGCGTGCATAAGCGGCATTTTCATCTCTGCCCCATTTGATTTCCCGGGCCCGAAAGCCTATCCCCCTTAGCCGGGCGGGGCGCGCCCCATCGTCAATGGCAGTCACCGCAATGGGGTCCTTCAACTTGGTTCATCCGAGAAATCTGCTGCGGCTCTTCGCGGCAATGGCCGCTCTCGCGCTGATCCTGCGTCTCGCGGGCCCATTCCTTGTTTCGACCGATCGTGTGGAGCGCGAGATCGAAGCCAAGCTTTCAGGCTGGATGGATACGCAGATGAGCTTCTCCGGCACGCCGAGCTTTACCGTCTGGCCATATCCCGAGATCGGATTCGAACACGTGCGACTGCGCAATTCTGATGGAGGGAGCGGCGAAGATGCGGATCTTGTCACCGCGGAGCGTATCTCCGCCAGCATCAGCCTGATCGGCTACCTGTTTGGCGCCCCCGATCTTGGTGACATCGAGATGATCAGGCCAACCTTCCATTTCCGCCGCTATGAAGACGGCGCGCTGAACTGGCGCGCTGGCAGCACGCTCGAAGGAGAACTTACGGAGACGCAGAGCAAGCAGCAGCGTATCGACACTCCGCCCGATTTCGGCACTGTGGTCATTCGCGACGGCACGGTAGTCGTCGACGATCTCACGAGGTACGAGCGCTACAACATTGCGAACGTCGAAGGCAGCGTCGCCTGGCCAAACGCATCCTCGGATCTCGAGATCTCACTACAGGGGGTCCTCAATGGTGAGGCCGCCACATGGACGTTCACGACAGATGAACCGATGAACCTGCTCGACGGACGGGATGCGGCAGTTCGCACTTCGCTTGCCTCCGACCCGCTGACGATCGATTTCGAAGGTACGGCAAATCTCTCGAAAGGCGCCTTCACCACCGGCAAGATCAGGATTGGCACCCCCTCGTTCGGCGATCTCCTCGCGTGGCGCGGGACAAGTTTTACGCCTGGGAGCAGGATAGGCAGCGTAGCCCTCGAGGGCACGGTCACAACCAGCGGCCATGCGGCGCGCCTCGACAATCTCGCCCTGACGATCCAGGGTTCGAATGCGACCGGCGTCCTCGACATTAGTATTCCGCCACGCGACACCCCCAGCATCGCAGGAACGCTTGCGTTCGACCAAATCGACCTGTTGTCCATGATTGATGCTTACGCACCACTCGCTCGTGAAGACGATGGCTCGCTTCCATTGTCGGTCGTGGCAGCCAAGGGCATTGACCTTGACATGCGCATTTCCGCGAAGGAGGCCACGTTCGAGCCGCTGTTGCTAACGGATTTCGCCGCAGGCATCCGCTCAGTGGATGGCGAAGCATCGCTCGACATCGGCGACGGGACGTTGCTGGGTGGAAATATCAGCGGTCGGATAGCGGCGAGAAATCAGGAGCTTAAGCAGGACGGCGAACTTCGGCTGTCGCTCCGGGACGTCGATCTCGGCGAACTTGTCAGTCTGTCGGGCCTCACTGGACCGCTGCCGACCGGACGGGGCGCAGCCGACATCGACCTTTTCACAGACCAACGCCTACAGCGACTTAACAAGGCGGATGTAACCGGAACCTTCAGGCTCAGTTTTCAAGACGGATCAGTCACGAATTTCGATCTCCCTGCCTTCGAGCAGCGTGCACAGGGCGAGACCGTCTTCAAGTTGGAGGAAACGTCCGGCGGATCGTTCGAGTTTGCCACCGCCACCCTCGAAGGGCACGTGGATCGTGGCATCGCGGAACTCAGCAAGGCGATATTCGAGGGAGCGGAGAAAACGCTGTCGATTTCTGGAATAGTCCCTTACCGCGACGGCAACGTCGCGCTCGCCGGCTCGCTTGCCGATAGCACCCCGCCAGATGCGGCGATCGTCAAGCCCGCCGTCAACTTCCTCGTCGGCGGTTCCTGGCCCAAACTGGCCATCTCACCAGTAGGTATCCTGCTGCAGAGCCCTGCGAATTGAAGGCGGTGACTGGCGGTCGATTGGACCGCCAGTCACTGTTCTTAAGTTGAAGCTCGCTCCCGCCCGAACTAGCGACCGGCGAAAGCCGCCTGCTCGTCTCGTTGACGCTGCAGTTCACGGCGTTTGGTCGTGATCGAGGCAATGATCACACCGATCGTCACGAACCCGATGAGGATCGTACAGGCGGCGTTGATCTCCGGCGTAACGCCAAGGCGCACCTGGCTGTAGATTTTCATCGGCAGCGTGGTTGCTCCAGGTCCGGTGGTGAAGCTCGAGGTCACCAGGTCGTCAAGCGACAGGGTGAAGGCCAGGACCCAGCCGGAAAACACGGCGGGCGCAATAATCGGCAACGTCACTTCAAAGAACGTCCGAAGCGGCGTTGCGCCGAGATCAAGCGCTGCCTCCTCGATCGATTGATCAAAGGAGAGCAGACGCGACTGGACGACAACGGCAACGAAACACATCGTGAAGGTGATGTGCGCCAGCGTCAGCGTCCAGAAGCCGCGATCGAGACCGATCGCAACGAACAACAACAGCAGTGAAAGACCGGTGATGACCTCGGGCATGACAAGCGGCGCGTAGACCATGCCTGAGAAGAGAAGGCGACCACGAAAGCGCGTGTAGCGAACGAGTGCTATCGCCGCCAGGGTGCCGAGCACAGTTGCAACCGTCGCGGAAATCAGACCGACGCGTATCGTCACCCACGCGGCATCGAGCAGACCCTGATTGTGGAACAGCGCCACGTACCATTTCGTCGAGAACCCGGCCCAGACAGTGACGAGCTTGGACTCGTTGAACGAATAGACAACCAGCAGAATGATAGGCAGGTACAGAAACGCAAAACCGAGAACGACAGAGGCAATGTTGAAGCGGGACCATCTTGTCATGATTATCTCCCCTGCTCGTCGGCTTTCGCCTGCATGTTCTGGAAAAAGACGATCGGGACGACAAGGATCAGCAGGAGAACGGTCGCCACCGCTGCCGAGACCGGCCAGTCACGGTTGGCGTTGAACTCGGTCCACAACGTCTTGCCGATCATCAGCGTTTGCGAGCCGCCAAGCAGGTCGGGGATGACGAACTCGCCCACGGCTGGAATGAAGACGAGCATGCAGCCCGCCACGACGCCCGCAAGCGACAATGGAAACGTTACCTTCCAGAAGGCCGTGATGGGCGGGCAGCCGAGGTCTTGCGCGGCCTCGATCAGCGAATGGTCCATCTTCTCCAGGGCCGAATAGATCGGCAGAACCATGAAGGGCAGATAGGAATAGACGATGCCGATGTAGACCGCTGTGTTCGTATTGAGAATGATCAATGGATCGTCGATCACGCCGACCGCCAGCAGGAACTGGTTGAGCAACCCCTCCGGCTTGAGGATCGCGATCCAGGCGTAGACGCGGATCAGGAAGCTTGTCCAAAATGGCAGGATCACGAGCATCAGCAGCGTTGGACGCCAGGTGCGCGGGGCCTGCGCCATGCCGTAGGCGATCGGATAGGCGATCAGTAGCGTCAGGAACGTGGATATGATCGCGATCTTCAGGCTCGACAGATATGCGTTCATGTAGAGCGCGTCTTCCGTCAGCCAGATGAAGTTGTCGAAGCTCAGTTGCTGAAGGCTTGCCCAGATGCCGGCAAGACCGTCGGACAGGGAAAAGACCGGTTCGTAAGGAGGTTGGGCAACCGCGGTCGTCGAAAGCGAGATGCGGAAAACGATGGCGAACGGGACCAGGAAGAAGAACAGCAGCCAGGCATAAGGGATAATGATGACCAGGCGGCGGAAGATGGCGGAGCCGAGCTTGGTCATGGTTTCAATCCCTCAGGACAACGCCGGCAGTCTCGCCGAAGGAGACCCAGACTTTCTCGTCATAGCCGATCGGATTTTCCACCTCGCGCTGCGCATTGAGCATTGAGGTCTTTATGACCTTGCCGCTCGGCAGCTTTATGCGCAGCACGGTCATGTCACCCAGGTAGCCGATGTCCCAGACCTCGCCTTCGGAGGTATTGACCGTCGGATCTGCAGGTGCCGTACGGCTGATTTTCAGCTTTTCCGGGCGAATGACAAATGCCGCATCTGCCCCGGCAGCGGGTGCGGCCTCGCTCACCGCGCGAACCGTGAAGTCGGCATCGGCGATCTCGATCCTGCCATTTCCAGTCGTCTTGACCTTGCCCTCCAGGATGTTCACGTCGCCGATGAAGTCGGCAACGAAGCGCGAATTCGGCGCTTCATAAATTTCCGCAGGCGTTGCGACCTGAATGACCTTACCGTGGCTCATCACCGCGATCCGGTCGGCCATTGTCATCGCTTCTTCCTGGTCGTGCGTGACGACGACGAAGGTCAGGCCAAGCTCCTGCTGCAGGTCCATCAACTCGAACTGCGTTTCTTCCCGCAGCTTCTTGTCGAGCGCGCCGAGCGGTTCATCAAGCAGCAGAACCTTCGGCCGTTTCGCGAGCGATCGCGCCAGCGCCACGCGCTGGCGTTGGCCGCCGGAGAGCTGCTGGGGCTTCCGTTTCGCGAACTGTTCGAGCTTGACCAGCTTCAGCATCTGCGCGACGCGTGCGGCGATCTCGGGCTTGGGCATGCCGTCCTGCCTGAGGCCGAAAGCGATGTTGCTTTCCACCGTCATGTGCGGAAACAGCGCATAGGACTGGAACATCATATTGACCGGCCGCTTGTAGGGCGGGATCGCGGCAATGTCCTGGCCATCGAGGATGATCTCGCCCGAGGTCGGGCGCTCGAAGCCTGCAAGCATCCGCAGCAGCGTCGACTTACCGCAACCGGATGCTCCGAGCAGTGCAAAAAACTCGCGATTGTAAATGTTCAGGGTCAGATTATCGACGGCAACAAAATCGCCGAACTTTTTCGTCACATTGCGGAACGTTATAAACGGCTTCTCGCTCGGATCCGCCCACGGCGTGAAGGAACGACGGATATTGCCAAGAGATTTCATTGCTGTCCCCATCTCTTTTTCTTGCAGTCGAAACGAAATTGCCCGGAAAGTGCTTCCGGGCAATCCCTCTTCGACCGGTTACTGACCGGTCACGACCCTCGTCCACGTCCGCGTGAACAGACGCTGCGTCTTGGCGTCCAGCGTCGTGTTGGTGAAGAGTTTCTTCAGCGTTGCCTCGTCCGGATAGATCGTCGGATCGTTCACGATTTCCGGAGCGAGAACGGCCTGCGAGGCCTTATTGCCATTGGCGTAATGTATGTAGGTCGAGGCCTTGGCAATCACTTCCGGACGCATGATGTAGTTCAGGAACTCGTGCGCTTCCTCGACGTGCGGTGCGTCTGCCGGAATGGCCATTTGGTCAAACCACATCTGCGTGCCTTCCTTCGGGATCACGTAACCCACGTCGACGCCGTTGTTGGCTTCCACAGCCCGGTCGCGCCCCTGGAAGATATCGCCCGACCAGCCGATGGCGATGCAGATATCGCCATTTGCGAGGCCGTTGATGAATTCCGACGAATGGAACTTGCGCACGAATGGCCGGATCTTCATCAGCGCTTCCTCGGCCTTGGCGACATCGGCCGGGTCATGGCTGTCGGGGTTCAGGCCGAGAGAGGCGAGCGTGACAGGGATGATGTCCGTCGGCGAATCCAGCATGTTGATGCCGCAATCCTTGAGCTTTTCAGCATTTGCCGGATCGAAGATCACGTTCCAGCTGTCGATCTGGTCAGTGCCGAGGGCTTCCTTGACCTTGGCCTTGTTGTAGCCAATGCCGATGGTGCCCCACATGTAGTTGATCGAGTACTCGTTGCCGGGATCGAACGGCTCCATGCGCGCGCTGATCATGTCCCACATGTTCTTCAGGTTCGGCAGCTTCGACTTGTCGAGCTTCTGGTACACGCCCGCCGCAATCTGGCGCTGCAGGAAGGTGTTCGTCGGAACAACGATGTCGTAGCCCGTGCCACCTGTGAGCAGCTTTGCTTCCACGGTCTCGTTTGAGTCGAAAACGTCGTAGACGACCTTGATCCCCGTTTCGTTGGTGAAATCTGTGAGGATCGACTCGTCGATGTAGTCTGACCAGTTATAGACATTCACGACCCGTTCCTGCGCCATAGCCGGAAAGCCGGCAATACCAGACAGGGCCGCAATGGCGACAGTCGCCAAAAGGTTACGTGTTTTCATGAACATGGCTCCCAGTTTTCTATTTGTCGTTCCCGAAAGGCGGTCATGTGCAATTATGTTTTTTTTCCCATGCACGACAAGCTTCATTCTCATGTGAAACTTTGCCACGACATTGGTATCACATTTTGACCATTCCTATCATATTTGAAATCGCATCCGTTGCGGAAAGCAAGCGGAATCTTACTGGAAATCAAAAAGACTGAGGCCCGTCACCATCTCGTCCAAACCAAGCGGACGCGTTACGGGCGGCTCCGCGCGCGCCAAACATCCCTGCCGCTCGCAAAGCCGGCAGGCGGTGCCGACGGGGATTGATGCAGGTTGCCCGCCCGCTTCTCCATAAACGGTTTCTGCGGCCGATCCCGCGTCACAACCGATCAGCAGCGCCGTACGGCGCACGCGCTCACCGAAGGCCGCCTGCGGCCCCTCGAGCGTTCTGGACACAACGAGGAATTTCGCACCGTCCGGCATCTCGACGTGATCGGTCAGGATCTGCCCTGGCTGGGCAAAAGCAGCATGGATATTGAGCTTCGGACAGCCGCCGCCGAAGCGCGCCTGCGGAAACCCCTGTGCACCGGCCCTGCGGAACCGATGGCCGGCGCTATCGATTTCAAGCAGGAAGAAGGGAATAGCCGAACGTCCTGGCCTCTGCAGCATCGTCAGCCGGTTTGCCGCCTGCTCATAGGAAACGGAAAAGCGCGAACGGAGAACATCAATATCGAAACGCGCCCGCTGTGCCGCGGTGCAAAACGCCTCATACGGCATCATCAAGGCATGCGCCGCGTACCGCGCCAACTCGAAGCGAGCGATGCGGCGCGCCTCGTTTCCCAAGAGCTTGAGGTCATTGAGTTCCGCCATGATCTCATCCTGCAGGACGATCTGCACGGTCTCCATGGCAATTTCCCGCAACTGGTCATGCATCGACAGGCGCTCGGAGAGGAAGAGCCGCATGGAATGCCGATCGAAGCGACGGCGCAAGGTCGGCATGGCGTGAATTGGCAGGAGGCGCACAACAACGCCATGCTCCTTCTTCAACCAAGCCTTCAGTGCCCCCAGAAGATCGTCGCTGGGCGCAAGCGCTTCATGGAAACGCTCTGCGGCCACATCGATCCCATCGAAGTAGTTGGGGCGCTGCTCGAGCTTCTCGCGCACTTCATCCATAGGCAGGCGCGCCCCGGCAAGCGATGTCGCATGCCCCTCGCGGGACAGAAGCTCCGCGAGATCAGTAAGGCGCGACGCCTGTTCGCGGTATGCGCGATAGAGCTTGAGAATGCCGCCGGCGACGTTCGGCGCGACGTCAGCGACCTCGACCAGTTCCTGGTCGCCAGGCAGTTCGCCCGTAAGCAGCGGATCGGCAAACACCTCCCGCAATTGCCGGGCGCTGCCGGTCGCCTCGCCCTGCAGGTCCTCCAGATCGACCTTGTAGACGGAGGCGAGGCGCAGAAGAAGTTGCACCGTCAGCGGACGCTGGTTGCGCTCGATCAGATTGAGATAAGAGGGCGAGATGGAGAGTGCCTCCGCCATCGCAGTCTGAGTCAGGCCGAGCGTGTTGCGAATACGGCGAACCTTCGGGCCCGCGAAGATCTTGTTCTCAGCCATTTGTCAATCCATTGACACGCGGAAGCCTTCAATGAGGGCGTAAGCGCTTTTACAGTTTTGACAAATTTACAGGAGCAGTCTGTCAATGGCAACACATGATAACCCGTTTGCGTGCCGCGATTTATCAATAGTTCTCGCGAACTTGTGCGCTGCGATGTAAATCTTTCCACATCGAAACCACGGGCAAGCACACCGAGCAAGGATGTGAAGCCACATGACAGACTCGATGGAGGCAGACACAATGACCGACTTTTACAATCTCGTTCCGACCGCACCGCAGGGCCGTTTCGACGGCATCGAGCGGACCTATACGGCGGAGGATGTAAAGCGTCTGCGCGGCTCCGTCCAAATCAAGCATACACTTGCCGAAATGGGTGCCAACCGACTGTGGAAGCTCATCCATGAGGAAGGCTTCGTCAACGCGCTCGGCGCGCTTTCCGGCAACCAGGCCATGCAGATGGTCCGCGCCGGCCTGAAGGCGATCTACCTCTCTGGCTGGCAGGTAGCCGCCGATGCGAACACGGCATCGGCCATGTATCCGGACCAGTCGCTCTACCCAGCCAACGCCGCACCGGAACTTGCCAAGCGCATCAACCGCACGCTGCAGCGTGCCGACCAGATCGAGACCCAGGAAGGCAAGGGCCTCTCTGTCGAGACCTGGTTCGCCCCGATCGTCGCCGACGCTGAAGCCGGCTTCGGGGGACCGCTCAACTCTTTCGAGATCATGAAGGCGTTCATCGAAGCGGGTGCCGCTGGCGTCCACTACGAGGACCAGCTTGCATCGGAGAAGAAGTGCGGCCACCTTGGCGGCAAGGTCCTGATCCCGACCGCGGCCCACATCCGCAACCTGAGTGCTGCACGCCTCGCCGCTGACGTCATGGGCACGCCGACCCTGATCATTGCGCGCACCGATGCGGAAGCTGCGAAACTTCTCACCTCCGACATCGACGAGCGCGACCGCCCCTTCGTCGACTACGATGCCGGCCGCACCGCCGAGGGCTTCTACCAGGTGAGGAACGGCATCGAGCCCTGCATCGCCCGCGCCATCGCCTATGCACCCTACTGCGACCTGATCTGGATGGAGACCTCCAAGCCCGATCTCGAACAGGCCCGCAAGTTCGCCGAGGCCGTCCACAAGGCGCATCCGGGCAAGAAGCTCGCCTATAACTGCTCGCCATCGTTCAACTGGAAGAAGAATCTGGATGACGCAACGATCGCCAAGTACCAGAAGGAACTCGGCGCGATGGGCTACAAGTTCCAGTTCATCACGCTCGCCGGCTTCCATCAGCTGAACTACGGCATGTTCGAACTGGCCCGCGGCTACAAGGATCGCCAGATGGCGGCCTATTCGGAGTTGCAGCAGGCTGAATTCGCTGCCGAGGTGAACGGCTACACCGCGACCAAGCATCAGCGCGAGGTTGGCACCGGCTATTTCGACGCGGTCTCGATGGCGATCAGCGGCGGGCAGTCGTCGACGACAGCCATGAAGGAATCGACCGAGCACGACCAGTTCAGGCCGGCCGCGGAGTAATCGGGCAACCGCCCCTTGTTTCACTCACTCCCCGCATGTGGGGAGTGAGGCATACCCCCGGACGACGCCTCGTTGCGAGCCGATACTCAACCTGAGTGATGAAGGCGCAGGCAGGCGGACGAAGGGTGGAGGAGAGACCTTCAGTTCAAGAACCCCGTAAGAGGAGAAATGCCATGACTGTCCAGACTCGAGTCAAGGAACGCGCGGAGGAACAATCCTCGGCAATGACGCCAGATCAGCAAGCGGCAATTCGCATGGTAGCGAACGATCTGCACCGACTGAACCAGTCCGTCATGAAGGCGGTTGAGGCCGGCGTGTCCGTCGAGCTCGTCCGCTCCGCTCGCCACCACGGCGGCGACGGCAATTGGGGCGACCTCCTGATTCCGGTGATCGTCACCCAAGGCAGGGGCTGACAGACGCGGCAGCCTTTTCAGCAGTTACGCAAAACAGAAGGCCGGTTCGACCGGCCTTTTTTGCGTCATAAGCTAATTTAGCCACCCACTTGTTTATCGCAATAGTTGTGCCATAGTCGCCCTCACGTTAGGGCAGGTGAACGATGCAGTGCAATGAAACGGCGGATTTGGCTGAGCTGACGGATCTCGTGTATGGCTGCCTTTTCGGCGAGTGCAGTTGGCAAGAATTTCTGGATCGCCTCGCAACAACCGTTCCGAATGGCAAGGCTGCGTTTCACTATCACGATTTCACGGAGCCGATTGCTCGTGTGCCCTATATGTCTGGCTTCAGCAGCTCGGAGATTGATCAGTTCACGAAGCACTTTGCATCGGTTAATCCCTGGATTCCCAGGACCTCACTCGTCCATGTCGGACGGGGCGTGACTGGCGAAGACCTTCTGCCGCGCAACCTCCTGATCAAAACAGAATTTTACAACGATTGGCTGAAACCGCAGGCGGGCTGCGAAACCGCCGTCGGGGTCACGGTGATCCGCGAACCAACGCGCACCTTCGTTCTTTCCACTTGCACCTCATCGGTTGACACCGCCCTCAACAGGCGGGCCGCCGACCTGTACACGGCACTGTCTCCCCATTTGAAGCGCATGGCCGATTTCCTGCGCAAGGCCGATGTCACACTGGGGCCAGGGCGGGCTGGACTGTCATTGTTTGACGCTATCGGAACCGGACTGATCTACGTTTCGGAGAATCGCCTCGCCCGCTCCCTGAACGAAAGCGCGAAGCAAATGATTGCGGGCGGCGCGCCGGTTCGCGTCACGGCGAATGGACGCCTCGGTTTTCAATTGAACGAGATGACGGAACGGCTCGAGTATTTGACATCACGTCACAGTGCTCATGTCGAGCCGCATGTTTCGGTGGTCAAGGGCAGCGACGATGCGCTCTACCGGGTGACATTGATTCGCATGAAGTCCGATATATTTCTAGAGCTTCTGAACGGACCGACGGTGGCTGTCATCGTGGAGCCTATGACAGCAACTCGCCCCTATGTGCGCGAGGAACGCCTCATGGAAAATTTCAAACTGACCCGGAAAGAGACTCGGATTGCTTCCGGCTTACTGACAGGTCTTACCCCGAAGGAAATGGCACTGGCGGATGGCGTCAGTTACGAGACGGTACGCACACATCTCAAAAGCATCTACGCGAAGCTTCAGGTGAACTCACAAGCAGCTCTCGTCGCACTGCTGATGCGGTGACGTCCGCGACCGACCGACAAACGCATCCGTATCGCAACGGCGGCCCTGGGACCGTTTCCGGGCAACAGATGTCGCTCAGAAAAAGGCAATGGTCGTTGCAGCCACTATGGCCAGGAGCAAGGCGGCAGCGGCGCAATTAAAAGCGAGGCCGACCGCGTGGCGACGGTTTTCCTCGGTAGCGGCAATCGCGATGGCACGGGCGGCGGGGCGGCGGTGTTCTGCGGGCATGGCGAGACTCCGTTTACGAGATACGGGCACCCGGATGATCCGGCCAAGCCGGCCCACATCATGTTGCTCCGGCCCTTCCATGAACTGTCCGGCTGGGGCGGAACGCCGACTTCAAAACAGGATCGGCCCGTAACTCTTAACGAAGGGTAAAGCCCGACTACCAGCATTGCCAGCCCTACTTTCGCATGGCTGCCCTGATCGTTTCCGAGAACTGATCAGGCGGCCTGGCCAGCCGCATACCCAGAAGCCCACGCCCATTGAAAATTGTATCCGCCGAGCCAGCCGGTCACGTCGACCGCCTCGCCGATGAAATAAAGGCCGGGAACGGACTTCACCACCATGCTGCGGGAATCGAGATCGTCGGTGTCCACGCCGCCGAGTGTGACCTCGGCCGTACGGTAGCCCTCGGATCCGGCTGGCCGGACGCGCCAGCGGCGGATGTGCTCGGCGAGCGCCTCGATCTTGCGGCCGGAGAGCTCCGCCAATGTGCCGTCGACCTCTGCCTGCTTGACAATCAGTTGCGCCAGCTTGCGCGGCATATGCTCTGCCAGCACCGTCTGGACGGCCTGCCTGCCATTGGTCTTGCGCGCTGTGGCGAGCGTTTCGACGACATCCAGGTCAGGCTGCAGATGTAGCAATATGTCCTCGCCCTCCCGCCAAAAGGAGGAGATTTGCAGAACCGCTGGCCCGCTCAGGCCCCGATGCGTGAATAGCATGGCCTCCCGGAACGCAGCCTTTCCGTGGGTGGCAACCACTTCAACCGAGACGCCCGGCATGCCATCGTGTTCAGCCAGCGACTGTGGATCGAGCGTCAGCGGCACGAGCGCCGGCCGGGTCTCGACGGTGCGCAATCCGAACTGCTCGGCGATGCGATAGGCAAACCCGGTCGCACCCATCTTCGGGATCGACTTGCCTCCAGTGGCGATCACAACCGATTGGGTATCCAGCGCACCATCGCTCGTGGCGACCCGGAAACCTGTCTGCAACCGATCGACAGAGACCACCTCGGTGCCAAGCCGCAATTCTGCGCCGACCGCACGCATCTCCTTCAGAAGCATGGCGATGATGTCCTTCGCCGAATGATCGCAGAAGAGCTGGCCGAGCGTCTTCTCGTGCCAGGCGATGCCGTGACTCTCGACCATGCCGAGGAAGTCGCGCGGCGTGTAGCGGGCCAGCGCCGACTTGCAGAAATGCGGGTTCTGCGACAGGAAGTTCTTCGGCCCGGCGTTGATGTTGGTAAAATTGCAACGCCCGCCTCCGGAGATGCGTATTTTCTCGCCCGGCGCCTTCGCATGGTCGATCACGACCACCCGCCGCCCGCGTTTGCCCGCCTCGATCGCGCACATCATACCGGCAGCACCGGCACCGATGATGACCACGTCCCTTTTATCCATCACGCCGCATCGTCCTTGTTTGACCTTCCATTCCGTCCCCGTTGATGAAAGTCAATCCGGTCCTTCATTTCAGCGCTGATCGAGACGAATTTTGCTCGTAAAGACTTGTTTTTCAGCAATTCCCCCCCCTAGCCAATACATAAACTCCGGCTATGATGCCTCATCCGAAACCAACCACGGTGTGTCATGCCCTCAAAAAAGACCGTTGCCACTACAGTTCAGAAAGCCAGCCGTTCCTCCAAAATTCCTCCCGCCCTCACCGCCCCGCGCGGCGTGAAGACGTGGAGAGAGGCCGTCGACTGGCTCAAGTTCCGAGGCATCGAAGATATTGAGTGCATCACCCCGGACCTTGCCGGGGTGCCACGCGGCAAGATGATGCCGTCATCGAAGTTCACATCCAATACCTCGCTTGCCCTCCCCTCCGCCGTTTACCGCCACACCATTTCAGGCGAGTATCCGGAAGAGACAGGACAGTTCCGCTATGAACCGCGCGACAGCGATCTCAAGCTCGTTCCCGATCTCTCCACGCTGAGCGTCGTACCGTGGGAAACCGACCCTACCGCGCAGTTGATCTGCGACGTCGTCGGCTCGTCCGGCGAAAGTGTGCCCTATGCACCGCGCAACGTCCTGAAGAACGTGGTGAACATGTACGAAGAGCGCGGCTGGCGCCCCGTCGTGGCACCGGAGATCGAATTCTATCTCGTCGCCATGAATGACGACCCGGACTATCCGCTGCACCCGCCGAAAGGCCGCTCAGGCCGCACTATTCTCGGCGGCCAGGGCTATTCGATCGCCGGCATCAACGAGTTCGACGAACTGATCGACGACATCTATCACTTCTCCGAAAAGCAGGGGCTGGAGATCGATACCCTAATCCACGAGGAAGGGCCGGCCCAGCTCGAGATCAACCTTCGCCACGGCGACCCGATCGAGCTTGCCGACCAGGTCTTCATGTTCAAACGGACGATCCGGGAGGCGGCGCTCAACCACGGCATCTATGCCACCTTCATGGCCAAGCCGATGCAGGGCCAGGCCGGCTCGGCGATGCACATCCATCAGTCGGTGGTAGATATCAAGACGGGCAAGAACGTCTTCTCCAACCCTGACGGGTCGCCCTCGAAGGAATTCTTCCACTTCATCGGCGGCATGCAGAACTACGTGCCGAAGACGCTGGTGATGATGGCGCCTTATGTGAACTCCTATCGCCGCCTGACGCCGGACATGTCGGCACCGGTCAACAATGCCTGGGGCTACGACAACCGGACCACGGCATTCCGCATCCCGGTCTCGGACGCAAATGCCCGTCGCGTCGAAAATCGCCTGCCGAGCTCGGATGCCAATCCGTATCTCGCACTTGCCGCTTCGCTCGGTTGCGGCCTGCTCGGTATCATGAACGGGATAGAGCCGACGAAGCCGACCGACGAATCCGCAAATGAAGGTTCAATCGACCTTCCGCGCGGCCTCCTTGAAGCCGTTTCGTTGCTCGAATCCGATCCGGAACTGGCCAAGGTCCTGGATCCGGAGTTCATCGGGCTCTACGCCGGCGTCAAGCGCGGCGAGTTCGAAACCTTCATGCAGGTGATCAGCCCGTGGGAACGAGAGTTCCTGCTGCTCCACGTCTGATTTCCTATCCGGCTGCGCCGGAACGCCCAATCGGTGGCCCATCTAGGCCCGGTAGTCGGCGTTCCGGTCGCGCCGACTCCTCAATCTATTGCGATCGGAAGTATTTTCCATGTCATGGCAAAGCCCAATTTCTCCTGGTGTCTCCTGGTATGAAACAACAGTCGGAGAACGCCCCGAATATGCACCGATGTCTGGCTCCTGCGAGACCGACATCGCCATCGTCGGCGGCGGCTTCACCGGCCTTCAGGCGGCCTATACGCTCGCGCGTAAGGGTGTCCGTGTCGTTCTGATCGAGGCGCACCGCTTCGGAGACGGCGCATCGGGCCGCAATGGCGGCCAACTCGGCACCGGTCAGCGCGCCTGGCCCGAAGAACTGGAAGAAGACCTCGGGTACGAACGCTCCAAAGGCCTGTTTGACCTCGCCGAACATGCCAAGCAATACATCCATGAATTTTCCGCCTCCGAGAATCTCGATATCGAGTACGTGCCGGGGCAGATGAATGTCTCTCACAAGGCTGGCCTGGAAAAGTACTACCGGGCCAATCCGGAGATCGCTGCGAAGCGGTATGGCTACGCGCACTCCACTTTCATGGACAAGGCGGAAACGCAGGAACGGCTGGGTTCAACTCGCTACATCTTCGGCGTGCGGGACACCGGCACCGGTCATATCCACCCGATGAAGCTGCTCGTGGGCATCGCGAAGGCGGCCAAGGCTGCGGGCGCCGTCCTGCACGAGAAGACTCCTGCGATCAAAGTGGATCGCGTCGGCGGCAAGGCGGTTATCACCACGGCAAAAGGCACGATCACGGCAGATAAGGCGTTGATCGCCTGCAACGCCTACATCGGCAATCTCGAGCCGAAGACGGCGGCGCACGTCATGCCGATCCGTTCTTTCATCGGCGCGACGCCGGTTCTGGACAAGTTCCCCAAGATCATTCCTGGCGGCGAATCGGTGGCCGACTCCCGCTTCGTGGTGCGCTATTTCCGCAAAAGCCGCGACGGCCGCCTGCTCTTTGGAGGCCGCGAAGCCTACACGGCTGATAATCCGCGCGACATCACACAGCATATCCGCCGCCAGATTGCGGAGATCTATCCGGAGCTTTCGAACATCGAGATCCCGCACGCATGGGGAGGCTCCGTCGGCATCACCATGTCGCGCCAGCCATATGCTCGGGAAGTCATGCCCGGTATCACCTCGATCGGGGGCTATTCAGGCCATGGCGTAATGCTGTCGAACTATTGCGGCAAGCTCTATGCGGATGCGGCAACAGGCAGCAGTGCGGAGCTCGACATGCTGAAGGAATTCAAGATCCCGGCCTTTCCCGGTGGTCCGCGATTCCGCTCGCCGCTGCTTTTCCTGGCGATGACCTGGTACGCGTTGCGCGACAAACTATAGGGCAATCCATCTCGATTTTGTTGCGTCGCACTCTGGTCATTTTAAATCGATTAGAATATAACGGCGCCAACGCGAACCAAATCGAGAATTGCCATGAGCAGCCAATTCATTCCGGTCGAGCCGTTCGACTATGTCGTCTTCGGCGGTACCGGCGACCTGGCAGAACGCAAGCTTCTGCCAGCCCTCTACCATCGCCAGATTGCAGGGCAGTTCACCGACCCTACGCGCATTATCGGCGCGTCACGGGCAGCCATGACCGATAAGGCCTATCGCGAATTTGCAGCCACGGCGCTGCGCGAACACCTGAAGCCAGGCGAATTCGATGACGAACAGGTCAAAGCCTTTACCGAGCGCCTCTTCTACATCTCCGTTGACGCGAAGTCGGAACAGGGTTGGGACAAGCTCAAGGAGATTCTCGATGAGGGCAAGGAGCGTGTGCGCGCCTTCTATCTTGCCGTTGCGCCGGCAATCTTCGGCGAGATCGCCGAAAAGATCCGCGATCACAAGCTGATCACCAAACAGACGCGCATCGTGGTGGAAAAGCCCATCGGCCGCGACCTCGCCTCGGCGACGGAGCTGAACGACACCATCGGTAAGGTTTTTCGCGAGGACCAGATCTTCCGTATCGATCACTATCTCGGCAAGGAGACGGTGCAGAACCTCATGGCGCTGCGCTTCGCCAATGCGCTCTACGAACCGCTCTGGAACTCCGCCCATATTGATCACGTGCAGATCACGGTGGCCGAATCCGTCGGCCTCGAAAGCCGAGCTGGCTATTACGACAAGGCCGGTGCGCTGCGCGACATGGTGCAGAACCATATTCTGCAATTGCTCTGCCTCGTCGCCATGGAGGTGCCTTCCTCGATGGACGCCGAAGCCGTGCGCGACGAAAAGCTGAAGGTGCTTCGGGCGCTGAAACCGATCGACGAATACAATGTGGAGCGGCTTACCGTGCGAGGCCAGTACCGTGCTGGCGCCTCCTCCGGCGGCCCGGTCAAAGGCTATCTCGAAGAACTCGAGAGCGGTGTCTCCAACACGGAGACCTTCGTTGCGATCAAAGCCGAGATCGGCAACTGGCGCTGGTCGGGCATCCCCTTCTACATCCGCACCGGCAAGCGCATGGCAAACCGCGTTTCCGAGATCGTCATCACCTTCAAGCCGATCCCGCATTCGATCTTCGAGCCGGCCGCAGGCCGTATCGAAGCCAATCAGCTCATCATCCGCCTTCAGCCCGACGAGGGCGTCAAGCAATGGCTGATGATCAAGGATCCAGGACCGGGCGGCATGCGGCTGCGCAGCGTGCCCCTCGACATGACTTTTGCCCGCGCCTTCGACTCCCGCAATGCGGACGCCTATGAACGGCTGCTGCTCGACGTTGTTCGCTCCAACCAGACACTTTTCATGCGCCGCGACGAGGTTGAAGCCGCATGGCATTGGGTGGATCCGATCCTCAAGGCCTGGGAGGCGACCGGGCAGAAGGTTCAGGGGTATACCTCCGGCACCTGGGGGCCGAGCCAGGCGATCGCCTTGATAGAGCGCGACGGCCGCACGTGGCACGAGAGCTGAGCCATGGTCACGAAGTTTCACGAATTTTCCGATGGGGCAACACTCGCCGAGGGGCTGGCGGATACCGTCGCCTCGGCTCTAAGAGCGGCAATTGAGGCTCGCGGATCGGCGACGATTGCCGTCTCGGGCGGTTCGACGCCGAAGCAATTTTTCAAGGCGCTTTCGTCAAGGGACATCGATTGGGCGAAGGTGACCGTCACGCTGGTGGACGAGCGTTTCGTGCCGGCGGATAGCCCGCGTTCGAACCACCTTCTGGTGGCCGAGAACCTGCTGCATACCGCCCCCGCACGTTTCCTGCCCCTCTATCGCAAGGCGGCAAGTGCAGAGGAAGCTGCCCAACTGGCTAGTGCGGACGTGGCAAGCCTTCCGGCGCCGCTGGACGTGGTGATCCTTGGCATGGGCAATGATGGCCACACGGCCTCGTTTTTCCCTGGTGGAGACCATCTGGCGGAGGCGCTGTCCCCCGAAATGCCCCGCGGCGTGATCACCATGGAAGCCAAAGGTGCCGGCGAGACCCGCCTGACATTGACGTTCTCCAGTCTTCAGGACGCCCGGCTCCTGGTGCTGCACATCGAAGGACAGTCCAAGAAGGACACACTGGAGAAAGCGCTTGCCGCTGGCCCTGAGAGCGACATGCCGGTGCGCGCGATGTTCCGGCGCGCTGCGACACCCGTCGACATTTTTTGGGCACCGTAGCATGCCGACTAAAATGTCGGAGCGCCTGTCAATGCAAGGCAGCGGCGCTTCGATTTCGACCCTAGGCCAGGCTTGGTCGAGCCATAAGCCGGCATTCGAAGGAATGCGCTGAAGGGCCCTCGTAAACACTGCAGAGAGAAATCAGGATAGCTCCCATGTCCGCCGATTCCCGCATTGAAGCCATCACCGCCCGCATCGTCGAGCGCTCGAAGTCCCACCGCGAACCCTATCTCGACCGGGTGCGCGCGGCCGTTTCCAAGGGTGTCCATCGGTCCGTACTCGGCTGCGGCAACCTCGCGCACGGCTTTGCCGTCTGTTCGCCCCCGGAAAAGGCGGCGCTTGCGGGAGACCGCGTGCCCAACCTCGGCATCATCACTTCCTACAACGACATGCTGTCTGCGCATCAGCCGTTCGAAACCTATCCGGCCCTGATCCGGCAGGCAGCGCACGAAGCCGGCGGCGTGGCGCAGGTCGCAGGCGGGGTGCCGGCGATGTGCGACGGCGTCACCCAGGGGCAGCCCGGCATGGAACTGTCGCTGTTTTCGCGCGATCTGATCGCCATGGCGGCCGGCATCGGCCTGTCGCACAACATGTTCGATGCCGTCGTCTATCTCGGCGTATGCGACAAGATCGTTCCCGGCCTGACGATTGCAGCGCTCACCTTTGGCCACCTGCCCGCAGTGTTCATTCCCGCCGGGCCGATGACCTCCGGACTGCCGAACGACGAGAAGGCACGCGTTCGCCAGCTCTTCGCCGAAGGAAAGGTTGGCCGCGACGAACTCTTGGAGGCAGAATCAAAGTCCTATCACGGTCCCGGCACCTGCACCTTCTACGGCACCGCCAACTCCAACCAGATGCTGATGGAGATCATGGGGTTCCACATGCCCGGCGCCTCCTTCATCAACCCGGGCACGCCGCTGCGCGATGCGCTGACGAGAGAGGCGGCGAAGCGCGCACTCGCCATCACCGCGCAGGGCAACGAGTTCACGCCGGCTGGCGAGATGATCGACGAGCGTTCGATCGTCAACGGCGTGGTCGGTCTACACGCCACCGGCGGCTCGACCAACCACACGATGCACCTGATCGCCATGGCGCGCGCGGCCGGCATCATCCTGACCTGGCAGGATATTTCCGACCTTTCCGATATCGTTCCGCTGCTCGCCCGCGTCTATCCGAACGGCTTGGCCGACGTGAACCATTTCCATGCCGCCGGCGGCATGGGCTTTTTGATCAAGGAACTCTTGAAGGCCGGCTACCTGCACGACGACGTTCGCACCGTTTACGGCAGGGGGCTGCACGCCTACACGATCGAGCCCCGCCTTTCGGACGGTGGCACTGTGCGGCGCGAGCCGGCGCCGATCGTCAGCCACGATCCCAAGGTGCTCGCCAACGTCGAGCATCCGTTCCAGCACACCGGGGGGCTGAAGATGCTGTCTGGCAATGTCGGCAACGCCGTGATCAAGATCTCCGCGGTCAAGCCGGATCGTCACGTGATCGAGGCGCCGGCAAAGATCTTCCATGACCAGGCCGAATTGAACGCCGCATTCAAGGCGGGCCAGCTCGACGGCGATTTCGTTGCGGTCGTCCGTTTCCAGGGCCCGAAGGCGAACGGCATGCCGGAACTGCACAAGCTGACCACCGTGCTCGGTATCCTACAAGATCGCGGCCAGAAGGTCGCACTTCTGACGGACGGGCGCATGTCGGGCGCCTCTGGCAAGGTGCCGGCGGCGATCCACGTGACGCCCGAAGCCGCAGATGGAGGCCCGATCGCCCGCATCCGCGAGGGCGACACGATCCGGCTCGATGCGGTGCAAGGAACCCTCGAGGTCCTCACCGGCGCGGAGGAGTTCTCCGCGCGCGCGCCCGTCTCCGTCGATCTCTCCGGCAACGCGTTCGGCATGGGCCGCGAACTTTTCGCGGCCTTCCGTTCGATTGCGGGACCGGCGGATCACGGCGCAAGCGTTCTGTTCAGTTGAATGTTGGATCCGGGTGTTTCGATGCCCAGCCCCTTCCCTCAGGCTGCGCGAGGGCCGCGAAATATGCCGTCGCCCGCTCAGGAGCAGGATTGCGACGGCCGCAGGGGCCGAGACATCAGCCAGCGCTTAGGAATAAATGTCCAGCGTCTGGTTCCGATGGTTTGGATGGGCGCTGTAGACGAAGATGCGTTTCATGTCTTTTTCGGCAAGCAGTCGCAAGAAGCGGGCCTCGACAGTATCGTTGACATGAACGCGCAGGGCGAGGCAGCCAATCATCGGAATACGCGCGCTGACGATGTCGAGATAGAAGTTCTTCGGCAGTTTGAACTTGGTTGATATTTTCAGCAAAGCGCCGCTGCGCGAAAGCTTGATGATCTGGCAGCGGCGGGAGGCAAGGTTCACAATACCGCCATTCTCGGTGAATTCGATACGAGCCTCATTAAAGGTGTCCTCCATCGGGAAGTTCTTCTCCCGGTCGTACATGAAGGATTCTTCCTTGTTCAGGTAGATCGGACGCTGATGAGGAAGGTGCGTGCTCATTACGATATTCCCATGCCCTTGCTTGCTGGAGAAAACTAGGCTGGAAACATTTAAAATCAGGTTGCGCCTGTCGATAAAAGGCGCTCGTCTGTGCCGCGACATTACACCGCGCGATAGCTTTTTCCACCGTCATCAAAGAGGTGGAGCCTGCTACGGTCTGCTGTGAAACGCACGTTGTCGCCGCGCTTGACCGACCGGATGCCGGGGATTTTGGCGATGATCGGCTCACCTTCCACCAAGCCATCGATGTAGAGCAGCGTCACCTCACCGAGGGCCTCGACGATCGAAACCGTCCCCTCGAACAGGAAGTCCGCACCGGTCGTGATCTGCAGATCCTCTGGCCGCACGCCGAAGCTCGCAACCTTGCCGCGTTCGCTCTCGGCCGTCGCGATATCCATGGTCGCCCGCGTTCCGCCCTTGAGCTCGACCGTCGTCGTTGCGCCCGGGCCTGTCACCGTCGCGGGGATCACGTTCATGGCAGGCGAGCCGATGAACCGGGCGACGAAGAGGTTGGCTGGGCGCTCGTAGAGCTCCAGCGGCGCACCGACCTGTTCGATATGGCCGGCAGACAGCACGACGATGCGATCAGCAAGCGTCATCGCCTCGACCTGGTCGTGGGTGACGTAGATCATCGTCGTGTCGGCCATGCGCTCGGCGAGCTTGGCGATTTCGATGCGCGTGGCAACGCGCAATGCCGCGTCGAGGTTCGACAGCGGCTCGTCGAACAGGAAGACCTTGGGGTTGCGGCAGATGGCGCGCCCGATCGCCACACGCTGGCGCTGGCCGCCGGAAAGCGCCCTGGGAAGGCGATCGAGATACTTGGTCAGTTGCAGGGTCTCCGCGGCTGAACGCACGCGGCGGTCGATCTCCTCCTTGCTTTCCTTGGCGATCCGCATGCCGAAGGCCATGTTGTCGTAGACGGTCATGTGCGGGTAGAGCGCATAGGACTGGAACACCATCGCGATGCCGCGCTTTGAGGGCGGCACGCCGTTGACGCGCTCGCCGTCGATCATCATGTCGCCGCCGGTGATTTCCTCCAGCCCGGCAATCATCCGTAGCAGCGTCGACTTTCCGCAGCCTGACGGACCGACGAAGACGATGAACTCACCCTGCTTGATATCCAGGTCGATGCCGTGAATCACGTCCACGGCACCGTAGGACTTGCGGATATCCTTCAACACCAGCCCAGTCATTCCACCTCCCCATCTGTCCGTTATACGAAGCGGGCGAAGAACCCGCTCCATGCCGGAAGTACGATCGTTTCGTCGTTCAGTCTGCTCTGGAATCCGTGACCTTCCAAGGTCTCGATCGCTTCTGCCGGCCGCGCAACCTCCTGCGTCTCTGATCTCATGTTGAACAGGCAAAGAATGCGTTCGTTGCCGTGGCTGCGGATGAAGGAGAGCACACTCTCGTTCGCCGGCGCGAATTCGATCTCGCCCTTGACGAGGGCTGGATGCTGGCGGCGGAAGGCGAGAAAGCGGCGATAATGGTTAAGCACGGAATGCGGATCTTCCTCCTGGACGGAGACTGCCGCCGACAGGTGGGCCGCAGGCACCGGCAGCCACGGTTTGCCGGCAGAAAAGCCGCCGTTGGCAGCGCGAGAATCCCACGGCATCGGCGTACGGCAGCCGTCCCGACCCTTGAAGTCCGGCCAGAACTGTATGCCGTAGGGATCCTGCAAATCCTCGTAGGCGAGTTCGGCTTCGGGCAGCGCCAGTTCCTCGCCCTGGTAAATACAGACGGACCCGCGCAGCGACATCAGAAGCGATGCCAGAAGCGTGGCGTGGGCGCTACGGTCGACAACGCCTGCGCCCCAACGGGTGACGTGACGCACCACATCATGGTTGGAGAAAGCCCAGCAAACCCATCCGTCGGGGGCGACCTTCTCGAGCACGTGCTGAACCTCAGCGACGGTGGCTGCTGTCGGCGCATCCGGCGCCAAAAACTCGAAGGCGTAGCACATGTGCATCTTGTCGCCGCCGGAGGTGTACTCGCCGGCAATCTCAAGACCGCGCTGACTGTCGCCCACCTCGCCAACGGCAGCAATCGCCGGGAACTCCTCCATCACGGCGCGGAAGCGCTTGAGGAACTCCAGGTTCTCCGGCCGGTTCTTGTCGTAGAGATGTTCCTGGTAGTTGTAGGGGTTGACCGCGGGCGCGGTCTGCGCATTGCGGCGCTCGGGCGGCAGCGAGGGGTTGTCGCGCAATTCCTTGTCGTGGAAGTAGAAGTTGATCGTATCCAGCCGGAAACCGTCGACGCCGCGCGTCAGCCAGAAACGCGCGACGGAAAGGAGTGCGTCCTGGACGTTCGGATTGTGCAGGTTCAGATCCGGCTGCGAGGTCAGGAAGTTGTGCATGTAGTATTGCAGGCGGGTCGGGTCCCACTGCCAGGCCGAGCCGCCGAAAATCGACAGCCAGTTGTTCGGCGACGTGCCGTCCGGCTTTGAGTCCGCCCAGACGTACCAGTCGGCCTTCTGGTTCGTCCGGCTCGACCGGCTTTCGACGAACCAGGGATGCTTGTCCGAGGTGTGCGACAGGACGAGATCGATCATCACACGGATGCCGAGCCGGTGCGCCTCGGCGATCAGCGCGTCAAAGTCTTCAAGCGTTCCGAAAATCGGATCGACGTCCTCGTAGTCGGACACGTCATAGCCGAAGTCCTTCATCGGCGAGGTGAAGAAGGGCGAGATCCAGATCGCATCCACGCCGAGCGAGGCCACGTAGGAAAGGCGCTGGGTGATGCCCTTCAGGTCACCGATACCGTCGCCGTTGGTATCCTGATAGGAGCGCGGATAGATCTGGTAGATCACCGCGCCGCGCCACCAGTCCTTGTCGCCTGCCGGCAGGGCTGTATTCGTCGTCGTCATTCAGAAATCCTGTCTTTTCTGTTGAGTGTCAGCCGCCCTTGACCGAACCCGCCAGCAGGCCGCGCACGAGATAGCGCTGCAGGGCGAAGAAGACGATCAGGGGGACGATGATGGTGATGAAGGCGGAAGCCGTCAGGATTTCCCAGTTGCCGCCTCGTGAACCGAGCAGGTTGACGAGCCGCCCTGTCAGTACGAGCTGTTCTTGGCCGGTGCCGAGGAACACGATCGCGACCAGCAGGTCGTTCCAGGTCCAGAGGAACTGGAAGATTGCAAAGGAAGCGAGTGCCGGAAAGGACAGCGGCAGGATGATCTTGACGAAAATGTCGAAGTCGCTGGCGCCGTCGACGCGGGCGGACTCCATGATCTCTTTCGGTAGGCCGGCCATGTAGTTGCGCAAGAGGTAGATCGCGAGCGGCAGCCCGAAACCCATGTGCGCCAGCCAGATGCCGACATAGGTCTTGGCGGGCACACCGAAGAAGGCCCCGACACCGTTGTAGAGCTTCAGGAGCGGGATCAGCGACATCTGCAGCGGCACCACCAAAAGGCCAACAACGACGGCGATCAGGATCGCCCGACCGGGAAACCTCATCCACGCGAGCGCATAGGCGCAGAAGGCGGCAACCAGGATCGGGATGATCGTCGAGGGAATCGCGACCGTCAGCGAATTGATGAAAGAAGTGCCGATGCCTTCGGCGCTCAGCACCTCGCGGTAGTTGTCGAGGGTAAAGCGCGGCGGCACGGATGCGGTAAAGAAGATGCGCTGCCCGCGCGAGCCCTCCATTCTCTTGTCCGAGGCGATCTCAAAACCGCCGTCCGCCTGAACGGTCAGCATCTCACCGTCGTTCAACTGAGCTGTCTGGCCGGGCTGGAAAGCAGCTGGCTCGCGGCTGTTGAAGCCGAAGGCGGAGACATTGCCCTTCCGGCCTTCAAGAAGATTTCCGGAAATGACGAACTTTCCGTCTTTCTCCACCTGACTTTCGGGCGGCGGCGCGCGATAGACGAGGTTCTGCGTCGAGGTCGAAAGCGCGGTCCACCAGCCGGAGACGGCGAGTTGGTCCTTGTCGCGCAGCGAGGAGATCAGCAGCCCCGCGGTCGGCAGCGTCCACAGCGCGACTAGCAGCAGGACGGAAAGATGGACGACAAACGCCAGCGGGGAACGGGCCGCGCCGGGCATCTCAATGCCCTCCCGTTTCGCGGGTGGCATTGCGGATGTTCCAGATCATGATCGGGATCACGAGCACCATGATGACGACGGCGATCGCCGCCCCTCGTCCGAAGTCACCGCCGCCGCGGAACATCCAGTCGAACATGAGATTGGCGAGAACCTGTGTCTGCCATTGCCCATTGGTCATCGCAAGCACGATATCGAAGACCTTGAGCACGAGGATGGTGATCGTCGTCCAGACAACGGCGATCGTGCCCCATATCTGCGGGATCATGATCTTGAAGAAGATCTGCGTGCCGCTCGCGCCGTCGATGACGGCTGCCTCCAATGTCTCCTCGGGAATGCCGCGAAGCGCTGCCGACAGGATCACCATGGCAAAGCCGGTCTGGATCCAGATCAGGATCACCATCAGAAAGAAGTTGTTCCAGAAGGGCAGTGTCATCCAGGCCTGGGGAGATCCGCCAAAATAGGTGACGAGCGCGTTCAATATCCCGATCTGCGCACTGCCCTCGGCGCGGTAGTCGTAGACGAACTTCCAGATGACGGCCGCGCCGACGAAGGAAATCGCCATCGGCATGAAAACCAGTGTCTTGGCGATGTTGCCCCACCAGATGCGATCGGTCAGGGCGGCGATGATCAGGCCGAAAAAGGTCGAGAGCGCCGGCACGACCAGAAGCCAGAGGAAGTTGTTGAAGATCGACTGGCGGAACTCGCCATCACCGAGCATCCAGACGTAGTTGCTTGAGCCCGCGAAGACCTGCCCGGCCCGGTCGTGGAAGCTGAGGCGGACGGATTCGAAAACCGGGTAGACCAGGTAAATTGCAAGCGCCAGCAGGGCCGGCAGCATGAAGAGCCACGGACGGATCGCGTTGGTAATGCGCAGGTTCTGGGATGCCTTGGCACCCTTGAGCCCCTTGGAGGGAAAGGTCCTGTCCAGGAGCCAGTTGGTTGCGAAGAAGTAGAAGGCGCAGGCAAGCACACCTGCGAGCATTGTGACTACGGCAAACAATAGCTGTTGCATAGCGCCGCCCCTCCCCCGAGGTCATGCCCCACATCGTCGTTTTTCCCGGCGACCGACCAGCCAATACCGGGACCGGAGGCGAACGGAGGCCGGCCAGATAACCCGAACGGCCTCGCAGCATCGATCACTTGATGGCGTCCCAGGCCTTCTGGACGCCGTCGGCGACATCGGCCGAGGATTTACCGCCGACGAAATCGACCATCCCGGTCCAGAATGCGCCGGCGCCGATCTTACCCGGCATCAGGTCCGAACCGTCGAAGCGGAAGGTGGTCGAGTTCAGCAGGATCTCACCCTGCTTCTTCATCGGCGCGTTTGCGTAAGCCTCCTTGTTGGCACTCTTGAACGGCGTCAGGAAGCTCGTCTGCGCCATCCAGAGTTCATGGGCGATCGGCGTCTTAAGGAATTCGAGAAAGGCGCGCGCGGCCGGCGTATCCTTGGTGATGAGCGCCAGCGTCCCGGCACCGAGAACCGGGTTGCCGAGTTCAGGCTTGCCGGCATAAGGCGGCATGTAGAAGAAGTCCGCATCTTCTCCGACCACGGTCCCCTCCGGGAAGAACGAGGGGATGAAGGAAGCCTGGTGGTGCATGTAGCATTTCGGCGGCGAGGCGAAGAGCCCCTTCGGGCTGTCGCGGAAATCGGTAGATGCCACGGCCGCAGCCCCGCCGGAGACGAACTTGTCGTTCTTGGCGAACCAGCCGAACTCGTCGAGCGCACCGGTGACGGCGGCATCGGTAAAGGGAATGGCATTGGTGGCCCACTTGTCGTAGGTCTCAGGCGTCTGCGTGCGCAGCATCAGGTCCTCGACCCAGTCGGTCGCCGGCCAGCCGGTTGCGCCACCCGAACCGAGCCCAATGCACCAGGGCGTTCCGCCATCGGCGACGATCTTTTCCGTCAGCGCCTTCAGCTCTTCCATGGTCTTCGGGATCTCGTAGCCGGCGTCCTCGAAGTTTTCCGGCACGTACCAGACGAGCGACTTCACATCGATTTTGTAGGGGAAGGCAAAGAGCTGCGGGTTGCCATCCTTGTCCTTGTAGGTCGACAGGTCGACCCAGGACTGACCTGCGGCATAGTTTTCGAGCAGCCAGTTCTTCGTCTCGTCGCCGAGCGGAGTGAGGTAACCCTTCGAGGCCAGATCAGCGATCAGGCCCGGTTGCGGCAGGATCGCGATATCGGGAGGGCTGCCGGCCTGCGTGTCGATGACGATCTGTTGCTCGTAGTTTTCCGAGGAGGAATATTTGAGATCGACACCCGTCGCCTCGACGAAATAGGCATAGACGCTCTTGAACAGCGTCTCGTCCTCCCCGCGCCAGGGGCCGAAGATCGTCAGGGTCTGCCCCTTCAGGTCATGCCCTTTCTTGAACTCTTCGAAGCTCGTCCAGTTGAACTTCGCATCCTCACCCGGCTTGAACTTCAATTCAGCCGCTCCGGCAGCTCCGGTCATTAGCGCCGCAATCACTGCGGTCAACAGCAGATTCCCTTTCACGTGCTTTCCTCCCACACTTGCCCGGCGTTGCCGTGCCGATCTTGCATCCCCTCCAGCGCCTTCAAAGCGCTTTGAATGAACCGGAACATTCACCATCACTATTTGCGCGTCAAGAAGCTTCGTCCCCGAGCGTTGACGACGGCAAATTTCATACAGCGCAACGCGTGTTTGCGCTGCAAACCCGGACTTTTCCTTTCACAGCACAAAACGCTGATGCTACATGGGACGCCCCGGCGCTTTGGCGGAACTGTCCCACAGATAAGGGCGCTTTCAAAGCGCTTCGATCTCTGCAAAGGCGAAGAACGTGAATCTGAAGCAGCTATCGCAACTCCTCGGACTGTCGCAGACGACGGTCAGCAGAGCCCTGAACGGCTATCCGGAGGTCAATGCCGACACGCGCCAGCGCGTTCTCGACGCCGTTCGAAAGACCGGCTACCGGCCCAATCGAGCCGCCCAACGTCTTGCGACGGGACGTGCCGGATCGATCGGTCTCATCATGCCGACGGCCGACGGACACGATTCGGACGTGCATTTCGGCGAATTCCTCGCCGGCCTCGGTGACGAGGCCGTGCGGCACGATTTCCACTTCGTCATCAATCCGAGCCACCCCGACGACGAGGAGGCGACCTGCCAGCGGCTGGTTGCAAGCGGCAATATCGACGCACTCTTCACCGCATACATGCGCGCGCACGACCCGCGCATCGCCATGTTGAAGTCGCTGTCGATCCCTTTCGTCGCGCATGGCCGATCGATCGGAATTCCGACGGATTACCCCTACCTGGACATCGACAATACCGCCGCCTTCCATGACGCGGCAAAGCTGCTGGTGCAGTTCGGACACAAGCGAATCGGGCTCTTGAACGGGCCGGCGCATTTCACCTTCGCGATCCGGCGCAAAAAGGGGATGGAACGAGCGCTCGCCGAGCGCGGTTACGTCCTTGACGAAGCGTGTGTACAGCACTCGCCGATGACGGACGAGCATGGCTATCGCGGCATGCAGCGCTTCCTCGAACTTGCCGAGCCGCCGACCGCGGTGCTCTGTTCGAGCACGGTCCTTGCCCTTGGCGCGGTCCGCTCGCTGAACCAAGCCGGCCTGAAAATTGGCACGGACGTCTCGCTGATTGCGCATGACGACGTCTTGCCGATGCTGAAGCCTGAGAACTTCACCGTGCCGCTGACGACGACACGATCGTCGCTACGTGCCGCTGGGTCGCGGGTCGCCAAGCGGCTGATCTCCCGTATTCTCAGCCTGGAAGAACTGCCGGATCAGGAACTGTGGAAGGCCGAACTGATCGTACGCGCCTCGACGGGTCCGGTGCCCCAATAGGACACGGCACAGGACTAAGTCTGCATCGGGTTTGTAGCGAGGAGTGTTCGGCGCGCCCCGACACCTTAGCCGCTCGTCAGAACCTCGGCGCCTTCCGCCCGCTCTTGCGATAAGCGGCAATAACGGTGTTGGCCATCAACATGGCGATCGTCATCGGGCCGACGCCGCCAGGAACCGGCGTAATCGCACCGGCAACCTCAGCGCATTCGTCGAAAGCCACGTCGCCGACGAGGCGCGACTTGCCTTCGCCCTTATCCGGCGCGGGCACGCGGTTGATGCCGACGTCAATCACCGTCGCACCCGGCTTGACCCAATCCGCCTTGACCATCTGCGGCCGGCCGACCGCGGCGACCAGGATGTCGGCGTTACGGCAAACCGAAGCGAGATCCTTGGTGCGGGAGTGAGCCATCGTCACGGTGGCATTGGCGTTGAGAAGGAGCGCGCCCATCGGCTTGCCGAACAGGTTGGAGCGGCCGATGACGACAGCGCTCAGTCCGGAGAGGTCTTCGCCGTGAATGCCGCGCACCAGCACCATTGCACCTGCCGGCGTACACGAGATCAGTCCGCCATCGAGATCGCCGGTCGCAAGCTTGCCTGTGTTGACCACATGCAGTCCGTCGACGTCCTTTTCCGGCAGGATCGACTGGATGATCGGTTCAGAATTCAGGTGCTTCGGCAGCGGAAGCTGCACGAGAATGCCGTGGACCGTGTCGTCGGCGTTCAGCGTCTGGACGAGTGCGGCCAGTTCTTCCTGCGTCGTCGTCTCGGGCAACGTGTGCTGGATGGAGGTGAAGCCACATTCCTTGGCCATGCGGCTCTTGGAGGACACGTAGGCGTGACTTGCCGGGTCGTCTCCCACGATGACCACCGCCAGCCCGGTCTTCACGCTGGCCTCCTGCTCGAGGTTGCTGGCGGCAGCCTTGACGGCATCAATCACGGAAGCGGCAACCTGCTTGCCATCGATAATGGTGGTCACGTTCTTCTCCCTTGCGGACTGGGCGAAATCTAGTGTCTCCGGAACGGAGGCAATAGCCTCATAGCGCCCTATGCTGTCCAGAAACGAATTTTGCAAGCGCACCGGCCGGCGACCAAGTGGCGCATTGCTCGTCCATCCGTAGCCGGCGGTCGCAAGCTGTTCGTGCAGCAGCGCCATCTGACGCTGCACAGAGCAAACCGTTCGTAAACGCAAAGCGTCTTTCTTTAACGAGCAACTTAAATCCACCTTCAGGCGAAGCTGCTACACGCAGGGTAACGCCTGAAGGACCGCGCACCGATGATTGATATGCTCGCCCATAGTCGGACTACCCCAGTCAATCTGGTCCTCTGCCTGCCCCTCCTCTGGGGCGCGCGCGCATGAACCTCCGATCGGCAAACACGCTGAAGGTGTCTCAACGCGACATTCTGGGATTGCCTGTATACGACCTTGACTGGGCCGGCGCGTTCGACTTCGTCGAAAGTCTTGCCAATATGCCGATCGGACAGACGACGATCGCGTTCCTGAACGCCAACGACGCAAACCTGATGATGAGCGATACCGAATATCGGGATGCGCTCGCGCGTCAGATCGTTCTGCCGGACGGGCATGTCGTGGGCATCGCCTCGCAGGTCATTCATGGCAATCCCTTCCCAGCCAATCTCAACGGCAAGGATTTCGTGCCTGCCCTGCTGACCTACATGGAGAAGCCGAAGCGTATCGCACTCATCGGCGCCGATCGGCAGGTGCTGTCTCAGGCAACGGAAAAGTTGCGGGAACACACGCCCTGGCATGAGTTTCACCCGATATCGGACGGCCACTTCGACCACAGCGAAACAGATACAGTCACGGAAAAGGTGCGGGCGTTGGCGCCTGACATCCTTCTCGTCGCCATGACCAGTCCCGTGCAGGAGAAGTGGATCGACCGGCACGTGGCGCCCGGCCATGCGCGACTGGTGATCAGCGTCGGCTCCCTGTTCGACCATGTTGCCGGTCAGATGCCCAGCCCCCCTGCACGGATGCACCGCCTCAGGTTTGAATGGCTGTTCCGTCTGATCAATGAGCCGCGCCAGCGCCTCTATCGTTTTGGTATTGGAAACACCCTGTTCCTCTATCACGTCGCCCGCTACAAGCTCAGCGCCATTGTCGGCCACCACCGCCGCAAAAGCGCTTGACGACCGACATTTTCGCGGCGACCCGAGCAATCGCCAGAGCGCAAAAAGGCGCCGCGTTGCCCTGAAACGCGGCGCCTTTAATTCGACCGGTATCCGGTCTTCAGTTTGTAGGAGACTGAGTAGCGGTTGCGGCCGCAGCATCATTCTTGACGATGTTGGTGCCTTTGCGCGCCGGTTTCGTCTTCACCTCCACCTTGGCGATGTAGTCGATCTGTTCGATGATGACCTGATCTATGACCGCCTCGCCGAAGCGCTTGTTCAATCCGTCCTTGATCGTAGCCCGGAAGGTATCGACGTCGAAGCTGTCCAGTTTTTCGACATCGATCATCCGCTGACCGACGAGCAGCGTGTAAAGCTCATCGGTGATTGCTTCGCCCATCGGCACCGCCTGCTTTGCAGCAAGCTCCTTATTGGCGGTGTAGGACAGCCTCGCGAGAAAATACCCTTTGACCGCCCCGTCGGAGATAACGGGAATGGTCGCCTGGCTACCCTTGACAAGCTCGAGTGCCGCCGCACGCGCGGCAGCCTCCTCATCGACTCTAGGCGCGGCTGCCATCTGCATGGAAAAATAGACGGAGGCCAGTGTAATGGCGCAGATCCAGATGCCGGTGAGGACGAGCTTGATCACGGCTGGTACCCCAGACGGAACTGCTCCTGCGAATAGGTGCCATCCGCTTCCTGCTCACGTACCGCGTCCTTGAGAATCTGCACGACTGCTCGTGCAGCCTCGAGGTGGGATGAAACGCGCTGCGCGTTGATGCTGAGCTTGTCGCGAAGGTTCTTCAACTGCGGGCCAAATGACTTCGGCATTTCTTCTGTCGGAACGTCGCGCGAGAGCATTGCCAGCTCATAGAGGCAGCGGCTCTTGTGCGCATTCGAGGTCTGCAGGTCGAAATCCGGATCGACGCCGATGCCGGTGTTTTCCGCATCCACGATGTTTTCAAGCCGGTTCAATACAGTGCGGATACGGAGATCGTTCGTTGCCATGTCCATTGTTTTTCCTCCGATCAGGATGTCTTTTTGTCTGTCGTTTCACCCGGTGTCAGCACGGCAAAGGTGTTGCGCTGCAACTCCTGAACCATCGCCGTGGAAACACGCTGGGCATTCGGGTCGATCACGGCGATGTCTTCCGTTACACCCTTCTTCTCGTTGTCCTTCATGAGGCTTGCGGCGATGCCGATACCGCCACCCTTGGAAATCACGTCACCGATCTGTTCGGCCATCATGCCGCGCCAGATTTCACCGGCAGTACCCTTGCCGTAGATCTCTTCGTTCTCGGCGGGCAGCATGGACTTCACGAAGTTCTGCAGCACCATCGCCTCGAACTTGCGGTACGTCTCCGGGATGGCCTTATCGGTGCCGCTGACGGCGGCCGGCATGGCGGCCCCGGCAGAGTCGCGATTCAGGATGCTGACCGCGGCGCCGAAGCCGTTGCCGGCATCCGCAAGGCTGTTTGCCTCGAAACTAGCGCGGTTCGATTTTAGCTGTGCCTGCGCCTCCTGCACCGCTGCAGGATCGGCAGCTCGCACAACGTCAAGCACCAGATCGCTTGGGGGTGAAATTGCCACGTCTCTTTGCCTCTCGGGTGTCAGGGAGCCGCGCCCGCCATCATGGCAGACTGTCAGCCCGTTACCTGCGAAGATCCCGCGATCGCTGCTGACGGGGAACGATGTCGTTCCGGCTGCCACGCGATAACCTCAACGGGGTTTACTCTTCGACCTGGATTCGACTATCGCTGCTCAACCTTACGGGAGGCTGGCCACATGAATCTGGCAGCGAGCAACTGCCCTAGCGAATGTCATCATCGCCATAGGCGATATGCTGGTCGATGAGATCGTAGATCGCATTGTCCTCGGCCTCCCGGTTTTCCAGGTCGCGGGCCTCACGCATCCGTTCCTCCAACCGATCGCCTTTCGTACGCTCGCGCACAATCCGCATCTCGTGCATCTGCTGCACGCCAGCCAGCATGACATCCTTGTGGCGAAGCTTGCCGATCTGCGCGGCATAGATGCCGGAGAAACCGCGATGAACCGGATTGAGCGAATTGATCGCGCCGGCGACCGCGTCCATGGTCTCGGTAACTTCCTGCCGCTCCTGCGTCGTCATCGCAAGATCCATTTCCGCCATCTGTTCGAGATGGCGCTGGACGGTGACGAGGCGCTTGAGCTTGTCGGACCGGTTCTTCATTTGAATACCTCAGCGGCCTTCGAACACCGGAATGAAGCCATTGGCAAAGATTTCCAGCAGTGAGGAAACGCCGAAATAAAGCAGGAACAGGCCGCCGAGAATGATGTAGGGCAGCGAGATGAAGTAGATCGGCATCTGCGGAGCAAGCTTGTTGATCAGGCCGACGGCCACGTTGAACAGCAACCCATATATGATGAAGGGACTCGCCAGGCGCAGCATGATGCTGAAAGTCTGCACCAGGGTGTCGGTCAGAGTGATCAGCGCGCTCTGCGGGTTAAAGCCACCCATCGGAACCGTGGTGTAGGAATCCACCAGCGCCCGAAGGACGACGTGGTGGAAATTCAGGGTGAACAGAAGCATCAACCCGGCGAAACTGATCAAATTGGTCAGCTGGTTTTCCGCAGCGTCTTCGATGATGTCGGGCGACGGCGGTGCGTTGAAGCCGATCATCATCGTCAGCGCCGTACCTGCGAACTGCAGGCCCAGCACATAGTAGCGGGTGATCAGCCCGATCACTGCTCCTGTCAGTGTCTCGAACAGGATCATCTGGATGTAGGTCACCATCGAACCCTGGGTTTTGGGATAGATCGCCTCCCAGAGGATCGGCAGGACCGCCATCGACACGGCAACCGCCAGGAACAGCCGGACCTGCATGGCGACGCGCGCCGAGGCAAAGCCCGGCAACAGCATGAAACAGCCGCCGACACGGCAGAAGGCGGCAAACATCGCCAGTACCGTGCCCTGCGGATCGGTGATCATGAAATCGAGCCGAGGATCTTGATCTCGATGCCCTTGGCGAGTTCGACGTGCGACAATACCGGCAATGTGGCAAACAGGCGTTCGATGATCATGCGCACATAAGTACGGGATTCGGGTGATGTGACCAGTACGAATGGCGTGCCGCGATCGAGAAATTCACGGATAACTTTCGTCGCCTGCTCACTGAATTCCTCCAGCTGACGCGGGTCGATGTCGAACTCGACGACATCGCCCTTCGCATCGCGCTTGAGAGCCTGGTGGAACACCATGTCCCAACGGTTGCCGAGACGCAGCACCGGCAGAACGCCATTTTCGGTAAGGTCGCCGCAAATTTGCTGGGCCATGCGGATGCGGACGTGCTCGACGATCTGCTCGGTCTTGCGCACATGCGGAGCAAGCTCGGCAACGGCTTCGAGAATGAGATGCAGGTTGCGGATCGAAACACGCTCGGCGAGCAGGAGTTTCAGCACCGCCTGCAGGCCGGAATAGGACATGTGCGAGGAGCAGATCTCGTCGGCGAGCTTGCGGTATTCCGGGTCGAGACGCTCGATCAGTATCTTGACGTCCTTGTAGGAAAGGAGTTGCGGAAGGTTATTGCGAATGACCTCAGAAAGATGGGTCAGAACGACCGAGACGTTGTCGATCGGGTGGAAGCCCTCACGCCGTAGATCCTCCACAAAGGTCTCGAGTATCGAAACTGCCGGCATGCCGAAGGCGGGTTCGCGGATATCATCTCCGGGAACACTCGGCTTGCGGCCGCCGCCGGTCACGACCAGCACTTCCCCGACACGCACGATGTTGGAGGCAACGGTCGTTCCGTGGATACGGATATGATAGGACTTGTCGGCAATCGAGATGTCGTCTGAGACTTTTATCTCAGGAACGACAAAACCATACTGGGTGGCAAACTTCTTGCGCATCTTGCCGACGCGAAACGCCAGTTCCTGGTGAGCGCCAAGGAGGCGGGTAGAGACTTGCTTGCCGAGGAGAAGTTCGATTTCGGCGGTTTTCAGTGCCGATTTGACCGAATCCTTGTCCGCGTCCTTGGTCTGCGAGGCACTTTTTGCCTCTTGTTCGCGACGCAGGTTGTTCTCCTGCTCCTGCCGGCGCGGAATAATCCATCCACCAAAGGCCATGACACCACCGAGCACCATGAACGGAAGGAACGGAAGCCCGGGCATGACTGCCAGAAGAACCATCAGGCCCGCAGCGACGAGCAGCGCGCGTGGATAGCCGCTCAGCTGATTGACGACGGCCTGGTCCGTCGAACCGGGAGCGCTGCCACGCGAAACGAGCAGGCCCGCGGCCAGCGATACGATCAGGGCGGGGATCTGCGAGACGACGCCGTCGCCGACCGACAGCTTGACGAAGACGTCCGCTGCCTCACCGAGTTCCATGCCATGCCGGAAGTAGCCGATGATGATGCCGCCGAAAATGTTGATGGCGGTGATGATGAGGCCGGCGATGGCGTCGCCACGGACGAATTTGGATGCACCGTCCATGGAGCCGAAGAAGGAGCTCTCGTCCTCCAGTTCGCGGCGGCGGTGCTGGGCTTGCTTCTCGTCGATCAGACCGGCGGACAGGTCCGCGTCGATCGACATCTGCTTGCCGGGAATGGCATCGAGCGTGAAGCGCGCGCCGACTTCGGCGATACGGGTCGCACCCTTGGTAATGACGATAAAGTTTACCGTGATCAGGATCAGGAAGACGATCAACCCGATGACGAAATCGCCGGACATGACGAGGTTGGCAAAGCCAGCGATGACGTTGCCGGCTGCATCATGCCCCTGGTGGCCGTGCGAGAGAATCACGCGGGTCGTGGCGATGTTGAGCGACAGGCGGATCATCGTCGCGATTAGCAGGATCGTCGGAAAGGACGAGAAGTCGAGCGGCCGCTGGATCCAAAGCGATACCATCAGGATCAGAACGGAAAAGGCGATCGAGAACGCCAGCCCCATATCGATCATGAACACCGGTATCGGCAGGAACAGGATCGACAGAATGGCGACGATACCCATCGCAAACGCGATGTCCCGGCCGCTAGGGTTCACCTTGGGGATGGAGAGTGCTGGTACTTGTGCCATTTTCGTCCCGTCTCGTCATGAGAGGCGCGACCCCCGAGAGAGTCGCCATGCTGCCGCAAATTCGTAACGTGCGAAACTTGCGCGAGGGTGGCAGCGGGGGCGAAAAGGACCTTAGAATCCGGACTCGATCCGGGAAAAGATAATGTCGCTGAAAATGGAAATCTGCGCCCCAATGAAGGGAGCTGAAATAGCAACCGTAATGAAGACGGCGAGAATCTTCGGAACGAAGGTCAAGGTCACTTCCTGGACCTGCGTCAGTGCCTGGATGAAGGCAATGCCGACGCCGATGACCATGGCCGCAAGGACCGCAGGACCGGATGCGACAATCACGGTCCAGATGGCGGCTTGGGCGATGTCGAGGGCGTCAGCCTCATTCATTTCGATCAGCTCACTTTCACGCCTGGTCCGATGACGAGCTTCTTGCCCGACTCAAGCGTTGCGACGATACCGTCCGTATACAACGTCACTTCCTTGACGACACCTGAAATCTTGCCGTCCTCGCTGGTCACGGTGCGCCCGATCACAGAATCGGCCTCCTGAAGCGAAGTGCGTTGCAGCATACTCTCCAGGTTCTTGTTCGTCTTGATGGTTTGTTCCACCTGCGAGAAGGTCGCAAGCTGCGCCATTTGCTGCGTCGGATCCATCGGTTCCGTCGGGTCCTGGTTCTTCAGCTGTGCGACAAGCAGCTTCAGGAAGCTCTCATAGTTGAGCGTAGCCTTGGACGAATCCGCAGCCGAGTCATTGGCCGACACGTTCGGCGTATAGCCGCTGCGTCCCGCTGCACCTACCGGATCTACCATATGGCGATCTCCTTGCGGATGTGCTCAACCGTCGCCGGTGTCATCTCATGGTTGTTGAGGATGCGGTCCTCGATCGGGTAGAGGGCGCGGATCGCCTTCAACGCTTCGAAGGCCCGACCCTGCGTCACGAGGCCGTCGATCCGTTTCAGCTCCGCCAGTACTTCATCGTTCTTGAAGCAGTTGAGGAGCATGATGACCGACTTGCGGAAGATCGTCGTCGATTGCTCGGCACCCTCCGGATTGATCAGGATCATCTGCGCGATGAAGTAGAGCTGGCGCAGCGGCGTCGTGGCCTGCTCGGGCTGAAGAACGTGGTTTTCCAGAAGGAATGTGACATCGTTCAGGAACTCCAGCGCAACCTTGCGGTCAACCCGCAATACCGCCCCGTTCACGAAGATGCGTTCGCCCGATTTCAAAGAAATCCGCAGTGTGCTTTTCATTTAATGCCATCCCTGATGATGGTTGTTATGTCGATGATGCCCTGGAAGTTGGACGACTCGCGTTTGCGGATGCGTTCGAGTTCCCCCAATATCCAAAGGGCGATAGAGATGAGATTGGCGCGTAGTTCTTGTTCCAGCTGGTTCTCCGGATTTCCGAGATCCTCGACGAAACGAATCCAGACGCGTCGGGTATAGTAGACGGCTTCGATGGCGTCCCGACCGTAACCTTTGCTCGCCTCCGCCTTGAGCAAAAGTTCGATCGACCGATCGAGAACCTGGCGCTCGCGGCTCTTGGAGGTTTCGACACCGTCCTCCATGATCTCGACATACGAGAACTGGTACATTCAGACACCCTTCATGTTTGTCACGCGGCTCTGATCATCAGAGGTAGTTCAACAGGCTCATCTTCTGAAGCTGGCCGGTCAGCGTGTAGGCGAGTTCGAGCTGGCTCTTGAGTGTCAGAACCCGCGTCGAGGTCTCGTTGGTATCGACTTTTTCGAGGCTGCCGATGCTCGCGTTCAGAATACTGGATTGAGCCTTGAGCGAAATGTCGGCCTGCTTTATCCGCGCTTCGGAGACGCCGAGCGTCGTGCGTTCCGCGTTGATGCCGGTAATAGCCGACCCGGTATATTCGCGGGAGCGAGCACTGACTGCGTTGCGTGTTTCCGCACTCAAGCCGAGATTGATCATTTCGTAGCCGATCATCGCGCCGAGAGCGAAATTACGCATTCCGTCCACATTGGCGTTGGTCGAGCTCTGGATGACCTCGGAATTGCTGATCCGGCTTGTCATGTTCTGGCTGGACGCATTCGACCAATCATCGTAGCCGACACCCGTGAGCGGCGGCCCCATAAGCGCACCCGAGCCCGTCATGTGATAGGCTTCCAGTTCGTCGATGAACTGGTTCATCTGGGCGGGCGTTATATCTTTCGCTTGCGGATCGGATTGGCTGAACCCGAAGAATCTTGAAAATGCCGTATTGAACTTAGACTGCGCCGTAGAACCGACATAGCTGTTGACCGGCTGGACGTCCGAATCGATTCCGGCAAAGAGATACTCGCCGGCGAAGGACGCATTGGCGGCATTGGTGAAGAGCGACAGCGCATCGCCGAGGGTCGTCTTGGCCCTGTTGAGGTGATCCTGGGCTTCGGAGCCCGAAAATGTAATCAGGGCTTCCTGAATCGAATCTGCCGCCTTCGATATCTGGCCCAGAGCCTCCTGCGAGGCTGCGAGACGCTGCTTCGTCAGTGAATTGGTGCTCAACAGAGATTCCAGCCGCTGCATATCGCGATGCATATTGAGCGTGCGGGCGGTCTTGGCGCCGAGGACGGCGCCGATGTCGGCATGCCGGCCCGTGACCGTCTCTTTCTGCTTCTGCATGATCTCCGTCTGTGCTTCGGCAATGGTCCGAAGCATGGTGCTCTGCATGGTCAGGTTGGATACGAAGGACGTCTTCATGAGCTTAGCCTGCTGCCTGGAGGAGCGCGGTCATCATCTCGTCAACCGCCGCTACGAGTTTTGCCGATGCCTTGTAGGATTGCTCGAGATCGAGGAGCAGCGCCAGTTCCTCGTCAAGGCTGACCGCGGTGACGCTCTTCAGGGCATCCTGCGTCCGCGAAAGCATCGCGGATTTGTCATCATTGGCCGTCGCCGCTGAACTGCGCAACTGCTCCACCCAACCAATGGAGGCGGTGGCGAAGTTGAGGATGTTCGCCGAGGTGTCGATGCCAGCCGTGACGCTGAAGGACCGTGTCGTCTCGAAGGACAACGCATATTTTTCCAGCAGAACGGAATAACTTGCTTCGCCGGTCGGGTTCTGGATGTCATAGGCACCGTCACGCAAGCGCATCGGGTCGCCGCCCTTCGCGGTGACGAAGTCGTTATTGACCTTGATATTGGCTGCACCGGGGATCCCAGCCCCCCAGGTAAACAGGCCTGCGTAGATGGTTGACGTTGGTGGCGGCCCTGGGCTGGTAACGGTTTCGGAGAACATGTCGACGAGCGTGCGTGCCATCTCATCGAGCTGCGTCTGAAAGGTCGGGGCGATATCGTCGCGCAGTTGCAACAAAGCCGAGAGCGTACCCTGGGCGCTGGTATTTCCGCCCTTGCCCGCCGGCATCGCGACGCCATCGATGTAGATCTGGTTGCCCGTCACCGTGGCCGTGTAGGTCATGGTCGCGGTAAACGTGACCGAGCGCGGCACAGTCTCAAACAGAACCGTGCCGTCGCTGGTGTAGAGCGCCATGTCGTTGTTGGTGCGCACGAGCGTGCTGACACCGACGATTTCCGAGATCTGCGTCAGGAGCTTGTCGCGCTGATCGAGCGCGTCATTGACATCGGTGCCGGCAGCGGTACCGCCCTTGACCTGGTCGTTGTACGTCTTGAACTCGCTCAAGAGCCGATTCAATTCGTCCACGGCCGTCTTGATGTCTGCGTCCGCCTCGGCGCGCATCTTCTGGACGTCCGCGGTCGACGAATTCAGCGAATTTGCGACGTCTACCGCATTGGCAATAACAGTTTCGGCGAGCGATCGTTCGCTCGGCTTGTCCGCAAAGGCCTGGAGATTGTTACGCAGGGTGGAGAGGTAATTCGACGTCGACAGTTCGTAGTCGTCGCCGCCTAACGTGGTCTTGATACGGACGAGCCCGGCCAGCGTCGTGTCCTGCGCCGCCGACTTGGAAATGCTCAGCAGGTTCTGCTTCTGCAGCGCCTCGTTCTGCGCACGGAAAGTCTGCACAACCGTCGACCCGTTGGCCGACGAGGCAAGGACCGCTGCGCGGCGGTTGTATGCGGTGTTGCTTGCGTTCGCAACATTCTTCGACGCCACGGCGGTCTGGATCGCCGTGTTCGAAAAGCTGGATTGGGCAATCTTGATTGCCGTTGAAAGCGACATCGTATCAACCTACCGTTCTATTGCAGCATTCGTTCCCGTCAACGCTTGAGGTTGACGAGGACATCCATCAGTTCGGAACCGGTCTGGAAGACCTTCGAGTTGGCGGTGTAGTTGCGCTGCGCCTCGATCATGCTGGTCAGTTCCTCGGCGATGTCGACGTTGGAGTCTTCCAGCGCGCCGGAGAGGATCGAGCCGTAGCTGCTGTTGCCGGCATAGCCCATGACGATGACGCCCGAGTCGTTGCTCTGCGAGTAGACGTTGCCGGCCAGCGGCTTCAGGTTGTCCGGGCTCTGCACGTTCGCCATGGCAATGCGGTACTTCGGCTCGAGTACGCCGTTGCCGTATTTCAGCGAGACGACACCATCGGCGCTGATCTCGTAGCCGACCACCTTGCTGACCGCGTTGCCGTTGATCTTGCCGTTGGAGACGTCAAAGGGAGAGCCGAGCTGCGTCGTGCCGGCGATGCTGATGTCGAGTGGTGCAAGAGTCGCACCATTGATGGTCATCCCCTGCGTCCGCAGCGAGGAAGGATTGAGCAGCTTGCCTGCCGTGTCGAAGGTCAGGGTGACAGGACCGCTGGCGTTAGCGGCATTGCCGTCGACCATGGCCGAGTTTGACGAAGCACCGGCCACCTGCGTCATCGCGCTGAAATCGATGTTCAGGGCACCGAGTGTACCGGATGCCGTCGTGGTCAAGGCGCCGCCGGATGTCAGCACGCCGGCCGCGTCGAAGGTCAGGTTCGACGTGCCGAGGGAGGTGGCACCATCCAGGACTTCGGCAGTCCAACCCGTGGCAGTCTTCGTATAGTTGTATGTCAAGGTCCGTGCCGCGCCGGTGCTGTCGTAGGCGGTCGCGGTATTCGTGACGATCGTGCCGACGACGGTGGCCGGATCCAGATTGCCGGTCGCATTCGATCTGGTCGAGGCCTGCATCGGCTGGTTCATGACGGAGACGCCGTTGTACTTGACGTCCACCGTCCAGGTGTTGTTCGCTGTCTTGGTGTAGACGTAGTCCAGCAGGCGGGTGTTGCCCTGGCTGTCATAGGCGACGAGCGAAGTGGTCTTGGTGTAGCCGACCGGCTCGTTGGAGGGCAGGTTGGCGTCGAGCGCACCGGCAGTGGAGCCAGTTGCTGTGAGCGAGCCCGAGGAAAGATTGATCTCCTTCAGGCCATCGAAGCCGTTGACGACGATGGTCGGGTCATCCGTGGAAGAGTATTCGTAGCCCATCAGCTTGAAGCCGGCGGAATTGAGCATCGCGCCATCGTCCATGACGGTGAAGGCGCCGGCGCGGGTCAGATACTCGACGCCGTCGGCGCCGGTGACGATGAAGAAGCCCTGACCATTGATGGCCAGATCGGTAGCCGAGGTGGTGTAGGTGAAGGTGCCCTGCTGCGAAATCGAGTAGCGCACGTCCGTGGTGACGCCGCCCGAATTGTAGGCGCCGCCGGTGGTCGGCAGGATCAGCGAGGAGAACTGCGTCGACGCCTTCTTGTAGCCGGTGGTGTTGGCGTTGGCGATGTTGTCGGCGACCGTGCTCAGGCGGTTGGCCTGGGCGTTCATGCCGGAAACACCGGTTCTCATGGTACCATAGAGGCTCATTTTGATTCCTCGCTATTCGAATTGCGTCGCTGAGAGTACGGGGTGGGCCTTGCGTGAGGCTGTCTGTCGTTTCGTAATGAAATCGCATTCCGGGCCGTAAGCCGGCCCGGCCAAAATCAGTTCCAGTCGATGCAGTAGCCAAGGAAACGCTTCGAATCGATCGGATCAAAGCCGAGCTTCTTGCGTAGCTTCTTGCGCAGCTTGCTGATGTGGCTTTCCACGACGTTCTCTTCGACATCCTCATCGAAGATGCCGTAGATGGCATTGAAGATCTGGGTCTTGGACAGGCGCCGGCCGCGGTTTGCGACCAAGTATTCGAGGATACGGCGCTCGCGGCGCGGCAACGGGAACACGGAGCCTTGGATTTCCGGATCACGTCCGTCAGAAAACACGCGGATCGGGCCGATATCGGTGTAGTTCGCAATCGCCTTGAGTCGCCGCCGAATAGCCGCGGCACGGGCCAGGATCTCCCGCGGATGGACGGGCTTGCGTACGACATCGTCCACGCCGCAGTCGAAGAACGCCAGCGTCGCTTCCAGGGATGGAGTGTCGCTGACTGCGATTACCGGTGCCTGGGAGCGATCACGGATCGCCCGCGGCAGGTCCAGCATCTGCTGTCCCTGGCCAATCAGAAAGGCTTCGACCGCATCGAGATCGGTATCTGCCGCCGACGTGACCCATTCACCGAATTCCTTCGGATCAAAGCCCGTGGAAGGCACGCCCTCGCGCCCAAAAAGAGAAGTATAGCCGTCCTTAACGAGCTCGCGCTCATCAACCACTACGATCATTCGTCCGCCTCCGAATCAGTGTGGTGCTTCGTTGGAAGAGTGGTACGAATCGAGGGATTCAGCGGCAATTAGATAAAATCATCTGATTTTTTTAATAATTGATTAACCATTTCACACCGATTTGCCCTACATTTAGTAGGTCGCCCCGAAAATGCGTCTATTTTTTCGTGGAAAAGGTTAACGCCGCTGACACGATCGCTTGCCAGCCACAATGCACGCTTATTGACGCCACATTTGGGTTTTCGAAATTTTTCAACGTAGAGTAGCGCTACTTACAGAAGGTGCGGGCGTTGTTCGTCCAGCTTCCATAGCCGGTGGCAACAAGGTTGGCGATTACCCGACAGACATATCGTTTCTGCGCTGGATCATTGTTGGGGCCGGCATGATAGCGCGCGACGGCCATGGTCCAGGTTTCATGGCGGGAATGCAGCTCGGCCAGGAACCGTGCGGCATATTCCACGTTGCGACGTGGATCGAGCATCTCTGCCGGCGAGGAAAACGCCGAGCCATGGAAATGGTGGTTGATCTGCATGCAGCCGAGGTCGATCAGCTTGGCGCCGCCTGCGCGCGCCTGCTGGAAGCGCATCAGCGCCTCGCGCTCATTGGCGGCGAAATAGGCTTTGCCTTCGATGTTCAACGCATAGGGCTGCAATGACCCTTTGCGGCCGGTCTCTGTCAGACCGACCGAATAGAGTATGCCGGCGGGGATGCGATATTTCGAGGCAGCCGCCAGGATCTCCCGCTCACAACTGCCCGTGGAAGCGTTGGCCTCACAGATAGACGCCGCCAGCGCCGCGACGCTGGCCAGCAACAGCGTGATTTTCCGCTTGCCCGTATTCATGCGCCGATCCCTCGTTTGGATCCATGAAGCCTGCATACGTTGGCTCTCCGTTGCTCTGCCGACCGCCACCGCCTTCGCGCGCCTGCTGCTGACCGGAGAACTGCGCCTGCGCATCCCCCTGTCCTGCTCCAGTGCTTCGATCAGACGAGGACGTGAACTGCACGCTGATTTGGTCGACGCTAAAGCCGTGACCACGCAACGCCTTGACGATCGCGTCCTGATCGTCACTGAGATTTCGGTAAGCCTTGCCGGTCTCCACCTTTAGATCGACCACCAACGCCTCACCCTGAAGGCGCAGCGTCGCCGTGACCATGCCAAGGTCGATGGGATGCAGTTGGATCTTCAGCGTGTTGACGACCTTGCCAGTCATGTCGGGCGCCTTGTCCGCCGCCTCCGTCAGGGCGGCCGCCCAGGAGGGATCCTGCGCGATTGCGGCGGTCACTGCCGATGAGTTCCCTGCCTGTGCCAAGCCAAGGTACCGCCGCGAATCCACGACGGTGACAGCCTCGAACTTGGTACCAAGCTGGTCTTTGACCGCGGAAGCCTCGCCATTGCCGGAGATTGCAATTTCCACCGGCTTTGCCCTGCCGTCGGCCCGGACCAGTCGGAAGATCTGATCGGCATCGGAAATGTCTTTCGAAAGCGCGTCCGCGGCAGCCGCGTCCTCCGCCGCCATATTGCCGAGGGTCGCCGCAGCGGCACGGCCGCGATCGGCCTGATCGACATTACGCCTTGCAGCATCCTCCGAACGACCACCGGCCGCGGTCTTTCCTCCATGGCTGATTTGTGAAAGGGCAGCCATGGCCGCGCTCAGCGTTGAGCTGGATGCCGCCGCGTCTGACTGCTCGGTCCCGGAAAGCGCTGCTCCGTTCAGCATCGAAAGCAGCCCGTCGTAGCCGGCGGTCCCTACAGCCCCGGCGTCTCCCGCCTGGCCGCTTCGCTCCGCATCCACGGCTTCGTCCAAGTTCGAGTTCCCGGCTTCATGAGACCGTCTCACAGACCGGTCTTCTTGGACGCGCGGATTGTCCATTGGCTGCACGCGCCCGTCGTCGGCTGCCGCTTCGATCGCGTCTTCAAGCGACTTTGCGGCATCAACCATCGCAGGGATTCCGCCTGAACGGTGCGACGTTGCCTGCTTGTGCCGGATCGATCTGAATGAGTCTGTTTCAATCCCGCCTTCGGCCGTAGCCGCCTCGGCGCTCAGTGCCCTGTTCGCAATCGGCTGATGGTCTACAGCACCACTGGCTGTTCCCTTTGCCGAGGCGTTTGCAAAAGCCTCCGCAAACTTGCCTTGGCCCTTGCCGTCTCCCTCGGTCTGCGGCTTGTCCTTCCCGGAAGACTTGGGCTGGAGCTGGCTCAATACGTTGGTGTCGATAGTGGTCAACTGCCCTCTCCCTCCAGTAGCTTGTCGATTTCGTCGAGTTTCGACCGGCCCGTTGCAACGTAGCCGTCGAACGCAGGATCGCCTTCGCTGGTCTTGTTTTCGGCCGACTGCGGCGCACTGCCGGGTATTTCCTGGGCGGCCTCTTCAGTCACTGCTTTCGGGCTCATGCGTTCGGCTTCGCTGATCTCGCTATTCGGCATGTCGGAGACCGCGCCCGGCTGTTCCGTCTGAACGACTGGCGCTGACAAAGCAGGCGCCTCAGTCATGACCGGCGGACGCAGAACTTCTTCCGCCACCACGCGCGCCGCCTCCTTGAGCGCGCGATCCTTTGCAGAAAGATCGGCATCAGGAATGGCGATCAGCCTTTCTGCTGCCTGGGTCACATCCGTAGACGATATCGATGCAAGTCCCGAATAGAGATCAGCGAGCGTCTTCGGCACCTTCTCGCCCTCTCCGGACAGAGCCTGCGCCCGATCCGCGGCCATGGCCGCCAGCCGGTCCTTGCCGGAAATGGCGGACAGGCGAGCCATGCGCAGGTAGACCTCGCGCTGACGCGGGGTATCCATGAAGGACAGGATCTCCTGAATATTCTCTTCGCCGATCTTCTCAAAATTCTCGACGGCCAGCTTGACGAACAAGTCGGCGAACTGGCTCGCGTAGGGCGAGTGCAGGAACCGCCGTGAATAGCGGCTCGAATAGGCGACGCCCCTGTCGACCATGTTGTTCTGCTCTGCGACGAAAATCGACCGACGCAATGCGGCCTCCTCCACGATCGTGCCAGGAGCAATCAGGCGCGCCCAATCGAAATAGCTGAGGGCGAGCTTTGGGTCCTTGCGCAGGACGGAGTTGGCGGAGACGAGCGCCAGATATGGCCCGATCTCCAGGCTTTTGTATTCCGGAAAAATCTCGGCAAGCGTTCTGGCATTCGTCGTGCCGCGGCCGTCAAGGTAGTTCCGCACCGCATCGGTGATGCGCGGATCGAAATGACCGGCCACGTCCTGCTTGGTCAAAAGCTCGAGCGTCTCCGGATTTCCACCACTCATGGCATAGACGAGCGCCGCATCCACGTTGCGTGGGTCCGCGAAGATCGAGGGATCGGCCGTCCGCAACCGCTCATCGATGGTCGACAGCAGGAAGCGCTGCATTTCCATCGCCGAATGGTCGCCGAGCACGACTGTGTCCTGCACGTATTGCAGGGAGCGGATCATCTTGTAAGGCGCGAGATTGTCCTGGTCCTGCCCAAGCGCGGAAGCTGCGAGCCCAAGACTCGCAGCAAGCGCCAAACCAATCGATCCGAGCCGCCGCCTTGCCTGCATGGTGCTAGCCCTCGGTCGCCTGAATCAGGATTTCGATGCGGCGGTTGCCGTCGGCCAACGGATCCTCAGGTACCTTCGGCCGCCGATCGGCAAAACCACTGACCTGGCTGACACGCTTCTCGTCCAGCCCGCCGCGCACCAGCATGTAATAGGCGCTTTGCGCACGTGCCGCAGAGAGCTGCCAGTTGTCGCCGTTGCCCTTGAAGGGTCGTGCATCGGTATGACCACGGATGGTGATCGCCCCCTTCCGCTCGGCAAGAATCTTGCCGATCTTCTCCATTGCGATCACGAGTTCCTTCTTCGGCAAAGCCGAGCCGACATTGAACATTGCCGAATTCAGCTGATCCGTCAGACTGACGAGCAGACCGCCCTCGGCCGGCGTAACCGTCAACCCATCGGCCAGTTTTCCGAGCGAACTGATGTTCTCGGCGATTTCCTTCTGCAGCTTCTGCGCTTCGTCCGTAGCTGCAGCCTCTGCACTGTCCTTCTCCGCCCCGTCTTCGGGCTTCTTGGCGGCCGTATCGGCTTCCTTCGTGGGGCCTGGCTTGGATACGTTCTCGCTGCCGGCACTGGTCGCCTGGCTGATCTCGACCTGCTGCGTCCAAAAATCAGGGTCGAACGGATCGCGATAGGCTTCGCCGCCGCTGGCTCCGGTTGCGGGACCCGAATCTGCTGCCCCGCCATCGCCCTTGGCGCTGACATTGGCCTGCTGGCCTACTTCCTGGGCGATCTCCGAGAGAACGGAGTAGGGGTTTTCGAAGAAATCGGCCTGCGAGTACTGGGTTTCCTCGCCAGCGGTCGTGCTCTGATCCTTGCCTTTCTCGGCGCCGTCCGACTGTGACGGCTTCTCGCCCTCGCTCCTCGATTTTTCCTCGGTGTTCTCGCCCTCAGCCTGCTTTCCGGGCTTCTTCAGGGACTTGTCGGCCGGCTTGTCATCCGTGAGCTTGATCGGGTTGAAGTAGGAAGCCACGGAAGCCTTCGTTTCCTCGTTTGCGGCATTGACCAGCCACATGACGAGGAAGAACGCCATCATTGCCGTCATGAAGTCGGCATAGGCGATCTTCCACGCGGAACCGTGATGCTCACCTTCACCGCCAGCGTGACGCTTGATGATGATGACTTCGTTCTTGCCTTGGTTGTTGTCGCCTTCGCTCATGCCAGCACCTTGCGAACCGTATCAGCCCAGGCCGCCATGCGCGTCACCAGGACCGTTTCTCCGAATTCCGCCGCAAGATCGAGATCGTCCGCTTCCAGATGCCGGAACACCGGAACCTCGCCCTCGAAATGCGACTTCAATTGTTCAAACAGATGCGACGGTCCCCTGACCGTCACAACGATGCCCTCGCCCTCCAAAACACCGGCGCGGATCAGCGCGGCCATATCGGCCACCGCCTTGCGCGACAACGCTTCGTCGAGCACCGGTGCCAGTACATTGGCTGCCTGTCCGGCAACGAGGTCGGCGACGGTGTCGGCCATCTGCGAAAAGCGTTCGGCGACCATGGCCGCAGCCCGTTGCTCATACTGGGTGCGCAATTCGGCCAGCTCCATCGCGTGAGCGTTGCGCAGCGCTGCAATCTCCTCCTGGTGTCGACCGTCAAGTTCGGCCTCCGCTTCGGCGCGACCAGCGGCGAACGCCTCGGCGCGCTCTACCTCGATGTCAATCTGCGGCTCCGGTGGGGCAATGTCGAACAAGGTCTCTTCAGTTGCGCCTCCCGCCTGCGCAAACGCGCCTTCGCGCAAGAACGGCGCAGATTGCCGTGGTGCGCTGAAATCCTTCAGGTATCTGGCAAGCTGCACGCTCATGACGCAACTCCGGTCATATCAGCCGCCGCCCGCCCACATGTCGTGCGAACGCATTCATTGCGGTTTCGCCCCGGTTCGTGCCTCGACACTTTCTTACACTTCAACACCGCTGCCCTGTCTCCTCGGACGTGCGTCCTGCCACTTTTGACCGGGCGACGCACAATTTTCCCGACTGCAGCCTACAAACTAGAAGGTCAAACTTGTGCGAGGATGAAGGTCTTGGGCCGCGCCAGGGCAAATCGCGCGGCCCAAGCGTCCCGGCGCGCCGATGGCCCCGACGCGCCGGTATGCTTGCGCATGTTTCTAAGCTCCGAAATGCCCCTCGGAAGCAACCATGCGCCGTTGGGTGGACTACTGACGGAACAACTGCAGGATGTTTTCCGAATTGGTGTTGGCGATCGACAGCGACTGGATGCCGAGCTGCTGCTGTGTCTGCAGCGCCTTGAGGCGGGTCGACTCCTCGTTCATGTCGGCGTCGACAAGACGGCCGATACCCTGGTCGATCGTATCGATCAAGGTGGCGACGAAGTCCTCCTGCATATCGATGCGGCTTTGGATCGACCCGAGGCTCGCGGCGGCGCTCGTCAAAGCCTGCAACTGCTTGTCGACAAACCGGCTCATGGCCTTGAGCGCGTCCTCGTCGGTGTGTGGAGCCGTGGCAGGATAGGCGGTGTCGAGCCCAGTCTTGGCGGCGGTCAGGTTCGTGACGCTCAGCGTCGAGACAGAGAAGCCAAGCGAGTTTCCTGGCGCGGCGCCTTCCATGGCTACTTTGTCCAGGATACCGAGGTTGCCGCCGCTAAGGTCGAAGAGGACGGTGCTACCGTTCAGGGGGTAGTCGACCGTCGTCACCGCCACCGTGCCGGACGAGTTGCGGACGAACGAAGCCACCACCTGTTTGTTCACAGTCAGGGGCGTCGGCACCGCCGGCGGCACGGCAGGACCGTTGCTGATCTTCTCCTGCAGCCAGTTCTCACCGGAGAAGGAAGCCGATTCGGAAATGCTCTTGAGCTGCTGCTGAAGCTGGGCGATTTCTTCCTGGATCTTGGCGCGGTCGACGCCGACGCCATAGGCGGCGACGATCTTCTTGTTGATCTCCTGCACCGTCTCGATGGCGCTTTCCAGCGCGGCATAGGCGGTGTCGACCTTGGCAGCACCGAGGCCGAGCGCGTCCTGGACGGTGGAGAGCGCCCGGTTGTCGGACCGCATGGTGGTCGCGATCGACCAGTAGGCCGCGTTGTCGGCGGCAGTTTCGACGCGCAGACCGGAGGAGACGCGCGCTTGCGTGGTTTCGAGATCCCTGTCGATCGAACGCAGGGTCTGGAGAGCCGCCATGGCGGCCGAATTGGTCAGGATGCTGGCCATTGGAGTATGCCTTGTCTAGGAGATGCGTTGCACGCCGGAGTGACTAAGACCGGCAACGACGGAACCGCGTCATGCGCGCTGTCGCCAACCTTTGCCCTGGGCGACAGTCCGTCCTTCTTAACAAAGGCTTAACGAGGCAATAGTTAACAAATGGTTAACGGCATTAAGGGCTTGTTAGGAATTACCGGCAAATGCGCAGACAATCGACATTCCGGCAAGCCTGGCGCAAGCCGAGGTTCAGCAAAACGCAAAATCCGCGGTCCCTTGCGGAACCGCGGATTATTTCCTTCAGAGCGGGACGAAGTCGCCCCTAGCCAGGGCGCCGCTTACTGACGGAAGAGCTGGAGAATGTTCTCCGAATTGGTGTTGGCGATCGACAGCGACTGGATGCCGAGCTGCTGCTGGGTCTGCAGCGCCTTCAGGCGCGTCGATTCCTCGTTCATGTCGGCATCGACCAGGCGGCCGATGCCCTTGTCGATCGAGTCGCTCAACTTGGAAACAAAGTCTTCCTGCAGGTCGATGCGCATCGAGATGGAGCCGAGAGCGGCTGCGGCACTGGTCATGGACTGAAGACCATATTCGACGAGGGCGAGAGCCTCGGCCATACCAGCGCTGGTGGTGATGAGGTTGAGATCGAGCGTTTGGATCGACTTGCCCAGAATTGCGGTTGGCGCGGCACTCAACGTACCGTCATTGTCCCAGTCGATCTTGGCGTTGAACGTCTCCGCGACCGAGCCGAGAATGCCCTTGGTAAGGTCGATTGCACCGGTACCAGCCGCGCCGCCGAAGAGCAGGGTCATCGATCCGACGGTGCTGGCATCCAGCGTGTACTCCGTGGTCTTGACGGCAACAGTACCATTCGAATTGCGGATGAAGCCCGACACGACGGTCGCCTTAATCGGCGCGGCTACGGTGTTAACGCCGCCGGCGACCCAGTTCTCGCCGCTGAACGAGGCGGATTCGGCGATCGAGACGAGCTGCAATTGCAGTTGCTTGATTTCTTCCTGGATCTTGGCCTTGTCGACGCCTTCTTCGGTGGCGGCAACGACTTTTGCCTTGATCTCCTTCACCACTTCGATGGCGCTTTCCATGGCGGCATAAGCCGTGTCGACCTTGGCCGCACCAAGACCGATCGCATCCTTGACCGCCGAAATCGCCATGTTGTCGGAGCGCATCGTCGTTGCGATAGACCAGTAGGCCGCGTTATCGGCAGCGCCGCCGACGCGCAGGCCGGAGGAAACGCGTGCCTGGGTTTCTTCCATGCTGTCGTTGAGCGCACGAAGCGTCTGGAGAGCGGCCATTGCGGCGTTGTTGGTCAAAATGCTGGTCATTGGAAAGGGCCCCTTAGATGGCTAGGTCTATGAAAAGGGACATCCCGGTATCGCCGGGTACGATGGAGCGGCCTGATGCCCGTTAACCCCTTCTTCGTCTTGGTTAACCCATCGTTTCGATGGCACCAGATAATGCGAACATGGTTAACAAAACTTAAACGGCCGTTTAAAAAGCAGAAAGCACAGAAGCCGCGCCCCTTGCGAGGCGCGGCTTCCGCGATCTTGTAATTGTCAGTCCGTTCCGGATTAACGGAAGAGCGACAGGATGTTTTCCGAAGAGGAGTTGGCGATCGACAGCGCCTGGATGCCGAGCTGCTGCTGCGTCTGCAGGGCCTTCAGGCGGGTGGACTCTTCGTTCATGTCGGCGTCGACGAGGCGGCCGATACCCGATTCGATCGAGTCCGACAGCTTGGCAGCAAACTCCGTCTGCAGGTCGATGCGCATCGAGATCGAGCCAAGTTCGGCGGCGGCGCTCGTCATGGCCTTCAGAGCGTTCTCGACAGTGTCGAGTGCGTCGGCCATTTGGGCAACCGCAGTGGCTGCGGCGTAGTTGATGTCCAGCGTGAACACCGACTGGGCGGAGACGCCGGCACTAACAGTGCCCAGGATGCCCTTGGTGCCGGGGGCGCCGGTTGCTGGATCGACAGTGTCGAACAGCACGTTGGCGGATGCCGTCGCAGTTGCCGTGTCCAAAAACGCGTACGCGGTCGTCTTTACAGCAACGGTACCGTTCGAATTGCGGATGAAGCCGGAAACGACTGTCTTGTCCGGGTTTGCACCCGCCGAGCCAGTACTGGTAACGCCGACAAGCCAGTTTTCCCCGTAGAACGTCGCACCCTGAGCGATGGAAACGAGCTGCTCCTGCAGCTGATCGATTTCTTCCTGGACTTTCTTCTTGTCGACGCCCTGCTCGGTTGCAGCGACAACCTTCTTCTTGATTTCCTTGACGACTTCGATGGCAGATTCCATGCCGGCATAGGCGGTATCGACCTTGGAAGCGCCAAGACCGAGGGCGTCCTCGACGGCGGAGAGCGCCATGTTGTCCGAACGCATGGTGGTGGCAATCGACCAGTAGGCAGCGTTGTGCGACGCTTCGCCGACGCGCAGGCCGGAGGACACGCGGCCCTGGGTTTCTTCCATCGAAGAATTGATAGAACGCAGCGTCTGGAGTGCGGACATGGCTGCGATGTTGGTGAGAATGCTCGTCATAATTGTGCCCCTTAATGGCTGACTAGGAAGGGACATTCCGGTTCTACCGGCGAACGACGGTCAACGTCATGCTTGCTAACCCGTTATTTTTGCTGAAGGTCAGCCCGTCGTTTCGATGGGCTTAGGTAATCCGAGCTTGGTTAATGAAGCACTAAGCGGCACAAGAAAAAACACTGCTCGACGAAATTTTTTCAACCTTTGCGCGTACGCGCGTGCCACATCATGCTTAAGAAAAAATGAAACCACCTTCGCCCGGGTCGATGTGGCACCAGACATCAGACACTCTGATTGTCCACACGCTCCCCTCCTCCCGTCACCCCGGACTTGATCCGGGGTCCAGCCGTGCCGCGTCGGCGGCGTGAAAGAGTCACTTGCGCTCAAGGACTGGAGCGCGCTGGATGCCGGGTCAAGCCCGGCATGACGGACCAGATTGACCGTCGTTCATACATATGAGCAGTCGGAGCAGGGCTCTGACAAGCCGCAGCCGCGCCCGCCGGATGCGGCTTTCGACTGCTGGCAAACCAATCGTCTTCGCGAACGCCCCCTCCTCCCGTCACCCCGGACTTGATCCGGGGTCCAGCCCGCGTCGGCGGCGCGAAAGGGTCTCTTGCGCTCCAGGACTTGAGCGCGCTGGATGCCGGATCGAGCCCGGCATGACGGACCCGTTTGGCCGCCGTGCGTACAAAGGAACGGTCGGAACAGGGCTGTGCCAAAAGCAAAAACCGCACCCGTTGCCGGATGCGGCTTCTTACAGGACCAGACGGTGCGGTCAGCCCCCGCGCCGTCAATCCTTCGATTTCGTTCCCCGCTTCTGGCGCGCCGGTCAGCCCCCGTTGCGCCAGATGCCGGGTGTGGGGCCCGCAACCCGAAGGATTGCGGGCGGTGTCTCCGATTAACGGAAGAGCGACAGGATGTTCTGCGAGTTGGAGTTCGCGATCGACAGAGCCTGAATGCCGAGCTGCTGCTGCGTCTGCAGTGCCTTGAGGCGGGTGGACTCTTCGTTCATGTCGGCGTCGACGAGACGGCCAACGCCGCGCTCCAGGGCATCGCTGAGCTTGGAAGCGAAATCTTCCTGCATGTCGATGCGCTTGGAAAGCGAACCGAACTCGGCCGCAGCGCTCGTCATGCCCTTCAGCGCAGTTTCGACAATGCCAATCGAGGCTTGCACGGTGGCGGTGGTCGTAGCTGAGGTCATCGCAGCGATGCCTTTGACGGCTCCAAGCAGGCCGTTGGCGCCAGTATCGTCGAACAGCGTGTTCGTGGCACCGAGGGTAATGTCGGTCGTGGTCACCTTCACAGTGCCACCGGCCTCACGGACGAAGCCGGACACAACGCTCTGAAGACCGCCGGCGTTCATGAGCCAGTTTTCGCCGTTGAACGAAGCGCCCTCGGCGATCGAGGTGAGCTGCGCCGTCAGCTGGGTGATTTCTTCCTGGATCTTGGTCTTGTCGACGCCCTGTTCGGTCGCGGCAACGTACTTCGCCTTGATTTCCTTGACGACTTCGATGGCGCTTTCCATGCCGGCGTAGGCAACGTCAATCTTGGCAGCGCCCATGCCGAGGGCGTCCTGCACGGCCGAGATGGCCTGGTTGTCCGAACGCATGGTCGTGGCGATCGACCAGTAGGCAGCGTTGTCCTTGGCGCTGCCGACGCGGAAGCCGGTCGAGATGCGGTCCTGCGTGGTGCCCATGTCGTTGTTGATCGAACGCAGCGTCTGGAGGGCCGACATCGCGGAAACGTTGGTCATGATGCTAGACATAGATTTTGTCCCTTTTTTTACGAAATACAATGGATGGGGACATACCGGACTTAAAATATACTACCGGTTACTACAGATCGGCGTCATGCCACTTGGTTTCTTTTAATTCAAATTCAAACCAAACCTGTCGTGTGAAGACAAAATTAGGCACCGATTCTTGCCAGGTTCTTAATTTCAGCCCCCCCCGGCGGCGCGTTGCAGAGTCGTGGTTAACGAACGAGAACGATTATCCAAATATAAACTGACAGCATTAACTACGATTACTTGGCCCCATTGATTCCATGGCGTTTTTTCGCGGAACGGCAAAAGCCCGCCTGCAGGTTGCAAGCGGGCCTTAACCAAACAATCTGGAATCGAATTAGTGGAAGGATCTGACCAGGCTGCCGACGAGCAGGTTCCAGCCGTCGATCAGCACGAAAAAGAGGATCTTGAACGGCAGCGAGATCGAGGTCGGCGGCAGCATCATCATGCCCATCGCCATCGTGATGGTGGCGACGATCAGGTCGATGACCAGGAAGGGCAGCACGACGAGGAAGCCGATCTCGAAGCCGCGGCGGATTTCGGAGATCATGAAGGCCGGAACGACGGCCCGCAGATCGACCTTGCCGTCCTCAACCACCGTGAGCCCCCGCTCCTCGGCGAGCGAGATGAAGAGGTCCATGTCCTTGTCGCGGGTATTGGCGGTCATGAACTCGCGAAAGGGCTCGGCAACGCGCTTTGCCGCCTCCGTCTCGTCGATCTGGTTGGCCAGCAGCGGCTCGACGCCGTTCTCCCAGGCGCGGTCGAAGGTCGGCATCATGACGTAGAAGGTCATGAACAGCGCCAGGCTGACCAGGATCATGTTCGACGGCGTCGTCGAAAGCCCCATCCCGGAGCGCAGGATCGCAAAAGCGATGACGAAGCGCGGGAAGCTCGTCACCATGATCAGGATGCCCGGTGCGACCGAAAGCACGGTCAGGAGGCCGAAGCTCCGGATGATCCAGGAGGCGACGGATCCGTCGATGGGCGTGTTGAGAATCTGGGCGGGGGTCTGCTGGGCAAACGCCATGGTGGTCATTGCCATCATGGCAACAAAAGTCAGCGTGAAAAATCGAATCATTCGATCACAAAAGTCCGGAACATGAGGTTCGTTACGCGCCCTTCCGAGCGAAGGTCAACCCGCTCCATCAGGTCGTCCCGGAGATATTGGAAGCCGCGTGGCCCCTGGATCTGCTGCAGCGACACGGTGCGCATATAGGCCATGATGTCCTGATGGATGGCTTCGGCCAACGCCGGGTCGGGCGCGTCCTTGAAAGCGAGCGCCACTTCCATGCGCACGAGGTTGTCGGCAGGATAGGCAAGGTTGCTGGTGAAGGGCTCGAGCGTGACGATGCCGTTGGCCTCTGTTGCAAGACGCGGCAGATCGCCGTCCTCGCCCTTCTTGCCCCCCTGCTCGCCGGCCGCTTCGGCTGCGACGGCCTCGGCGGGTGCCGACGGCGCCAGCAGATTGCCGACGAGCCAGCCGCCGCCGACCGCCAGGACGCTCAGGCCGGCGACGATTGCGATCGTCATGACAGGCGAAGGCTTCTTCTTGCCCTCGCCGCTCTGGTCTTCGTCGGTCATGTCCGTCTTCATTTTCCTGCTTCCGTGGGCTCGCGATCAGATCGGCGACAAGAGGTCGACGGCCTGCTGCCCCCATGGCGGCTGCTGAACCTCGGTCAGGCGGCCGCGACCGCCATACGAGATGCGCGCCTCGGCGATCTTTTCGTAGGAGATGCGGTTGTCCGAATCGACGTCCTGCGGCCGCACGATGCCGGCGACGTTGAGGATGCGCAGTTCCTGGTTCACGCGCACCTCCTGCGAGCCGCTGATCAGGAGGTTACCGTTTTCGAGCACGCCTGTGACGACGGCGGCAACGAGCAGGCTGAGCCTTTCGGAGCGTTCGGTCTTGCCGTCGCCCTTGGTGCTCGTCGACGAGCCGTAGGTGAGGTCGCCTTTCGTGTCGAGGCTGAAGTTTTCGCCCTCACCGCCGATACCGAAGTTCATGCCGCTCTTGTTGACGCGGCTGCGGTCGGTCTTGTTGTCGAAGGTCGCCTCGTCATTCAGGCGGATCTTCACCGTCAACAGGTCGCCGACGTTGATGGCGCGTGAGTCCTTGAACAGGTTCGACTGCTGATCGCTCCAGATTGAGTAGCCGGCCATCCTGGATTGCGGCTGCTTCGGATAGAGCGCCATCTGCGGCGTCTGCGCGTATTGCAAGCCGCTGCCGATCGGGCTCATCGACGGAGCCCGGCCGATTTCCCTGATCGCCTGGTTTGCGCAGCCCGACAGCAGCGATGTGGCCATCATGGCGAGTGCGAGCTTCTTCATGACGGGTCCTTCGAGGTATTCGGGTCGGAAGCGCTGGCGATGATGCTGGCGAGAACGGCGGCCTTCTCGGCCTCCATTTCGCTCATGATCAGGCTCGACATGCGCGGATTAAGCTTCATGACGATCGCGGACGCGATCTCGGGATCGATTTCCTGTAGCTGCGCGGCCGCCGCATCAGGCTTCATCTTCTTGTAGATCTCGATCAGGCCGGCTTCGGCCACTTTCAGGAATTCGTTGCGACGCCGCAGCCAGTCCTCATACTCCGCCCGTCGCTTCTCCAGCGTGGCGATACGGCTGTCGACGTCCTTCTGAAGGTTCTCGAGTTCCTGCTTCTGGAGCAGATAACGCTGGTCCCGCGCCTTGTCGGCGATGTTGGTGCAAAATTCACGGATTTCGTCCGCCGTCGCCTTGCTCGTGACGATCACGGGGCGCTCTTCTGCAAGTGCACCGGGAATGGCAAGCATCAGCGCGCCTGCAGCGGGCAACAGCAGGCCGCGAAGGCTTGCCAGGATCGAGGTATGTTCAGACCTGGTCGTCATTGCAGCACCAATTCTGCCTGAAGCGCGCCGGCGGATTTGATGCCCTGCAGGATCGAAATGATCCCGTCAGGCTTCACGCCGATGCTGTTGAGCCCGGAGACGAGCGTGCGAAGGTTCGGGCCGTTGAGGATGGCAACCGTGCCGCCGTCCTGCTGGGCAACGATGTCGGTGTTCGGCTCCACCGCCGTCACACCGTCGGAGAAGGGCGCCGGCTGCACGACCTGCGGCATTTCCGTCACCTGCACGGTCAGCGTGCCGTAGCTCACAGCCACTTCGGAAATGCGCACGTCCTGGCCGATCACGATCGTTCCGGTGCGCTCGTTGATGACGACGCGCGCAGGCACGTCCGTCTCGATCACGAGATTTTCGACTTCGGCCATCAGGCGCGCGAGATCTGCGCGCTTCGGTTTGGCGACGTAGACAGACTGCGAATCGCGCGCTTCGGCGATCTTGCCGCCATATTGCGCGGTCGCGTAACGGTTGATCGCATCCGCCATGCCGACCGCCGTCGAGAAGTCCGGGTTACGTAGTTGAAGCACCAGGTCGGAGCTATCCTTGAACCGGGCCGGCAGCTCACGTTCGATGATCGCACCGTTCGGCACGCGGCCGGCCGTCGTTACACCCTGCTGGATCGAGGCTGCTTCGCCCTCCGCGTTGAAGCCCGTAACGACGACGGAACCCTGCGCCACGGCATAGATCTGACCGTCCGCGCCGGTGAGGGAGGTCATAACAAGGGAGCCGCCGCGCAGCGAGGTCGCATCGCCGAGCGAGCCGACAGTCACATCAACGCGGCTGCCGGGGCTTGCAAATGGCGGGAGTGTCGCAGTGACGAGCACCGCCGCGACGTTCTTTGCCCGCGAGCGCTCGCCCTGCGTGTTGATCCCGAGGTTCTGCAGCATCGACTGAAGGGCCTGATCCGTGAAAGGCGAGGAGCGCAGGCTGTCGCCGGTGCCCTGCAAGCCCACGACAAGGCCGTAGCCGATCAGTTGGTTGTCTCGTCCCGCCTGCAGCGAGGCCACGTCCTTGACGCGCGCGGCCGAATGCGCCGGCGCGACCGAAAGCGCGAGCCCCACGAAGGCGCCAAGAAGGCGGGACAGGAACGGTCTAATCATTTTGCCACCACGTGCACTGTATGGTCGCCCATGACGGTTCCGGAGACGATGACGCCGGAATCCATGTTGCGGACCTTGATGAGGTCGCCGACCGAGGCGTCTTCCAACGGCGTACCGGATGCCGAGATGATGAGCGGACCATTCTGGAAGACGAGCCGGACGGTCTTGCCGCGAGAGACCGCGAAGGGCTCGCGCAAAGAGGAAACGGGAATGATGCGTCCGGCAAGAAGTGTCTTCTTCGTGATCAATCCGCTGACGGTCACAATCTGCTCTGCATAGCCGGGCGCAATGTTCGGATTGGTGACCTCGACCTCCTCGAGCTGCGCCGGATCGAGCTGTTCACCGGGATAGATGGTTCGCTTGGGAACAACCGCGTAGCGCGCTTCGGCGAGGGCCTGAGCCGTGCCCATTCCGAGCGTGAGACCCACGGCTGCCAGCGCGAAGGCGACGGCGAGCGCTCTCACCCGACCCTTCATTCGACGCGATTGTTTCAGGCGAAACATCATGTTTCCCTCGTCTGTTGCGATTACCGGAGATTCTTGCTGACCACGGCCGCCATTTCGTCTGCCGCCTGGATGATCTTGGAGTTCATCTCGTAGGCGCGCTGGGCCGAGATCAGGTCGGTGATTTCCTTGACTGGATCAACGTTCGACGCCTCAAGATAGTTCTGCTGCAGATAGGCGAAACCGTTTTCATCCGGCGTACCGACGATCGCATCGCCCGAGGCTTCGGTTTCGCGGAACAGGTTCTCCCCGAGCGGCTCCAGGCCGGCTTCGTTGACGAAGTTCGCAAGGGTGATCTGGCCGAGATCCTGCTCCTCGCCGTCGACGGTGGCGAAGACCTGGCCGGAACGGTTCACGGTGACTGCGGTTGCGTCCTGTGGCACGGTAATGCCCGGAACGACAGTATAGCCGTCGAGGGTCACGAGCTGGCCATCGGCATTGGTGTTGAAAGCGCCCGAACGCGTGTAGAGCGTGGTGCCGTCCGGTGCCTCGATCTGGAACCAGCCGCGGCCAACCAGCGCGAGGTCGAAGGAGTTACCGGTCTGCGTCAGGCTTCCCTGCAGGTGAATGTTACGAACAGCCGCAGTCTTGACGCCGAGACCGATGATTGCTCCCTCGGGGACGATCGCGGCGTTGGCGCGGTTTGGCACGCCCTGGGCTCGCTCGGTCTGGTAGAGCAGATCGGAGAACTCGGCGCGTGCCCGCTTGTAGCCGGTCGTGTTGATGTTGGCGATGTTGTTCGCGATGACCTCAAGGTTGGTCTGCTGCGCGTTCATGCCGGTTGCGGCGATGGCAAGAGCTTTCATGGCACGTTCCTTCAGATCTGCATGCGTGCGACTTCGAGGTAAGCGGTAACGACCTTGTCGCGGATCGAGATCGCCGTCTGGAGTGCCTGTTCGGCGTTCATCACGGCGTCGACCACCTCACGGGTGTTCGCCTTGCCCTGAACGGCCTCAAAGGACTTTGTTTCGCTGAGCTTCAAGGAATTGACCGCCTCGGTCGCCATGTCGCCCAGCACCTGGGCGAAGCTCATCGGCTGCGGCGCGACGCTTGGCGCGAGCGCCGACTGCATTGCACTGCCGGTAACGGTGTTTTCCGTCGAAGTTCCCGTCAGGCCGGAATTGGAAACGAGCGAACGGACGCCCTGGATCGATTCAATCATTGCGATGCCCTCAGGAGATCGATGGTCGCGCTGATGAGATCGCGCGACTGCTTGATGCTTTGCAGGTTGGCTTCATAGGACCGGTTGGCTTCGCGCATGTCGGCCATTTCGACCAGCACGTTGACGTTGGGGATCTTCACCATACCCTTCTCGTCGGCGGCCGGATTGCCGGGATCGAATTCAGCTGAAAAGTCGCTCTCATCCTCAGCAAGGCGGTCGACCTCGACCAGCGATGCCCCGACCGTGCGGTCGAGCTCGGAAACGAAGGTGATCGTCTTGCGCCGGTAGGGATCCGCTCCGGGCGTGTCGCCGGTCGAGCGGGCGTTCGCCAGGTTTTCCGAGACGATACGGATGCGGGTGGACTGCGCCTCGAGACCGGAGGCGGCGACTTTCATTGAAGCGAGTAGGGGATCCATCATTATTTCCTGACAGTCATCAGCATCATGCGATGAAACGACTTGACGAGGCCGGCGTTGAGCTCGAACTCACGCTTGACCTGGCCCTGCTTCATCAGTTCCTCGGCGAGACCGACGGAGTTGCCCGAAATCTGTTCGCCGACATCCTCGTTCGGTTCGACTTCGGTAATCTCGTTGCTCAGGCCTGCTTCGGTGAAATGCATCGGATTGGTGGCCGCCATGCGGATGCCGGTGTTTTCGAGCACCGACTGGAAGGGGCTCACATCCTTGGCCTTGTATCCGGGGGTATTGGCGTTGGCGATGTTGCCCGCAACCACGGACTGGCGCACGGAAAGCCACTCGGCCTGCCTGGAAGCCAGCTCGAAAAATTGGATTGGTTGCATGACGACAAACTCCATCGTTGGTGTCACAAACCTAGGGAGCTAATCTTGCGTGGGACTTGCCAGGCCGCCGGTCTTTCCCTTTGAGAACGAAGCCGCTGGAAATCCGGGCCAAAAATGCAAGAACCGCCTGGTGCGGCACACCGGCGGTTCCGTCAGGCTGACCGTGCTGATCAGACGAATCAGTTGCGCTTGTAGACATCTCCGTTGGAGGTGACGATTACCCATTCGCCATCGCGCTGCTCCAGCGTCGCAAGCCGGCTGCTGTCGGGCAAGATCGATCCGACGCGCACGATGTAAAGGCCTGATGCATCTTCGATCAGGGCGCGTCCGTTGGCGACGTGCATCAACCGGAAACCCGTCGGCGCAGGAAGAGGCTGATCCAGCGACTTCTCCGGTGTGGCACCCGTCTTCTTCTCGTTTCCGAGATTTGGCACGGTCGCCGTCTTGACCGGGTCGACAGCGTCTGCGGAATCAGTATCGTCTTCGTCTATCATGGCGGTCGGCGAGACGCTCATCACATCCCGAGCTGGCGTTTCCGGCAGATCGCGCCGATCGCCCTGCCACAGCGGCGGAACGGAGAATTCCTTCGGGTTGAGGAAGACATACCATGGGAAGAAGGCAGCAAGGGCTGCCAGCGTCACGCCCGCCGTGACCAGTAAGCGGTCACCGAAGTTTCTGGTTTTCTCTTCCTGTCGCTTTAGCGGCAGGACGACCTTGTCCGCGTCGTAGTCTGTCATGTTCACCCCCTTGCCCTCGCACTGCCGGCACCGTTCGGCTGGTTAGCCGGCGCATTGCGAAGCGCCACTGCCAGATCGGCGAAGGAATCGGCTGCCGGCTTTTCGCCGGGCGTCTGGCGCAGCACGTCGTAGATGATGGGAACCTGCCTGATCGCCATGTCGAGATCCGCGTCGCTCCCGGGCCGATAACCGCCGATCAGGCGCAGGTCGCGCGTCTCTTCGTAGCGGTGGATCAGCGCTTTCAGCCGCGCCACCAATTTTTCCTGATCGGCCGTCCAGGCCTTTCGGGCCAGGCGCGAGATGGACGAGAGCGGATTGATCGGCGGATAACGCCCCTCGTCGGCCAGGCTGCGCTCCAGCACGATGTGGCCGTCGAGAATGCCGCGCGTCGAATCGGCAATGGGGTCGTTGTGGTTGTCGCCGTCGACAAGGATCGAGATGATTGCTGTGATCGTGCCCGCGCCCTCCGCACCGGGACCGGCGCGCTCCAGAAGGCGCGGCAGTTCGGTGAACACCGAAGCCGGAAAGCCGCGCGCGATTGGCGGTTCCCCGGACGCGGTCGCCACCTCGCGAATCGCGTGCGCGAATCGCGTGACGCTGTCGACGATCAAGAGCACGTTGTCGCCCTGATCACGGAAATGCTCGGCAATTGTTACCGCTGTCAGCGGCGCCATCTTGCGCAGCATCGGGCTCTCGTCGCTGGTTGCAACCACCGCGACCGACTTCGACATATTGTCGCCAAGCGTGTCCTCGATGAACTCGCGAACCTCGCGGCCTCGCTCACCGACCAGTGCGATCACGACCTTGTCAAAGGCATCTGCCCGCGCCAGCATCGAAAGCAACGTCGACTTGCCCACGCCGGAGCCGGCGAAAATGCCCAGACGCTGCCCCAGGCAGAGTGGAGCAAAGATATCGATCGCACGAACGCCGGTGGAAAAACCTTGTTCGACACGGCGGCGCGTCATCGAAGGCGGCGCCGTATTGGCGATTGATCGACGGACATCGCCCTGCGACAGCGGCCCGAGACCATCAATCGGCTCGCCAAGCGCGTTGATCGTTCGGCCGCACCAGGCACCCGTTGGCGCGATGCGGAAAGCGCCCTTGCGGATGACGGTGTCGTGAATGCCGATCGGTTCGCCCGGTTCGATCGGGCAAACGACAACTGTTTCCGGCTCGACCCGCACCACCTCGCCGAGATGGATGCCCGTTGGGCTGCGATGCGCGACGAATTCGCCGAGCCGCACGTGGCGCGACAATCCGCTGACGGTATAATTTCCCGCCGCGATCGTCTGCACATGGCCACCATGCGCGACGGAGAATTCCGGATTGGAGTAGCGCCGCACAAGTCCCGCCAGCGCATTGAGCTTGCGGGCACCGTTACTGGCCGCCGGATGGTTTGATCGATCGTCCGCCGTCATGCTCATTGGATATTACCGGCTGCCGCCAAGCGTCTTGATCGCGTTGTCGATCGAGGACTCGCTCTGCTGGAGCAGTGAGTTGATGCTTTCGAACGCGCGCGTCACGGTTATCAGCTGGGTCATCTCGGAAATCGGATTGACGTTCGATTCCTCGACAAATCCCTGCGCCACGCCGACATCGATGCGGTCGACGACCGGTTCAGGCGCGAGCGTCGGAATGATACCGCTGTTGCCGGCACGGACGAAGCCTGCCGAAAGATCCGCCTGGAACAGGCCGAGTGCGGCTACCGGTTGCCCATTCTGGTTCAACTGGCCATCGGCACTCAACGTGATTTGACCGGCATTGCCGTCAATCTGGATCGGCGCGCCACCGGCATCGAGGACGGGGTAGCCATTCAGGGTCACGAGATCACCGTTTTCCGTCAGCGTGAAGCGGCCATCGCGTGTCAGCGTCGGCCCCATGGGAGTCTGGACGGAGAACCAGGCTTCCCCCTTGATCGCGAAGTCGAGCATCCCCTTCGTCTCGGTCATGCCGCCATTGCGCGTCGAGAGAAACTCGTTGCCCTGGTCCACGAAGGCGATCTTAGCCTTCCCGTTGTTGGCAACGACATCGTTGAATTTGATTTCGGTCGCACGGAAGCCGACCGTGTTGGCATTGGCGACGTTGTCGGCGAGCGTCGTCAGGCGACGATCAAGCGCGATCTGGGACGAAAGCGAGACGTAAAGCCCGGTCTCCATACTATCGGCCTCCAAGTTTCAGGTTGTTGATGGAAATAAGGAGATCCGTGGAGATCCCGGTCAGGCTCGTCGGCTGGAATGCGGTCAGCGGATCGTAGGAGCCGGAAGGGTTGCTCAGTTCCCACATCGCCGTGAAGCGTTCGAGGAACTTACCGACCTTCACCGGATCCTGGAAGTCTGCGAGATCGAGGACGTCCTCGTAGTAGGCCGCCTGCCGATCAACGTCTGTTCCGACGAACTCGTCAGGAAGCTGCAAGGCAGTGCGCACGACCTGGGAGATCGCATCGTCAGCAATGATCGAGTAGCCGCTGGTGACCGACGAAGCCATTCGCTCGAAATAGAGCGCAAGCCGCACACCGGTGTTCTCGCTGCCGGCATCTACCTCAAGCGTCTGGCGATTGTACTTCTCAACGACGCCTTTCTGGGCGCGCTCAAAACTTGTGGCTGCTTGCCCGTGCCGGGCGAAGTTCAGCGATTCTGCCAGTTCCTTATAGCGGCTGTCAGAAAGCTTGTTGGCAAATGCATCATCGCCGTCGATGCCTTCAGTCAGGACCTTGCGCATGAAGGCCTTGGCGTAGGCCATGTCCTCGAGGCCATGCGCCTTCATCGCAAAATTGTAGAGGCGGCTGTCGGCGAAGAACTCGTCGATGGATTTCACCGAGCCAATCTTGGCCAGATAATACTCGCTTTCACGCTTCACGTCCGGCTGTTCCGAGACCCGTTTGAGCGAGGTTGCGAGATCGGCGGTGATCAGTTTGTAACTCGTATAGGTGGTCGTCACGATGGATTCCGCACTTTCCGTTTCGCAAGGGCACAGTGCCCCCCATGCGGCGCCAACCTGCCGATCTTTGCTTGCGCGAACCTGTAACTGCGACACGATCGGTGAACGACACCGTTACAGCCTCACACAAGGCTCGAACTCTATTCAGGTAGGGTCGGAATTTTGTCGAGGCTTGTGGGCTTACAATGAATATTATCATCGGTTTGATCGTCACCTTCGGCTGCGTCCTTGGCGGTTACATGGCTATGGGTGGGCACCTTGAGGTCCTCAACCAGCCGTTCGAACTCCTGATCATCGGTGGCGCTGGTCTCGGTGGCTTCATCGTCGCCAACAACATGAAAGTCGTCAAAGACACGGGCAAAGCGCTCCTTGAGGCATTCAAGCATACGGTGCCAAAGGAACGGCACTATCTCGACACGCTCGGCGTGCTCTACAGCCTCATGCGGGACCTGCGCACGAAATCGCGCAACGAGATCGAGAGCCACATCGACAACCCGGAAGAATCCTCGATCTTCAAATCGGCCCCAACAGTCCTGCAGAACAAGGAACTGACCACGTTCATCTGCGACTACGTCCGCCTTATCATCATCGGCAATGCCCGCTCGCATGAGATCGAGGCCCTGATGGACGAGGAAATCCAGACCATCACGAACGACAAGATGAAGCCGTACTCGGCAATGAGCACTGTCGCCGACGCACTTCCGGCAATCGGTATCGTTGCCGCCGTTCTCGGCGTGGTCAAGGCGATGGGCGCGATCAACGAATCGCCGGAAATCCTCGGCGGCAAGATTGCTGCGGCCCTGGTCGGGACCCTTCTCGGCGTGTTCCTTTCCTATTCCGTCGTCTCGCCGATCGCGACCAACATCAAGTCCGTCCGCGCAAAGCAGAACCGTCTCTACATCATCGTCAAGCAGACGCTGCTCGCCTACATGAATGGCTCGGTCCCGCAGGTCGCCCTCGAATACGGTCGCAAAACCATTTCCTCCTATGAGCGACCTTCCATTGATGCGGTCGAGCAGGAAATGATGAATCCGCGCGGCGACTCGAAGGCGGCCTAAATGAGCGGGAACGACATGACAGCGTCCAAAAAACCGAAACACGACCCCATCGTCCTCGCCCGCCTTACCGGCCAGCTCGGCGACAGGGAAACCATCTCGAAGCGTTGCGCCGCACTCGGGGACGTAATCGCCGAGTTCCTGCCTGACGTCTTCGCCAGCGAGCTCGGGTTCGAGATCGCTGTTTCCTATGCTGGTTACGAAGTCGGTCGTTACGGCCAGCTGATTTCCGGCCTCGGAGGCGCGATGGCGCTTGCCGATTGCGAACTTCGCAACTGGAGCGACCAGTACGCCGTCGTTTGCGACAGCCCCTTCATCGTCACGCTCGTAGAGAACATGCTCGGCGCGGTGAGCGACTCGATCGAGGAGCCCGAGCCGCGGCCGCTGTCACGGATCGAGCTTGATGTCGCTGCCATGGTCTTTGACCGGATCTCCGGCGTACTCAAAACCGCCGTCAGCGACGGCAACGGCTACGAGCCGGTGGTTGGTCTTGCTTACAATGTTGAAGGCCGCAAGACCCCGGAGAATGGCTCCGAGGACACTTTTGCCGCGATGGTGGAAATGTCCGTCGGCATCGGTCCAGTGCTATCGAGCTTCTACATTGTCATCCCACAATACGTTCTGTTGAAATCGACGATCACCGCGCCCAAGCCAGCCAATGCGGTCAAGTCCCGCAAAGACTGGAGCGAGCAGCTCAGCGAACAAGTGCGGCGCTCGAAAGTGACGCTGCAGGCCCGCATCCACCTGGAGCGCCAAACATTGGACACTGTAAGCCGCCTGCAGGCCGGCGATATCATCCCTTTCCAGGACGCAAGCGACGTTCGCGTCGATGTCACCGCCAACGGCAACAAGCTCTATATCTGCGAGTTCGGGCGGGCCGGTGCGCGTTACACGGTTCGCGTGAAGGATACTTACGGCTCGGAGGACGAGCTGCTGCAACACATCGTCGGATAGCACCAGCCGGGCAGCATGCCTCGGGCAAGATTAAGATGGAATAGTGATCACATGGCACCGAAAAAAGCACCCCTCGCAGACGACCTTGCGTCAACCATCAACGCCAACGACGCCGAACTCGAACAGGCGATCGACGACCTGCGCGGCGTCCTTCAGCAGGATGCATCCGGCGCACCCGCGACCGACTTCGGCATGGACTTTCCGCAAGCCGAGGAGAGCGATCCACTTGCAGCCTTTGGCGGGGACTTCGGCTCCGACACGACCGTCAGCGGGTTCGGCGGAGACTTCGGCGCCGCAGAAACGGCATCCTTCGAAGACACCAGCTTTGCCGGCAGCGACTTCGGCGGTGAGGAATTCGAGAATGCGGCGACGCCGCGGCCGGGGAGCGCCATGGAGGCCAACCTCGACCTGATCATGGACATCCCGATCGACCTGCAGATTGTCCTTGGCTCGTCACAAATGCCGGTCTCTGGATTGATGAACCTCACGGAGGGAGCGACGATCGCACTCGATCGCCGCATCGGCGAACCGGTAGAGGTCATGGTCAACGGCCGCACCATCGGCCGCGGCGAAATCACCATCCTCGAAAACGACGACACCCGCTTCGGGGTGAAGCTGATCGAGGTCAAGAGCACTTCCAAGATCTGATACCGGTTGAGGTTTCAGGAGGCATCCATGATGGATTTCGACAATTTCGGCAGTACCGCCGTCGGCGCGCCGCTCAAGCCGGTGGACAAGGCAGCTGCGGTCCTTCTTGCAATGGGCAAGCCGGTTGCGGGCAAACTTCTCAAGTTCTTCACGCAAGGCGAGCTTCAAGGCATCATCGCGGCGGCACAGAACCTGCGCCAGATCCCACCGCAGGAGTTGCTCGAACTCGTCAACGAATTCGAAGATCTCTTTACCGAAGGCGCTGGCCTGATGGACAACGCCAAGATGATGGAGAGCATCCTCGAGGAAGGCCTGACGCCCGACGAGGTCGATGGCCTGCTCGGCCGCCGGACGGCCTTCCAGGCTTATGAGACGACCATCTGGGACCGCCTGCAGGATGCCGATGCGATCTTCATCAGCCGGTTCCTGTTGAAAGAGCATCCGCAGACGATCGCTTACATTCTGTCGATGATGCCGTCTGCATTCGGCGCCAAAGTGCTGCTAGAAGTGCCGGAAGAAATCCGCGCCGATATCATCAACCGGACTGTGAACCTGAAAGAGGCAAGCCCCAAGGCGGCAGCCATTATCGAGAACCGCGTTCTCGAAATGATGGATGCCTTCGAGGCCGAGCGCAATTCGCCCGGCTCGAACAAGGTCGCCGAAATGATGAACGAGCTGGAGAAGAATCAGGTCGACGAACTGCTCGCCTCGCTGGAGACGATCAGCACCGCCTCCGTCAAGAAGGTGCGACCGAAGATCTTCCTGTTCGAGGATCTGCTCATCATGCCGCAGGCAAGTCGCGTGTCGCTCTTCAACGACGTTGCAGGGGACATCATCACGGCCGCCCTGCGCGGCACGTCGATGGAACTGCGCGAGGCCGTCCTGTCTTCGATCGGTGCTCGCCAGCGCCGCATGATCGAGTCCGATCTCGCCTCCGGCGATCTGGGCAAACCACGCGAAGTGGCGATCGCCCGCCGCTCGATCACGCAGGAAGCGATCCGCCTGGCCGCAGCCGGCCAGATTCAGTTGAAAGAGAAGGACGAGACGCAGGCTGCCGCCTGAACCAGCTTGACTCTCCTTCCCACAGGATTGACCGTTTAGAGGACCCGATTCTCCTGGAGAACCGGGTCCTTTTTCATGGGCCGATGCCGGTGCGGGGCGACCGCGCCAGGCCTGATCGGCCACGCAAGCTTCGGGAGTGATGTCCATGGCCGATGGCGAGGACAAGGATAGTAAAACAGAAGCCCCTTCCGAGAAAAAAATTCGCGACGCGGCAGAGAAGGGAAACACGCCATTTGCACGCGAAGTTCCCGTCTTTGCCTCGACGATTGCGATCTATGTGTTCCTCGTATTCTTCCTGCCAGGCGGAATCTCGCGAATCGCCGAATCGCTGCGCGACCTCTTCGAGCAGCCCGAAGCCTGGGACCTGGAGACGAGCGGAGACGTCGTGGCGCTGTTTCGCCATCTTGTCTGGGAGGCCGGTGCACTGCTCATGCCGGCGCTCATCATGATGATGGTGTTCGGGCTCTCCGCCTCGATCCTGCAGAACATGCCAAGCCCGGTGCTTGAGCGCGTACGTCCGCAAATATCGCGCCTCTCGCCCATAAAGGGATTCGGCCGCATGTTCGGCAAGCAGGGTCTCGTCGAGTTCGGCAAATCGTTCATAAAGGTCGGCGTTGTCTCAGTCGTCGTCGTTTTCGTCCTGTGGGACGACTATTTCGCCACGCTCAACGCCATGTTCACCGATCCATCGGCGATCTTCCCGATCCTGGCGAAGGAAGCCCACAAGATCTTGATCATCATCCTGTTTGCCACTGCCGCGATCGCCGCTCTCGATTTCGCTTGGACGCGCCACCATTGGTACTCCGAACTGCGCATGACCAAACAGGAAGTCAAGGAAGAGCACAAGCAGGCGCAGGGCGACCCAATCGTCAAGAGCCGCCTTCGATCGATCCAGCGCGACCGTGCCCGCAAGCGGATGATCGCCGCCGTGCCGCGCGCGACCCTTGTAATCGCCAATCCTACCCACTTTGCCGTGGCGCTGCGCTATGTGCGCGAGGAGCAGGACGCACCCATCGTGGTCGCCAAGGGCCAGGATCTGGTAGCCCTCAAAATCCGCGAACTCGCTGAACAGAACGGTATTCCCGTTTTTGAAGACCCACCGCTTGCACGCTCCATGTTTGCGCAAGTCTCGATCGATAGTGTCATTCCGCCGGTGTTTTACAAAGCCGTGGCGGAGCTGATTCACCGGGTCTACCAAGCTTCGCCCCAGATGAGACGGGTAAACGAGATCCGATGAGAAAATGCTCCTATTCTGCCCAGCGCGAGAGGATTGTAGCCGAAGCCATTGGGCCGGTTGCGTCGGAACTGCGGTTGCTTGACGCGGCCGATCTCGTATCGCTGCTGCGCTTCGAATGTTACGGAAACCTGGCCGATCTCGTGGCATCGGCCGCTGAACTGTACTTCCTGCCCGGCACCGTGGTCTTCGGTGCCGGCGGCGACTACAAGCTTGATTGGGGCGGCGAACCCGAAGTGACGCTCGACCTCGAACTGCGTCCGCAGGGCGTGATCGTCTATGCCCGACTACATCTCGGCAACGAGCATGCGGGGATCGAAATCACCCATGTGGCCTTCGATAATCCAGCCGCCGCCCCTGAAGACAACACCGCGTTGCTTGCGGCGAGCCTCAAGGACGCGCAATTCAAGCGGATGGCACCACCTTCGCTGGACGCTATGGACGCGGCGGCATAAAGCGGGGAATTGCGCCGCCTCGGCTCATCGGATGTAGCCGAGGCGGATTGCTTTTGCGATAGCTTGGATGCGATTGACAGCGTCGAGCTTGGCCGTCGCCGTCCCGAGATAGGCGTTCACGGTATGAACCGACAGGCCCATCTTCTCGGCGATCGTTTCGCTGATGCAGCCGTCGCCTGCCATCTGCAGGCAGGCGATCTCGCGATCATTAAGCGCTTCGGCCGGTAGCATCCGCTTCTCATCCGCGCCCAGCAGCTCGATCATGACCTGGGTGGCACGCATGTGCATGTCAAGCACGACATCATCACCGAGATCCAGGAGATCACCTGTGAAGACAACGAAACCATTGCCGCCAGACCCCAGACGGACCGGAAAGGCGATGCCGGAGACGGGATAACGCTGTGACGTGAAACGCTCGGTGAAAAGAGGAATCTCTGCCGCTTGGCCCCGATCGGTTTCGGCGCCTTCCCAAACAACCGGCAACGTGGAGGCTTCAAGATGGGTTATCAGCCCCGCACCATACTCCTCAAGCAGAGAGCAGGCCTGGTGTTCCGCCTGGTCGGCCCAGTTGCTGAGCGCACAGGCCAAGCGCCTGGCCGAAGGAAGTCCCTGACCGCGGATGCGGAAGACAGCGAAGTTTTTTGCGCCAATCATCTTCTGCATGTGCAGAAGCGCGGTCACGGTATCAGTCGTCCGTTGCGGCTTGGAAAGCTTGCCAATCCGGATTTCCGGATTGGCAGAAGCGGCTTGGGAGAGCTGAATTTCCATTGCGCCCCCTTCAGACGAGATTGTTTCGTACCGCCCAGGCGATCGCTTCGGAGCGCGTTTTGGTCGCGGTCTTTCGCATTACGCTGGCGATGTAGTTGTTGATCGTATTGCGGGAAATGCCGAGAATCACCGCAATCTCGTCGCTGGTCTTACCCTCGGCGATCCAATAGAGGCACTCGATCTCGCGATCAGTCAGGTCTGACTCGCGTTCCTGTCGCTTCGACGGCCGACAGCAGACGCTGGCAAAATAGCCGGTTAACAGGCCTATATCGCGAAGCTTGCTCTGAGAGAGGATGAAATGCTCTGGAAAGAGCAGTAGCAACGTCATCCGCACCTGCCCGGCATTGAGCGTAATGGCGCAATACTCCCGGCCGACGCCGTCGGGAACCGCGACATCGTCGGGAAACTGCGAAAAGTTCGGCTGCATCAGGTTGCAGCTTCGATCGAACTCGCTCATGCGAGAATGTCCCGCGTCGACGGAGCCGGTAAGGCCGCGCACCATGTCGAAAGGCCAATCCGATGCGACGACAAATCCGATGTCCGTGTTGAAGGACAAATCATGACGGACGAGAAGGTAATGGGAGGCGCTGACATACTGGGTGAGCGCCCGCAGGCCCGCCGGAAGGCTAGTCCGATCTGCACAGCGTCGGAGTTGGTGAACCAGAAGTTCCCGCGCACTCTTTCGCTCATTGGCGATCGCTGAGAATCCATAGGACTCCCGGAGCGTTACATCCGCTCGGATCGTATCCATAAATGCCCCCGTTGCCGAATTCGGCCGGATCATCCCGCCCTCCCCTCGTGCCGGCGCTGAAAAACCAGCGCCGCCCGATCAAGCCGCATGGGGCGGGATTCACCAAACGAATCAGTAACTAAAGTGTACAGAGACGCGAATCAAAAGCCACAGCCACCGCTTCGGGATTTACTTTTCGGATGGTTCGTGCCGCCGATTCGCCTGGACGTCGCAGGACTTTTTGCCGCACGCCGCAGGCTTGAACCTAAACTTTTGTTAATAATCAGATTTTCCCATCTGCCGCGAATCTCGGCGATTCCGTGCTGCGTAAACAACCGTCTCCTGATTGGGTGAAATCAGCCTGACGATTATCATTTTCAGCCAAAACAAATTTTCTTGGGCGCGCGAAAAATCAGTAGATACGACAACTAACGCCAGGTGAGCCAAATCGTACGACCGACGAAATCGTCACTTTTGAGTCACACACGATGTCAAAAGCGCGACCGTTGCGGTCGCGCTTCGAAGCAGCCGAGCGCCGTCAGTCGGCGATGAAGTTCAGAACGTCCGTGTTGAACTTGTCAGACTCGACCTGGGCCAGGCCGTGCGAGCCGTTGGGATAGACCTTGAACTGAGCCCCTTTGACAATCCTGGCTGTTTTCTCACCTGCGGCCTTGATCGGCACGATCTGGTCGTCTTCACCGTGGATCACGAGCGTTGGTTTGTCGATCTTCTTCAAATCCTCGGTGTAGTCGACTTCGGAGAACTCGTGGATGCAATCATAGAGCCCTTTGATACCGCCGAGCATGCCTTGCAACCAGAAGGAATCACGCAAGCCTTCGTTGACGTTCGCGCCGTTGCGATTGAAGCCGTAAAACGGAATCGCCAGATTCTTGAAGAACTGGGAACGGTCGTCGGCGGTACCCTGGCGGATGTTATCGAACACTTCGATGGGAGCGCCTTCGGGATTGGCGCCAGTTTTCAGCATCAGCGGCGGAACGGCACCAACAAGCACAACCTTTGCGACCCGGCTCGTACCGTGCCGTCCGATGTAGTGCGCCACTTCGCCGCCTCCCGTAGAGTGGCCGACCAGGACGAGGTTTGACAAGTCAAGCGTCTCGATCAGTTCGGCAAGGTCGTCGGCATAGCGGTTCATCTTATTGCCGTCCCAGGTCTGGTCGGAGCGGCCATGGCTGCGCCGATCGTGAGCGATAACGCGAAATCCCTGCCGGCCAAAGAAAAGCATCTGGTTATCCCAGGCATCCGCCGTCAGCGGCCAACCATGAGAAAAGAGGATCGGCTGGCCCGCTCCCCAATCCTTGTAGAAGATCTTCGCTCCATCGCTCGTCGTGATCGTAGCCATCGGTGTCGCTCCTGCTTCAGGGTTGGTTGAGGGTATGCGAAACGGTCTCCCTGCCGACTGTCGGGAGGCTGCGCCAAAATGATATAGAGCCGAGGCTGCAGAAATCAGCACGAACCGGATACGAAAAGTTGCGGCAGGCCGCGAGGACTGGTGCTCCCCGCCGAAACAAAAATCCCGCCTCGCGGCGGGATCTCTGTCGTTTGTTTGGCTGGCGGGTCAGGCGGCCTGGTTCTCGGCCCACTTGCGCAAGATCTTGGCCGCGCGCTCCTCGCTGATCTCGACCATCCGCGCCAGACGCCGCTCCGGCCCCTCCTTGACGCGGCGGTTGAAGACACCGTCGCCATCATCGCCGGCACTGAGCAGATCGTCGGTGCTGTCGAAGCCGAAGTCCGAGCCAAATCCGTCCATGAGCGCGCCGCTTCCCGCGCCGACGCCAACGGCCGGCGAGAAGTCGGGCAGTTCGAGACCACCCGCATCGGCTTCCAGCGCCGTGGCGCCGGCACCGCCGGATACGGAGCGCACGACCGGCCGGAAGCCGAACCAGACGACCAGGAAGGCAACAGCGACGAAGGCGAGCGCATTGATGATCGTCGAGAAGTTGCGCGCCAGCGTCTCCATCACGCCCGGGCCAGGTACGGCTTCGTCGAGGAGTTGGTTGTCCAAGAAGGTCATCGCGGTCAGTGTGACGACGTCGCCGCGGTCAGCGTTTAGACCAGCTGCAGACGAGACGATCTTCTGCATCTCGGCCAGGTAGGCGTCGATTTTGGCTTGCTCGGCAGGCTCGCCGACCAGCGCCGCGATACGGCCTTGGTTGACGACTACGGCGACCGAAAGACGCTCGATCTGGAAGCTGTTTCGGACCGTGGCGACCGTCTTGCTGTTAATTTCGTAGTTGGTCTGTTCTTCCTTCTTGTCGGCTTGGTCGCTCGATTGCGGACCGATGCCTTCGTCAGGACCGCCTTGCGGAATGTTCTGTTCGACCGTCGCCGGCTTCTGCAGCTGGCTCTGGTTGGACTTCTGGCTCTCACGAGTGACACGTACCGAGCGCTCTACGCGTGATTCCGGATCGTAGACGGTTTCCTGCGTCTGCTGGGAATCGGTGTTGAGGGACGCCATGACGCTGGCACGGAAGTTGTCCATGCCGAGGAAGGGCGCAAGCGCCTTTTCGATGTTGCGTTCGACGTCTTCCTGCACCGACTGAACGATGTTGAGAGAGCGGTTGAGCGTGTTGCCCTCTGCATCCTCTCCCGAGGCGAGGAGCTGGCCGGCGGAATCGAGGATCGTCACGTGTTCGGCTTCAAGGCCCGGGACGGATGCGGCGACAAGATGGCGTATGGATGCGGCGGACTTGCGCCCAGCGGCGCTGCCGGCGCGGATCATGACCGAAGCCGTCGGAGCCTGCTCTGCCTTACGGAAGTTGCCGCGGTCCGGCATGACGATATGAACGCGGGCGGCGGCGATACCGTTGATCTGCTGGATCGTGCGGGCGATTTCGCCTTCGAGAGCACGAACGCGGGTGACTTCCTGCATGAACGAGGTCAGGCCCAGCGAGCCGACATTGTCGAAGAGTTCGTAGCCGGAGTTCGAACTGCTCGGCAGGCCGCGCTCTGCGAGATAGAGCCGAGCCTTTCCGGTGTCACCGACGGGAACCTGAAGGCTTGCGCCGTCGGTGCCGGTCTTAAAGTCGATATTCGCCTCCGCCAAGGCGACGCTTATCTGGTTGATGTCCGTGCTTTCCAGCCCGACATACAAGGTCTCATAGGCGGGTTTGTTGACGAAGAACGCGGCGGCAAGCACCAGGCCGACGGTAACGACCCCTGCCCCCGCTAGAAGCGCCAGCTTCGCCTGCCCCAGCGAAGCCAGATTCTTGCCCATACTCTTAAGCTGATCCAACAGATTCATTCTGTTCCCGCACGAACTTTCCCAGGCTGCCATCGGCCATGAAGGCGAAACCTGCTCAGTTTAAATTGCCCAACCCCGGTATGGCGCCACAGCCAACGGCACCCTCAGCCCCAAGAATTACGCAGATCCATAAAGACCCGTCTGGCAAACTAGATCGTGAAACTTGCGCGAACGTTTCGCAGATGTCAGATGCGTCGGGTGCTGCCGCGCTTGCAGGAAATCAGAATTCCGTCTTTTAAATCAAATAATTAAAGACCACATCCCCCGAACGGCAAAACGCCGCACGTTCGCTGGAAACATGCGGCGCAGGAATTTGAACGATGGGCGGCGAATCAGAAGGCTTCGAAATCACCGGATGCTTTGGCGAACGGCTGCGAATGGCCGTGACGCTCAGCGCCATTGCTCAATGCCTTCTGCATGTCCGTAAGCTTGACAAGGTTGAGTGCGGTGGTCACGTCGACAGCCCATCCATCGGGCATGTCGGCCGTCACCTGGCCAATGAAATCCGCCAGGCCCCGCGCTTTCTGTACGGCAAGGTCGATCCCCTGCAGCACCTTTATCCGGTCGGCGGCGTCGTCCTGCCCGACTTCGGGATGCAGATCGCCGAGCAACGGCTCGATCCGCTCGACGAGGCAGGCAACGTCATACAGTTCGGACACGACGCGCATCAGCACGGCGGGAAGGGATTCCTCCATGACGGGCGCTTCACTCAGATACTCGGCTTTCATGGTTTCTCCACTTCCCGCGAGGAGTGTCCTCCATGCGGGCATCTCCTGCGGCTGCTTGCATAGCGTCTTTCCGAGGCCGGTGTCGGCGTCAGAAAAATTCGATAGAGCTTTCGGCTGGTTTCGGTGCGGGTATCGGCTGCCGCTGTTCCAGCGCAACGGTACGCTGTGTTTCCACGCCGGTGAGCGCGTGTTGGCGAGCCCTTCCCGTTGATGGCCAGAATTCGAGCTTGCGCCCGTGTTCGCCGCCCGTACTCTCGCCGACGATCTTGATCCCTTCATCCATCAGAAACTGTCGGGCGAAACGGGCATTCTGCTCGCCGACATTGGAGAAGCGGGCAATCGTCTTGGCGCCGCCGAAGATCTTGGCCTCCAGCCGGTCGCGACGCGCGCCTTGCTTCAAGAGGCCGTTGATCAGCAGTTCCATGAGATGAACACCGTAGCGGGTCGCGTCGCCGCCGGACGCCATCGTCTCCACCGAACCCGGAAGGAGAAAATGGTTCATGCCGCCAACTCCGGTCACCGGGTCGCGCAGGCAGGCAGCGACGCAAGATCCCAGGATCGTCGTCAGCACGACGTCGGGGTCGTTCACCACCTTGTATTCGCCCTGTATCACGTGGACGCGACGCGTCCCGGCATCGGTGTTCATTTCAATGCCCCGAACACGGCTTCGATAGCCGCCTTCATCTTGTCGATCGTGAAGGGCTTGGCGAGCACGTTGTTGGCGCCGAGGGCCGCGGCCTTCTGCACCAGTGCGCGATCGCCCTGGGCTGTCAGGATGATGAAGGCCGCTTTCTTTGTTGCAGGATTGGCGCGGACATGCTGCAGGAACACCAGCCCGTCCATCTTCGGCATGTTGAAGTCGGAGATCACAAGGTGATGCGGTTGCTGGGTCATGATCTTCAGACCCTGCTCGCCATCGCCGGCGGCGGTGATCTGCTTGAAGCCCAGCTGCTGGAGCGCGTCGCCCAGAAGGAGACGGCTCGTGACCTGGTCATCGACGATCAGTACTTTGATTTTCTCAGCGATAGACATTATTCGCTCCCTTCTCTACGGGCGGCAGTGATCTTCAGAATTTCCTCCCCGATGGACGTGAGCGGAAACTGGTGTTCGACTGCGCCCAGTTCGTATGCCACTCTCGGCATTCCATATACGACGCAAGTTTTTTCATTCTGGCCGATGGTTCTCGCACCGGCATGGCGCATCTTCAGTAGACCCGCCGCTCCGTCGCGCCCCATCCCGGTCAGGATGACGCCCACGGCATTGCGGCCGGCAAGTTCGGCGACCGAGTCGAACAGCACATCGACGGAAGGTCGATGGCCATTGACGGGATCGCGATCCAGAAGACGGCAGCACGGTGCCGTCGCGTTCGCTACCTGCAGGTGACGGTCGCCGCCCGGCGCCAGGTAGATCTTGCCGATCTCCAGCCGTGCGCCATCGGTTGCTTCCTCGACCCTTGGCGCGCACAGACGATTGAGGCGCTCCGCAAAGCTCTTCGTGAAAGTGGGCGGCATGTGCTGGGTGATGACCGTCGGCGGGCAGTTCACCGGGAACTTCTGCAACACGGCAATCAATGCCTCAACGCCGCCAGTCGAAGCGCCGATGGCAACGATCTTGCGGCCATTGCGATAGGCTGCGGCCGCGCTGGCGCTTGTGGCGGCCGGCGCTGCCGGCGTCTCCACCTTGAAGTCACGGCGTTGCGAGCGGGCAGCGGCCTTCACCTTTTCGGCAAGGTCGCCGAAGGGGCGGGCGTCGCCAGGCTGGGGCTTGCCGACGCAATCGAAAGCACCGATCTCGAGCGCTGCCAGGCTCGCATCCGCACCGCGATGCGTCAGCGTCGAAACCATGATCACCGGCATCGGCCGAAGCCGCATGATCTTTTCGAGGAACTCCAGCCCGTTCATGTTCGGCATCTCGATGTCGAGCGTGACCACGTCCGGATTGAGCTGCTTGATGGCGTTGCGCGCCTCCATGGCGTCGCCGGCCTGGCCGACGACGGTGACGCCCGGATCGGCACTCAGCACGGCCGTGATCAGGCCACGCATGGTGGGTGAGTCATCGACGACAAGCACGCGAGCGGGTGCGGTCATGCGCGTCCTCCCTTGCCTGTGTATCGGTAGGTGGTGATGCCGATGTTATCGAACAGGCCCTTTGCCTCGCCGGATACCCGCTCGGAGTGACCGATATAGAGGTGACCGCCCTCGGCAAGCATGCCGGAGAAGCGCGACCAGATCTTCATCTGCGTCGGCTCATCAAAATAGATCACTACGTTACGGCAGAAGATTACATCGAACGGGCCCTTGAACGGCCACTGGGCCATCAGGTTGAGCTCGTTGTAGGTGATCAGTCTCTTGACCCGGTCATCGACCTGCCACTTCTGGCGGCCGTCGATCTCGACCTCGCGGAAATACTGTTTGCGCATCGCCGGATTGACCGTTTCCAGCGCGGTAGCGTCATAGGCGCCGGCGCGTGCCTGGGCAAGGATCTTCGGATCGATGTCAGTGGCCAGAATGCGGAAGTCATAATCCGCAGCATTCGGGAGTAGCGACAACACCGTCAAGGCAATCGAATAAGGCTCTTGCCCGTCCGAGCAAGCCGCCGACCAGATTCGCACGCGACCACCGGCCTTGGCACGAGCGATCAGCTCGGGCAGGACTTCGCTCTTAAGATGATCGAAATGATGGTTCTCGCGGAAGAAGCGGGTAAAGTTCGTCGTCAGGTGCGACAGCATCTCGCGGCGTGCAGTGGCGCCGGCCGGTGACGACACCAGGTCACAGTATTCCCGAAAGCCCTTCAGCCCCAGATTACGGATGTGCTTGGACAGCCGCGAATAGACGAGCGACGCCTTCGATTCGTTGAGATAGATGCCCGCGTCTGCGTAGATCATCGCGGCAATCTCGGACAAATCACGACGCGTCAGCGGGTACTCGCCACTGGCCAGGCACTCGTCCGGTGATGTTCTGGGTTCGAAGGCGGTCGACATCTTCATGCGGCTTCACTTTCGATCGAGGGGAACAGCGACTCGAGCTCGATCATGCAGATCATCCGACCTTCGATCGCTAGAATGCCGCGGGCGTAGTTCTTCTCCAGCTCGCTGGCGATATCCGGCGTGGGCTGCACGTTTTCATCAGTAACCGTCAGGATATCGGAGACGGCATCGACCAGGAGGCCGACGATCTTGGCTCCGACCTGGGCTACGATGATGACGTGGCGAACGGTGGGCTCGGCCGCCTTCATGCCGAGCCGCAGCGACAGGTCGACGATCGGCAGCACGGCGCCACGGAGGTTTAGGACACCAAGCACGTGGTGCGGTGCGTGCGGCATCGGGGTGGCGGGAGTCCACCCACGGATTTCCCGCACTGCCATGATGTTCACACAGAATTCCTGTTCCCCGATCCGAAAGGCGATCAGTTCCCGGCCCTGCGACAGTGTTTTGGCTGCGTAGGTCATTCCACTATCCGGCCGCGGCAAGCGACATTTCTTGTTTCAGGGACTGGCCGCGCGAAGCGGCGACAACGGCATCGACATCGAGGATGAGCGCCACGCGCCCGTCACCGAGAATCGTAGCCGCGGCTATTCCCGGCACATGTGAATAGTTCGCCTCGAGGCTCTTGATGACGACCTGGCGCTGCCCCTGGATGGCATCGACCATGAGTGCTCGCTGACCGCCGCCTTCCGACTCGACCAGGAGTGCAACACCTTCGACCGGGTTTGCCCGCGACGAGCGGAAATTCAGGATCCGACCGACATCCACCAACGGGCAGAAGGAATTGCGGATCGAGATCAACCGCTGGCTGGCGCCGAACGAATGAATGGCGGAGGCTTCCGGCTGCAACGTCTCGACGATTGCTGTCAGCGGCACGACCAGCGTCTGGCCGGCAACGGTGACAACCATTCCGTCGAGGACGGCCAGCGTCAACGGCAGGCTCATGGTGAAAACGGAGCCCTGACCCGGCTTGGACGAGATTGAGATACGGCCACCGAGCGCCTGAATCGAACGTTTGACCACGTCCATCCCGACGCCGCGGCCGGAAATGTCGGAGATCTTGTCGGCGGTCGAGAAGCCGGCGTGGAAGATCAGATTGTCGATTTCTTCGTCGGACAGGTTCGCATCCGCCGCGATCAGGTCGTTGTCGATGGCCTTCTGGCGCACCTTCTCGCGGTTGATGCCGCCGCCATCGTCGGCCAGTTCGATGACGATACGACCCGAGCGATGCTTTGCCGTGAGGCGAACCGTGCCTTCCGGGTTCTTGCCGGCAGCCACGCGCTTCTCAGGCGTTTCCAAACCGTGATCCACGGCATTGCGGATCATGTGCGTCAACGGCTCGGCGAGCTTGTCGATGACGGTCTTGTCGACTTCCGTGTTTTCACCTTCCGTGATGAGACGAACCGACTTGCCGGTAACGTCAGCGATTTCCCGCACGATACGCGACATGCGCTGGAACACCGGCTTCACCGGCTGCGCGCGGATCGCCATCACCGAGTCCTGGATCTCGCGCGTGAGCTGCTGCAGCTCCTCAAGCCCCATATTGATCGAGGAGACACCATTGTTGTCGTTCTCGATGACGCTCTGGGACAGCATCGCCTGGTTGATGACGAGTTCGCCGACGAGGTTGATCAGGCGGTCGACACGATCGAGATCGACGCGGATGGTCGGCGCCGCTGCAGTCGACGCTGCAGATGCCTGGCTCGCATTCTGCTGCGCTGCGACGGCCGCACGTGGTTCGTCCTTTGCGGCATCGACGCGGGCACTTGCAATCTGAAAGACATTGCTTGCGGTTTCAACGGCAGCAACGTCCGCCACGGTGGACACGGCCGGCTCCTCGTCGGACGCATCGCCGTCCGCTTCACCCCCGTCGTCCAGGATCGAAAGGTCGAACGGGACGGGCTGCATCGGCAGTTCATCATCCTCGGCGGAGGCCGCGACCTCTTCCTCGATCGTACGGACCTCAAGATCGCAATCCCACTCGGCAAATTCGAAGACCGAGCGAACCCCGTCCTCACCCTTTTCGGTGCTGACTGAGATCTTCCAGGAGAAATAGGCCTCTTCCGGGTTCATGTCCTGCAGCAGCGGCAAGCTCTCCATGTCGCAACGGATGCTCATCTCACCCAGGCGAGAAAGATCGCGCAGGAGCAGCGTTGCCTCATTGCCCTTGGAGTAGAGGTCGCGCTTCGGCCGGAATTGGATCTCACAGGTCGGCATGTAGGGTGCGACCGGCACTTCCTCGTCGTCGAAGTCGTCGAAGGAGAACGGAATCGGCTGGAAGCCTTCGTCGTTGGCAGGCGAGGCGGCAACCGGCGCAGGTGCTGCCGCCTTCGGAGCCGGCGCAGGCTTTGCAGCGGGGGCGTCGCTCGTCGCGGGCACCTCGCCTTTTGCGAGCGCCTCAAGTTCCCGGATCAACTGCTTGCTGCGGGCGTCGTCGACGCCGCCCCCGTCGCGCGAGGCGCTGACCAGGTCGGCCAGCACGTCGGCCGACTTCAGCATCACCTTCAGCACGTCCTGGTTTGGCTCGAGCTTGTTGGATCGTACGCAATCAAGTGTGGTCTCGAAGACATGGGCGAAGGACACCAGTTCGTCCAGGCCGAAAGCGCCCGCGCCGCCCTTGATCGAGTGCACCGCGCGGAACACGGCATTGACCGTCTCCGGATCGCGATCGCCGTCATTCAGCTTCAAGAGACCTGATTCCAGTTCTGCGAGTTGCTCCTCGCACTCCTGGAAGAAAATCTCCTTGATTTCGTTCATATCCATCGGGAAGAACCTCGATTTAAGCGGTTACACGCTCGATTGCATCGATGAGTTTGGTGGGGTCGAACGGCTTGACGATCCAGCCGGTTGCACCGGCCTGGCGGGCACGGTTCTTCTTTTCGGCGTCGCTCTCGGTCGTCAGGACGAGAATCGGAATGGCCCTGTACTTCTCGTTGCGACGAACTCCCTCGATGAAGCCGAAACCGTCGAGACGCGGCATATTGATATCGGTGACGATGACGTCGGGGTTGGCCTCTTCCAGCACCTCAAGCCCCTCGACGCCGTCTTCGGCCTGGATCGTCTCAAACCCGGCATTGTTGAGCGTCACCAGAAGCATGTTCCGGATCGTCCGTGAATCATCCACGGTAAGAACCTTCTTTTTCATTGCTGAGTCTCCTTGGCCAGCAGGTGTTCAATGTCGATGCCGATGAGTTGCATCGTCTTCAGGAACGGCTCGGACGCATTTGCAAACGTGTAGGCGCGCTTGTCGGCTTCCCAGGTCTTCGCTCCCGCCATCAGCACCTGAGCGCAAAGCGCGCCGACACGCTCGACGGCGGATGCGTCGATCGTTAGGTTGCTGCCCTTCAGCGCCATCAGTTTGTCGCGAAGTGCGGTCGCCTCGTTGAGATCCAGCACGGGTGCCAGGCTCAGGCTTTTCTGAGCGGCCTTCTTGCTCGCCATCACTGCGTTCCTTGTCTGCGTCTGTCCGCGTTGAAAGTTCGGGTCGTCGGTGTGACCGGAAACAGGCTGACGCCCTGGCGCCGGCTTCGTTCGGTCGAGAAATGGTGGCGAGGCTGTTCCTGGCGCATGGTCAGCCTCCGAATCCGATTGCTCTGGCCGCCGGAGGAGCGACCGAAGAGAACTGCGCATCCCACGCTCCTTCGATCGCGCGTGGCGCGACGCTGCCGGCTGTCGGCTGCGGTGGGCGAATACGGAACTGCCGGATCGTCTGCCCCAGCTCAAGAATAACGGTGTGCAGGTCCGCCCCGGACTGGCCGGCGCTTGCGGCAAGCTCGGCATCGCCCTTCGCCTGGGTACCGATCCTTCCGAGGTTGCCTGCGACCGCATCCAGCCCGCTGACGTCCTCGCCGCCCTGCCGGGCAATGCTTGCGATCGCGTCGTTGATATCGACAACCTGGCGCACGATGCCGCCGATCGCGTCCTGCGTACGGTTGACGCGGTCGACGCCAGCCTCGACCTGTGCCTTCGTGCCGGAAACCAGTTGCTTGATCTCGCGCGCTGCATCCGCCGAGCGTTGCGCCAACGCACGAACTTCCTGCGCCACGACGGCAAAGCCTCTACCGCTGTCGCCGGCCCGCGCCGCTTCGATTCCGGCATTGAGTGCAAGCAGATTCGTCTGGAATGCGATCTCGTCGATCACTCCGATGATCTGGCCGATCTTTTCGGCCGACGCTTCGATATCCGCCATCGCCGACATTGCCTCGCCAACGATGCGACCGCTCTGCTCGGCTGACTGGCGTGTCACGTGAACCGCCGTTTCGGCCTTGCGTGTTTCGGAAAGGTTCGCCTTCACCCGATCTGCAATCGCGGCCAGGGAGGCGGCTGTATCGGCAAGTTCCGTCGACTGCGACGACGAGCGCTCGGCGAGCCGGCCGGTTTGCACCGACAACGTTCGCACCAACGCGTCGGAGGCCTCGCCGTGTTCGAGCGCATCGCCCAGATGGCGCTGGACATTCTCCAGCGCGGTATTCAGCGTGCCGGCAAGGTCTCGCCAGGCATCAGGCATCTGTTCGCCCGTCTGGTGGGTGAAATCGAGATTGGCAAGGCTGCGAATGACTTCACCGAAGGTGCCTTCCAGCGCGCCGTGATCGATCTGGCGCTGCTCGCCCATCGCACGGTGATGGTTGTGGCGCAGTTCGTTGAACCGCAGTGACACGCCAATCTCCGCGTCGACCATGGCGGTGCGGACAAAAGCTGTCAAAAGCTCGGTCAGTTCCTGTCGTCGGCTGTTCTTTGCGCCCGACAGGATGGACCTCGGCCAATATTCCTCGATCAGCCCGTCGATGACGTGTTCGAGCACGATGGCGTGGCCGGACATGCGCCAGCGCGGGTCAAGGCCCATCTGGCTCTCAACATCAGCCAGAACCTTCACTCGCTCGGCATAGAGACCGTCGAACCGCGCGTCGGTGAGGACGCTCCAATGGGAAGCGTGAAGGTCGTGCAGGCGATCAACCGCGCGCTCGCTCTGGAAATGGCGGGCCGCATCGGGAAAGGTCTGGAAGCGCTGGAAGAGATCGCGAAGCGCTGTTTCGACATGCCGCTCAAGCGTCTGACGGTGAGTGCGCAGAATTTCACCCTGGGAGGGCTCCAGGCCAGCAAATCTCAGGCGATCGCGAAGGCTTGCCGCCTGCGCCGTCTGAGCCTGTTCTGCTGGCATTTCCTGCACTTTAAGTCCCCATGCGCAATGCAGTTTGCCGGCCAGTTGCGCTGGCCAAGCCAATGAATTTGCCACGGGGACGTGCAACGATCCTACGGCTTTAGTTGCCGCATCACTTCGATATGCTCGGCGCCAACTGGCTGCCGTACGCCGGTCCATGGTGTAATTCGGTGAAGCTTGATACCGGGTCGAAACCGGTGCGGGCGGTACGGCATCATGCCTGAGTGGGAAATGGTCCAATTTCCCATTCCGACGCGTGCTCTCATGTTTATGGTTAATTCCTTGCCTGAAGGTTAATGGACTCTTCCATCGTTATGCAGTTCGCCGCGCAATGATTGCGGAAGGAGGCGCAATTTTTCGACTGGCAAGCGTGATGTTGCCAGGCAGTGAGTCAAATTCGCCACTTCATCCCTAAAATTCGCTAGTCCAGCCTGGCTGAAAGACAAAATCGGCAAGGCAACAGCAAGGTTTGACTGCTACAAGCGTATTCGAGACGATGATGTCCTCTGGGAATGAGCAATGATTGTTCTTTTGTTGAGTGCAATGCTTCTGACTATCGCAACGCTTGCAGCAGTCGCCACCCTTATCGGTATAGACCGCCAGCAGCCCACCCGGACGGCTGCAATTTTCTGATCGCTTCTATCCACTGAGCTATCAGCGGAGCGCTGGCCGCTAGTTATCGGCTAGGTCGCGCCATTTTTGGATATAGGCCACGGCCGCTTCGGGTAGCGACTCCTCGACCTGCCGCAATCTCGGCTTCGGTACATTTTCAACCGCAAGACAGGCCGCACCGATGCTGGTGCCGGTGGCGCTTTCACCGACGAACACGTCCCTGCCGGTCGCCGCTTTCAGCATGGCGAGATAGGGAACATTTGCCGCGAACGGCCCTTCGACGATGCTAGGCCCGTCCGCGCCGATCAGCGAAAGGCAGGTGGCGCTCATCAGCGCCAAATGGAAAGCGATAGCCACCTGAGCCTCGTCCTCGCCGAGTTGCCCGCGATCAATGGTCCACCGCGCCTCCTGGCCGGGATAGGGGCCTGAATCACCGGGGATCGAGGGCAGGATCATTGCCTGGCTCGCAAGAACGTTAGCAATCGCCGTATCGCCGACGAGCGCATTGCTGCCGCCAAGCAAGGAAAATGCCCGGCCGCCCATGAAGCGAGCAGATGGCACCGGATCGCCGAGCGCGTTCACATTGACCAATGTGTCGCGATGCTCGTCGAGCTCCTTTGGCGTTGCGCCCATGGCCATCAGCACGACCCAGGTCCCGGTCGATACCACCGCATAGGGCGACGGTGTGGTAAGGACGTAGGGAAGAAGAGACGCGTTGGAATCGTGGATCCCGCAATGAACTGGCGTCTCCCTATGCAAGCCCGTGACGGCTGCAACATCCGCGCGGACGGCTCCGAGCACATCGGAGGCCTTGCGCAGCGATGGCATCAGTCGCTGCCAGCCTTGGCGGGTGACGAGCGTCGAATAACGATGGTTCGCGGGCTCCCACAAGTCGGCATGGCAACCGAGCGAAGTCACCTCGCCGGCCAGAACGCCGGTCAACCGAAACGACCAGTATTGCGCATACATCAGAATGGCCGCGACCTTGGCGAAGGCCTCCGGAAATCGGCGGGACTGCCAGTAGAGTTGCATGCCGGCGTTCAGTCCGACGGGCAGCTTCGGCGTGCCCGTTTCGGCGAAAGCCGGACGCAGCGCCTCGTATTCGGCTGAAAGCTCTTGCGGCCCGGCATGTTCGTAATCGAGGACCGGCAGCGCCAATCCGCCATCCTTGTCGACGAGGGCGGCAGTCGCCCCGTGCGTCGCGACGGAAATCCTGTCGATCGTCCGCTCGGCATGCAGGGCCCTAAGGCTTTCAAGGATGAAGGCCCATAGTCGTTCGGTGTCGAAATGCGGATATGGCGGGGCATCCACCACGCCGTTTTTCATCGTGCGGACGGCCAATTCACGAAAACTCTCTCCGTCGACGAGCACGACCTTGGCGTTCGTCTTGCCAATATCGATGACGGCGATCGTTTCTGCCATGATATCCGGCTCAATCCATGTGAAAGACAGTGCGGAGCGGGACGGCAACGGGCTCGTTGTCCGGCTTCGTCTCCATGATGTCGGCCATATGCGCCCACCAGCGCTTCATCACCGGATGTTCGGACAACCGGCCCATGGTGTGGTCGTCGCGTCGCCACAGGACGCCGAACAGCAGGTTCGTCTCCTCGTCGAGATGGATCGAGTAGTCCGACACGCCCGCCTCTTTCAGCAATGCCGAAAGCTCCGGCCAGATCGCGTCGTGGCGCGCTTTGTATTCCTCGGCCATGCCGGGAATGAGACGCATGCGGAAAGCGTACTTTTCCATTCCCTCCCTCACTGCGTGATGCGACGCTTGAAGCGCGTATAGAGGATTGGCAGCGCGATCACCGAAATCAACAGCAGGCCGATGAAGATCGACATGACGATGCCGGGAACGTTTAGCAGACCGAAGCCGAAGGTGACCATGCCCATGATCAGCGCCGCCAGCATGACGCCGCCGATCGTTCCCGAACCGCCGAGGATGCTGACGCCGCCGAGCACAACCATCGTGACGATTTCGAGCTCCCAGCCGAGCGCGATGGAAGGGCGCGTCGAGCCGAGGCGCGAGGTCAAGCAGATCGAGGCGATCGCCGACATCAGACCGGTCAGCAGGAACAGGGTGAACTTCACCCGTGCCACCCGGACACCTGAAAACAGCGCTGCCGTCTGGTTGTTGCCGATCGCGTAGACGGCCCGGCCGAAATTCGTCTTGTGCAGGAGCAGCGCGTAGAAGCCGGCAAAGCCGAGAAAAAGGCAGAATTCGAAGGAGAATACCCACCAGACATAGCCTTGCCCGAAGAAGGAGAAGCTTGCCGGATACTCGGTAAACGCCTGGTCGCCGAGAATGATGAAGGCGATGCCGCGAAACAGGCTCATGGTGCCGATGGTCACGACGATCGAGGGCAGACCGAGGCGGGTGACGAGAAGCCCGTTGATCGCCCCGCAGACAAGCCCGACGGCCAGTCCGACCACGACAAGCGCCGGCGTATCGAAGCCCTGCGTTGCCGCATACCCCATGGTCGTCGAAGTCAGCGCGACGATCGCCGCAACCGACAGGTCGATCTCACCGGCCATGATGACCATCGCCATGGCGAAGGCGATCATCGCCTTTTCGGTAAAGTTGAAGGTCGCGTCCGACAGATTCCACGGATCGAGGAAATAGGGCGAGGCCAAAGAGTTGGCGATGAAGATCAGGATCGCCACCACCACAAGCAGGCTTTCCCAGCTCTTCAGAAAACGGGCGCCGCGGCCTTGAAGCCGGTCGGGGATGTGGCGCGACTTTATATTTGCATCAGCCATCAGTGCGCCTCCGCCTTCTTGAGAATGACCCGGCCCTTGCGCCGCTCGGCGCGCGCATTGACGGCAACCGCGATGATGATAACGGTGCCGGAAATCGCCATCTGGGCAAAGGGCGAGATGTTGATGACCGGCAATGCGTTCTTGATGACGCCGAGGAACAATGCCCCGAGGACTGCGCCCGGCACCGAGCCGATACCGCCCGCGATGGAGATGCCGCCGATGACGCAGGCGGCGATGATGTCGAGTTCGAAGCCGAGCGCGATGTCCACATAGGCAACCGCATAGCGCGACACCCAGAGATAACCTGCAAGCCCGGCCAGCGTACCCGACAGACAGTAGGCGAAGAAGCGCGTGCGGCCGACGTCGATGCCGGTATAGACCGCCGCATGCGGATTGCCTCCGACGGCATAGAAGGCGCGGCCGAGTGCTGTACGGCCCATGACGACGAACATGATGGCGATGATCAGGATGGAGAACCACGACAACGTTGGAATGCCGAGAAGGTCGGCGCGCGGCAGGCGCTTGAAGGTCTCGCTCATCTGGTGCGCGTTGATCCACTGCCCGTTCGTCAGGAGGAAGATCGTTCCGCGATAGATCGTTAACGTGCCGAGCGTCACGACGATCGGCGGAATCTCCAGTTTCCAGACGAGAAGACCGTTGATGGAGCCGAGTGCAGCACCCAGCGCCATCGCAGCCAGGATCACGAACGGGATCGGCAGATCGGGATAGGCCAGGTTGATCAGGCCGGCGACCATGCCGCAGAGCGCGAGATTCGCCGCCATGGAAAGGTCGATGCAGCGCGTCAGGATCACCGCCATCTGACCGAGTGCAAGGATGATCAGGATCGAGGTGTCGTTGTAGACGCGTCCGAGATTGGCCGGTTCGACGAAGCCGGGAAAGCGCGTCGCTATCAGCGCGACCAGCACCAGGATCGCGACGACCAGAAGTGCTTCGCGATTTCTGAGGAGAACGTTCATTGTGCGGCCTCCGATATACCTGCGGCGGCGCGCACCAGTTTTTCCGCTGTCAGTTCCTCGCGATTGAATTGGCCCACCATCCGTCCCTCGCGCATGACGATGACGCGGTCAGACATGCCCATGATCTCGGGGATCTCCGAGGATACCATGATGACGCTCAGTCCCTGCGCGGCAAGCTCGCTCATGAACGCATGGACAGCCGCCTTCGAGCCGATGTCGATGCCCTTGGTCGGCTCATCGAGAATGATGACCTTTGGCTTGGTCGCCAGCCACTTGGCGATAACCACCTTTTGCTGGTTGCCGCCGGAAAGCGTGCCGACGTCCTGATCAAGGGCTGCGGCGCGCAGGTCCAGCCGGGACGTGTATTCGCGCGCCAGCTTGAACTCTTCCGCCATCCGCAGGAAGCCGGATCGCGAGGTGCGCGCCAGCGATGGCAGCGTGACGTTTTGGAAGATCGGCATGCCGATGATCGCCCCCTGCCGCCCCCGCTCTTCCGGGACATAGACGATGCCAGCTTCGATCGCTTCGGCCGGCGAGCGGATGACCAGCACCTGCCCGTCGAGACGGATCGCGCCCGCGGACGGCTTGGTGATGCCGATCAGCGACTGCATGAATTCGGAACGGCCTGCGCCGACAAGACCATAGAACCCAAGGATCTCGCCACGGCGCAGCTCGAAACAGATGTCCTCGAACTCGGTCGGATGGCGATAGCCTGACACGGTCAGCACCGGCTCGCCGATGGCTACCTGCTGCTTGGGGAAGACCTGGCCGACGTCGCGGCCGACCATCATGCGCACCAGATCGTCCTGGCGCGTGTCTGCGATCAGCCCCTCGCCGACCATGCGACCGTCGCGGAAGACAGTGTAGCGGTCCGCAATGCGAAAAATCTCGTCGAACTTGTGGCTGATGAAGAGGATCGCCTTGTCGTCGGCCTTCAGGCGGTCGATCAGTTCGTAAAGCTCATGGATCTCCTTGTAGGAGAGTGCAGCGGTCGGCTCGTCCATGATGACGACGCGCGCGTCGATCGAAAGGGCGCGGGCGATCGCCACCAGATGCTTGCTGGCGATGCCGAGATCGCGCAACCGAATGGTCGGATCGAGATCGGCGCCGACACGGTGAAGCAGTTTACGGGCTTCGGCGTTCAGCCTGCCCCAATCCATCAGGCCAAGCCGCGTGCGCGGCGCATGGCCGAGGAAGACGTTCTCGGCGACGGACAGCTCGTCGAACAGCACGGTTTCCTGGTGGATCGCTGTCACACCGGCCTTGGCCGCGGCACTTGCGGCCGGAAAATGCGTCTCCTCGCCGTCGACGCGGATCGTGCCGGCGTCAGGCTGGTAGATGCCGGTGAGAATCTTCACGAGTGTCGATTTTCCCGCACCGTTCTCGCCAACCAGCGCCGTCACAGAGCCCGGATAGAGCGACAGCGAGACTTCGGAGAGCGCCCGTACACCGGGGAAGGACTTCGAGATCCCCTCCAGCGCGATCGCCGGCTTCATCCGCGATGTGGTGGTGTCCTGCAACAAGGGCTCATCCGCCGGGTTGGTTTGTCGAAAGCAGAGCCGCACATCGCACTGCACTGCTCAGAGAGGTTGCCCCTCACTCTAGCCCTCTCCCCGCAGGCGGGGAGAGGGAACGGCCAGGTTTCCGCTTTGCTTCCTTCTCCCCGTTCACGGGGAGAAGGTGGCCGGCAGGCCGGATGAGGGGCACCGTCAGTTCAAGACAGTCTGGCCCGGCGACATGTCGGGCCGGGCTTCGCCAGATCAGAAGATCTTGGCGAATTCCTCGACGTTGGAGGCGTCGTAGACGAACGGGTCGGCCATCGCGCCTTCATTCTTGTCGTCGAGCTTGACCGTGCCCATGCGACCCATCTTCAGCTCGGCACCGGGCTTTGCTTCCGCGCCCTCAATCAGGTCGTTGGCAATCATGGTCGCTGAGTAGCCGAGATCGATTGGATTCCAGATCGCGAACGACTTGGAGGCGCCCGACTTCACGTGGCCGGCCATTTCGGAGGGAAGGCCGAGACCGGTGACGTTGATCTGGCCGGCCTTGCCCGCATCCGTAACCGCCTGCGCGGCTGCGACGATACCAACCGACGTCGGCGCAATGATCGCCTTCAGGTTCGGATAGGACTGCATCAGCCCCTGCGCCTCGCGATAGGATTTGTCGGCAAGATCATCGCCGTAGACCGTCGCCACGACGTTGATGCCCTTGTAGTTCGGCAGCACCTTGTTCATCTCGGCAATCCAGGTGTTCTGGTTCGTCGCGGTCGCCGAGGCCGACAGCACGGCCACGTCGCCGCCATCGGGCAGGTGATCGGCTGCAAGCTTGATGATCATGTTGCCGATCAGCGGATTGGACGACGGGTTGAGATGCATCATGCGGCCTTCCGGGGCGACGCCGGAATCCCAGGAGATGACCTTGATGCCGCGATCCATCGCCTTCTTCAGGGCCGGAACGAGCGCATCGGTGTCGTTGGCGGAGACGGCGATCGCATCGACCTTCTGGGCGATCAGCGAGTTGATCACCTCGATCTGCGCCTCGGCCGTGGTCGTCGTCGGGCCGGTATAGATCACCTCGACATCGCCGAGTTCCTTGGCCGCTTCCTGCGCGCCCTTGTTGGCGGCTTCGAAGAAGCCGATGCCGAGCGCCTTGACGACGAGGGCGATCTTCTTGTCCGCCGCGTTTGCGACGTTTGCGACGAGCGCCGTGGAAACGGCAGCCGCCACGAGCAGTGCTTTCCAGATCTTCATTTCGAAGTCCTCCCTGACTTGTTCGTTCCCCTCCCCTGCCGGCCCTATGCCTGCGAGGGGGCATTCTCCGCCTGCGCAGCCGCCTGAACGTCCGCGACGATCAGGCTGACGCCGGCATTTTCCAGCATCGAGGCTTCCCGGTCCTCGATGCCCGAATCCGTGATGACAGTTGCGATGCGCTTCAGCCCGCAGAGGATGAGGCTGGAGCGCTTCTTGAACTTCGAGGAATCGACCAGCACGACGAGGTCGTCAGCCTGGTCGATCAGTTTCTGTTCGGCCTGGATCAGCAGAGGATCGGCCTCCATTAGACCGAGCGGCCCGAGACCTTGCGCGCCCATGAACATGCGCCGCGCATAGAAATTGCGCGTCACGTCATTTTCGAATGGGCTGAGGATGATGTTCTGCTCGCGATAGATCGTGCCACCCGACAGCATTACCGTGTTCTTCGAGTGCTTCAGCAGGTGCTCGGCGATCGGAAACGAGTTGGTGAACACCTGCATCCGACGGTTCGCCAGGAAATGCACCATCTGGAACGTCGTGGTGCCCCCGTTGATGATGATCGGCTCGCCGTCCTGGCAGAGCGCCACCGCTTCCTTGGCGATCGCCTGTTTCTGCTTGGTGTGCAGCGCCTCGTTGACGCTGAAGGGCCTGCCGGCGAGGCCGACGAACTGCGGCGGATTGATTGCCTCGGCACCGCCGCGCACGCGACGAAGGCGCTTTTGCAAGTGCAGCGCGGCAATGTCACGCCGGATCGTCGCCTCGGAACTGTCTGTCAGATCCACCAGTTCAGGTACCGTGACCACTGGCTTTTCCTGGACGGCCGACAGAATGATCCGGTGTCTTTCCTTCTCGTGCATGGCTCCTCCCAGTTGCTCACATGCTTCCATTGCGACCGCGCAATGTCAATCACGATCAATCATTTTTTTTCATTGTGCGGCGCAATATGACCAATTTTGAGCGTTTATGATTGACATTGTCGCGATATCCGTGAAATTTGACTCCATCGAATTCGACAGGCGGCCGCCAGGGTCGCACGACAAACGACCGGAGGAATTGCCGATGCTGGACAAGCAACAAGGGGCGCGCCTTGCCAATCTCTGGGATGAGGCAAAGGCAGCTTCGATGAGCGAATCCGAGCGCCTTCTCTATCGCTCCAACCTGCTCGGTTCCGACAAGCGCATCACCAATTACGGCGGCGGCAACACCTCGGCGAAAGTGATGGAGAAGCACCCGCTCGGCGGGGGAACGGTCGAGGTGCTGTGGGTCAAGGGCTCGGGCGGCGACGTCGGCACGATCAAAATGGACGGGTTCGCCACCCTCTACATGGACAAACTCGAAGCGCTGAAGGAACTCTATCGCGGCATAGAACACGAGGATGAGATGGTGGGCTACCTCCCCCACTGCACCTTCAACCTCAATCCGCGGGCCGCCTCCATCGACACACCGCTGCACGCCTACGTTCCGAAAAAGCATGTCGACCACATGCACCCGGACGCGATCATCGCGATCGCCGCTTCGAGGAACAGCCGCGAACTGACGCAGAAGATCTTCGGCGACGACATCGGCTGGCTGCCGTGGAAACGCCCCGGTTACGAATTGGGCCTGTGGCTCGAGAAATTCTGCAGAGAGAACCCCGCGGCGCGCGGCGTCGTGCTCGAAAGCCACGGCCTCTTCACCTGGGCCGACACGGCCAGGGAATGCTACGCGACGACGATCGAGATCATCAACAAGGCGATCGCCTGGTTCGAGGCCGAAAACACCGCCGCCCCCTTTGGCGGCGCCGTCAAACCTGCCCTGCCGACCACCGAGCGCCGTGCAATCGCGCAAAAGCTCATGCCGATCATCCGCGGCCTGATCGGCACCGACGAAAAGAAGGTCGGCCATTTCGACGACAGCGAGGCCGTTCTCGATTTCGTCATCTCGAAGGACCTCGCCTCGCTCGCAGCCCTCGGCACCAGCTGCCCGGACCATTTTCTGCGCACCAAGATCCGCCCGCTGGTGGTCGACTTCGACCCCGCACGGCCCAATATTGACTCCACGCTTGCCGGCCTTGCCGACGCCATCGCCGCCTATCGCGCCGACTATGCCAGCTACTACGAGCGTTGCAAGCACGCCAACAGCCCGGCCATGCGCGATCCCAACGCGGTCGTCTATCTCGTCCCCGGCGTCGGCATGATCACCTTTGCCAAGGACAAGGCAACGGCGCGTATTTCCGCTGAGTTCTACGTCAACGCCATCAATGTCATGCGCGGCGCTTCGGGTGTGTCCACCTATGTCGGCCTACCGGAACAGGAAGCCTTCGACATCGAATACTGGCTGCTCGAGGAGGCCAAGCTGCAGCGTATGCCGAAGCCGAAGAGCCTCGCCGGGCGCATCGCGCTTGTGACCGGCGGCGCAGGAGGGATCGGCAAGGCGACCGCAAACCGCCTGATGGCCGAGGGCGCCTGCGTCGTGCTCGCCGACATCGACGGGGAAGCACTCGCTTCGGCACAAGCCGAGCTCGCCGGCCGCTACGGCAAGGACTTCGTGCGCTCGGTCGCGATGAACGTCACCGACGAGGCGCTGGTGGAGAAGAGCTTCGCCGATACGCTCAGCGAATTCGGCGGCCTCGACATCCTCGTTTCCAACGCCGGCCTTGCCTCCTCCGCGCCGATCGAGGAGACGACGCTGGCCCTCTGGAACAAGAACATTGACATCCTCGCGACCGGCTACTTCCTCGTCTCGCGCGAAGCCTTCAAAATCTTCCGCCGGCAGAAGGCGGGCGGCAATGTCGTTTTCGTCGCCTCAAAGAACGGGCTCGCCGCCTCGCCGGGCGCTGCAGCCTATTGCACGGCCAAGGCCGCCGAGATCCACCTGGCCCGTTGCCTTGCGCTGGAGGGTGCGTCCGAACAGATCCGCGTCAACGTCGTCAATCCGGATGCGGTGCTGCGCGGCTCGAAGATCTGGACCGGTGAATGGAAGGAACAGCGCGCAGCCGCCTACAAGATGGACGTTGACGATCTCGAGGCACACTACCGAGAGCGCTCGATGCTGAAGCGCAGTGTCTTCCCGGAGGATATTGCAGAAGCGATCTATTTCCTCGCCTCCGACATGTCAGCGAAATCGACCGGCAACATCATCAACGTCGACGCGGGCAATGCCCAGTCCTTCACCCGCTAACGGAGGACCGGCCATGACAACGATGATTTCGAAGGACGTGATCGCAGCTGAGAACGCGAAACGCATATCCGATCTAAAGAGTGACTACGCCCATCTCTGCGATCAACTCGCGCGCCGCGGCGTCGATATCGACGCCGTGAAGAAGAAGGTCGCCGCCTACGCCGTCGCCGTGCCGTCCTGGGGCGTCGGCACCGGCGGCACGCGTTTCGCCCGCTTCCCCGGCGAAGGCGAACCGCGCAATATCTTCGACAAGTTGGAAGACTGCGCCGTCATCCACGAACTCACGCGTGCCACGCCGACGGTGTCGCTGCACATCCCTTGGGACAAGGTCGCCGACATCTCGGCGGTGAAGGCAAAGGGTGACGAACTCGGCCTTAGCTTCGACGCAATGAACTCCAACACCTTTTCGGACGCGCCGCAGCAGGAGCATTCCTACAAATACGGCTCGCTGTCGCATGCGAATGCGGCAACGCGCCAGCAGGCGATCGAGCACAATATCGAATGCATCGAGATCGGCAGGAAGCTCGGCTCGAAAGCGCTGACAGTGTGGATCGGTGACGGCAGCAACTTTCCCGGCCAGACCGATTTCACCAGGAGCTTCGAGCGCTATCTCGAGGCGATGAAGGCGATCTACAAGCACCTGCCCGATGACTGGCGCATCTTCACCGAGCACAAGATGTACGAGCCGGCGTTCTACTCGACCGTCGTACAGGACTGGGGCACAAACTACCTGATCGCCAAGGAACTGGGCGACAAGGCTTTCTGCCTCGTCGACCTCGGCCATCACGCGCCGAACGTCAACATCGAGATGATCGTCGCGCGACTGATCCAGTTCGGTAAGCTTGGCGGATTCCACTTCAACGACTCGAAGTACGGCGACGACGACCTCGATACCGGCTCGATCGAGCCCTACCGCCTATTCCTCGTCTTCAACGAACTGGTCAACGCGGAAGAGCGAAAAGCCGAAGGCTTCGCGCCGGCGCACATGCTGGACCAGAGCCACAACGTCACCGACCCGATCGAGAGCCTGATGCGCAGCGCCACCGAAGTCTGCCGCGCCTATGCGCAGGGGCTGATCGTCGACCGCAAGGCGCTCGCCGGTTACCAGGAGGCCAACGACGCGCTGATGGCGTCCGAGACGCTGAAAGCCGCCTTCCGCACAGACGTCGAGCCGATCCTCGCCATGGTGCGCTGTGAAAACGGCGGGGCAATCGATCCTGTTGCGACCTATCGCTCTGCCGGGTATCGGGCAAAGGTCGCCACAGACCGTCCGGCGGTTGCCAGCGGCGGTGGCGGGATCGTGTGATATTCAGGGAATTGCCGCAAGGCAACGACGGAACTGCATCTGCCGTCAATTCCATGAAAGGCCTCTGGGTGCAGTTGCGGAGATTACCGTCATCCCGGCCTTGAGCCGGGATCCAGCCGTGCCATGCCCGCGGTGCAAAGGACTCATTCGCGCGCAAGAGTTTACTCAATCTGGATGCAAGATCGGGTCCGGCATGACGAGCAAGATGGGCGCCGCCGGACGCTCATTTGAACTCAGCGACGAGAGCAGGCGCGGCAAGTGTCTTTCTCCCGGCGCGGAAAAGAGACACGTGTCGGCAGGCGGATGCGGGTCCCCGGGGAGAGCTATACCCGCACCACCTGCTCCACAAAATCCTCCGTCCCAAAAAACTTCAGATAGCGCTGCACCTCGGCCGGATCGCCCGTCGCCTTCTTCGGATTGTCGGACAGCTTTACCGCCGGCCGTCCATTGGCGTCGCTGACCTTGCAGACGACCGAGATAGGATCGAGTCCGCCGAAGGGCTGGGGCGCGCAGCCGATGAAGTCATTGGTGAGGTTTGTACCCCATCCGAAGCTCATGCGCACGCGGCCCTTGAAATGCTCATAGGTCTTTATGATGGTGTCGACGTCCAGCCCATCGGAGAAGATCAGCAGTTTCTCCCGCGGGTCGCGCCCCTTCTTTTTCCACCAGGCGATGATCTTCTCGCCACCTTCAATCGGGGGGGCGCTGTCAGGGCGGAAGCCCGTCCAGTCTGCGACCCAGTCCGGTGCATTTTTCAGGAAGGCCGCGGTGCCGAAGGAATCGGGCAACACGATCAAAAGGTTGCCGCCATAGAGCTGGTTCCAGTCCTGCAATACCTTGTAGGGCGCGGCTGCCAGTTCCGCGTCGGTCCGCGTCAGTGCGGCGGCCACCATCGGCAGTTCATGTGCATTGGTGCCGAGCGCCTCCAGATCCGTATCCATGGCAAGCAGCACGTTGCTCGTGCCGGAAAAGGATGCCCCGATGCCCTCCTTCAGTGCCTCGACGCACCAGCGCTGCCACAGGAAGGAATGCCGCCGGCGGGTGCCGAAATCGGAAATGCGCAGGTCCGGACGCTGGCGCAGCAGCTCGACCTTGGCCCACATCTTCGCCTTTGCCCGGGCATAGAGCACGTCGAGCGCAAACTCGCCCATACCCTTCATTGCCGAGCGCGAGCGCAATTCGTTGATGATCGCCAGCGCCGGGATCTCCCACATGGTGGTGTGCGACCAACGGCCGGAAAACGTCAACTCATACTGCCCGTCCTTGCGCGCCAGATGATAGTCCGGCAGCTGGAAATCGGCGAGCCAGGCGAGGAACTCCGGCGAAAATATCTGCTTCTTGCCGTAGAAGGTGTTGCCGGCAAGCCAGATCATCTCCTTCTTGGTGAAGCGGATCGTGCGGGCATAGTCGAGCTGGTCGCGCAATTCCTGCTCATCGATCTCGTCAGAAAGCCGCACCGTTTTCGTCCGGTTGATCAGCGAGAACGTGGCGTCGACGTCCGGATAGAGCTTCCAGATCATCTGCAGCATGAGAAGCTTATAGAAATCGGTATCGAGGAGGCTGCGTACGATCGGGTCGAGCTTCCAGGCATTGTCGTACACGCGACGGGCAATATCCGTCTTGGTCATGAAATCGAACCTCGCTGCACTTCGCGCGGCACCGATCCGTTCTACCGAAACGAAACCGCGGGCGGTTGCGCACACCGCTTACGACGCACTCATGGCACGCCTATCGGGGCTCCTGCAAGACTAAGGAATGAGATTGGGGCAAGTAAAGCCGGGCCGGATTGTGGAACGATAAGCTCTTGTATTCTTTCCGCCTTCAATCAATGCTGGCGATGTTGATCAACTCGCTCTCAGGAGGCGCGTCCATGGGTATCGAAAGCATCATCGTCTTTCTTATCGTCGGTGCAGTCGCAGGCTGGCTGGCCGGCCTCATCGTTTCGGGCTACGGCTTCGGTCTCATCGGTAACATCGTCGTCGGCATCATCGGCGCCTTCATCGCGGGTTACCTGCTCCCGGCACTCGGTATCGGCGTCGGCGGCGGTGTCGTCTGGTCGATCATCCATGCCACGATCGGCGCTGTGATCCTCCTCATGCTGATCAGGATCGTCAAGCGGGCCTGATCGGCGCGCCGGCAGCATAGCGCCCGTAAGGCGACCTCCACTGCGGTGTGTCGGCGGTACAACGCCGCCGGCACCGATATTCGGCTACTATGTGAGGAGATATTTGACGGACGACAAAGACGGTATCCGGAGCGTCATTCACACTTACGCGGTGCATGATCCGCACACTTGCTGATGGCATGAGGCCAGCGTTCCGGAGTGTTCCATGAGACTGGTCGATGTTTCAATCAGCAAACGGCTGTGGGCGGCCGTCATGCTGCCGCTGTTAACCGCGGGTTATCTTGCCTCTCTTCAGATTTCCGACAAATGGCACGACTATCGTGACATGCACCAGATCGTGATGGTCAGCGAACAACTGACCCAGTTGAGCGACCTCGTGCATGCCCTGCAGGTGGAGCGCGGATTAACCGCCGGCTTCATCGGCTCCAAGGGCGAGAAGAATGTTTCGGAGCTCAAGAACGCTCGCATAGCAACCGATGCCGCGGCTACATCGTTTGGAACTACCGCCGCTGATCAGGAAAAGTCGCCCCCCCGGCAAGAGGTCAATGACCTGCTGTCCGCACTCCCGAACTTGCGCCGCTCCATCGACACGCTCGCAGCGAGCGGCACTGACGCCATACGGGCCTTTAACGGAACGATTGTAGCCGCCATTGGGCTGACCAAAACCTCGACGCATGTCGGATCGGATGGCGAGCTGTCGCGAAACATGAGCGGCTATGTCCAACTGATGCAGGCGAAGGAGTTCGCCGGCCAGGAGCGTGCATTGGGTAACAACTTCATCACAGCCCGCCGCGTCGATCCGGTGCGCTTTGGCGAGTTTTCATCCATGCGGGGCCGTCAGGACGCCTTGATCGACGCATTTTTTTCCGCGGCGGACGAAGGGAAGCGCGTTCAATACCAGACGATGCTGGAGCCCGTGTCGAAAGACGTCGCGGCAATGCGCTCTCGCATCATCGCCAATGGCGAAAATGCCGAACTGGACGGCATCGACAGCAGTGCGTGGTTTGCAGTGACAACGAAGCGTATCGACGTACTGAAGCAGATTGAGAATGAAAGCCTGTCGGAAATTAGCCTCCTTGCAAACCGCAACGCGGACAGCGCACTTCGGTCCCTGATCTTCATTGCGGGCCTCGGCATTGTCGGCGGCGGCATAATGGTCGCCTTCTCCAGCGTGATTGCCATGAGTATCGTTCGCCCCATCGGCAGGCTGGTTCAGGCAATGGGCAGGCTTGCGGGCGGCGAGATCGATTCCGCCGCTGCTGTTTCCGGCCGCCGGGACGAGGTCGGCGACATGGAGCACGCTGTCGAGGTGTTCCGGCAAGCTGCGATCCGCAACCATGAACTGGAAGCAGCCGAGGCGCAAGCGCGTGCGCGCGCCGAAAGCGAGAGGGCAGAAATGCAGCGGGTCGCCGACGCAGAGGCCGAGGCGCGCCTGATGCAGGCAACGAGCACGTTCGCAGCCAGCATGAAGCGTCTAGCGGCCGGCGACGTGCTTTGCGAACTGCACGAGCCTTTGGCATCGCAATTCGAATCTTTGCGGCAGGATTTCAACAGCGCTGTTAAGCAATTGCGGGAAGCGCTGCAGAGCGTCGGAAACTCCGTATCAGCGGTAACGGACGGCTCGCGGGAAGCCTCCACCGCCGCTGACGATCTTTCCTACCGGACCGAACAGCAAGCGGCATCGCTGGAAGAGACCGCGGCCGCGCTCGAGCAGATAACGGCCAATGTCACGGCAACCTCCAGGCGGGCTGCGGAGGCGCGCGACGTCGTCCGTGATGCCCGGACAAAAGCCGACCGATCAAGCGATATCGTGCGCCACGCCATCGTTGCCATGGAAAAGATCGAAGCTTCGTCCAACCAGATCAGCCAGATAATCGGGGTGATCGACGAAATCGCCTTCCAGACCAATCTTCTGGCACTGAATGCCGGTGTGGAAGCCGCACGCGCCGGTGAAGCGGGCAAGGGCTTCGCGGTCGTTGCGCAGGAGGTGCGTGAACTGGCCCAACGCTCTGCGAACGCGGCAAAGGAAATCAAGAGTCTGATCGGCAATTCAGCGATAGCGGTCAGCGAAGGCGTGCGCTTGGTCAGTGACACCGGCGACGGGCTTGATGCGATCGCGCAACTCGTCCAGACGGTCAATGCGCATATGGACGGAATCGCCTTGGCGGCTCAGGAGCAATCCGCAGGCCTTGCTCAGGTCAACACCGCCGTCAACCAGATGGATCAGTCGACACAGCAGAACGCTGCGATGGTCCAGGAAATGAGCGCGGCAGGCATGTCGCTGGCCAAGGAGAGTGAGAATCTCTCCGCCCTTCTGGCAAATTTCCGTATCGACGAGCAGTCGGCCGGTTTGCGTGAAACGAATGCACGTCTTGGGGCGGGCTCCACTCGGTCCCTGACTCGGACTGCGCCAGCGCAGCAGACAAGAGCCGCCTATGCCAGCCATGGCAATGCCGCACTTGCGCAACTCCAGGAGAGCTGGGACCGGTTCTGAAACATTCCACATTGAGGATCTTGCAAGCGGCCCTTTCGCGGGCCGCTGGCCATGACACCGTTGCCGCGATGTGGTGCGTATGCCGTTCATCACATCATTTCGATTTTACTCCAGCGGCAACTCCCGATAGGCTTCCGTGACCATATCGCTGGGAGAGAGGCCAATGAAACGCCGGTTTGCAGTCATCGCAGTCGCCTTGGCTTGTTCTGGAGCAGTCTATGCCCAAGACACCAGCATGAGTTTCTTCGTCACGAGTGTTAACCCCGGAAAGGGTGGCGACCTCGGCGGCCTGCAAGGGGCGGACGCCTATTGTGACTCTCTGGCGAAGGCTGCCGGGTCAACGGGCAAGACATGGAAGGCCTACCTCTCCACGGATACGGAGAATGCCAAGGACCGGATCGGCAGTGGCCCCTGGTACAACGCCAAGGGCGAGAAGATTGCTGACGATGTTGCATCCCTGCATGGCGCGACGAACAACCTGACGAAACAGACGGCACTCAATGAGAAGGGCGAAGTCATCAACGGTAGGGGTGACACGCCAAACCGTCATGATATCCTGACAGGCTCGAAAGCGGATGGAACCGCTGCGGCGGAAACGTGTGGCAACTGGACGATGGGCGGGGCGGACGGTGTTGCGATTGTCGGCCATAGTGACCGCACGGGCTTGAACGAGTCTGCCGAGGCCAAATCCTGGAACGCTTCGCATCCAACGCGTGGCGGCTGCACGGTCGAGGCGTTCAAAGGCACTGGCGGGGACGGGCTGTTTTATTGTTTCGCCGCGAACTAGCCAAAAGGTCCAGGGTCAGGACTATGCGGCTGTGTCACCGCATGTCGGGATGGTTCGAGATCAGAAGGGCGAGTGGCACTGTCAATCTATCGCACGATCGCGTCGTTTGCGGCGTACCATTCTGACGGTTCCACTTTCAAATGCTCGATCGCAATCATGGTGACGATCGTGCTTATCCTTCCAAGCTCTTCCTGAAACTGCTCCGGTGTGAGCGGAACCGCGCCAGCGGCAATATCTTCTTCGGAAAGAGGATCGAGGTCGAACTTCAGATTGCTCGCAACCACATTCACAGATGCCAATTGATGCAGGATGGCTGCAAGTGCGATACCCTCCAATGGGCGAATGCGATCGGCCGGCTTCATCATGTCGTCCCCGTTTTTGGCAACACTTTGTGTTCTCCAGAACAAGCTGACAGCCTGCACGCAGGAGTCAAGCCAGAGTGAAACAACGTAAGTCGAAACGACTATCTCAGAGATTGGAACCGTACTGAGACGAGATAGGTTTTGTGCCAGCGCGCGCTCATTTCGGATCGCGAACTTCATTCCTCGACTGGACGCCTGAATTGCCGACGGCTAATCGGCGCTGCTGCTGCTATGCTTCTTCGACGAGCAGAAGCAGAATATCGAAGGGCTTTTCCAATCTGAGTGGGTTCATCGAGGGGGCGGACAAAAGAGGGTGCGCTGCTCATGCGATAGTTTTGGCAGTGCCCCCATCTTCTTCATCAAGTAACTTGAGGGTTGAAAAACGGGAGATCAGCTCTGATTGCCTACTCATCCCCGTCTTGGAAAGCACTCTCTTCACCTGCGTTCTTACGGTTTCGACACTCACGTCATATCTTTCTGAGATACTCCGTATGGATTCGCCCAGGCACAAATTCTTGGCGACCCGTGTTTCGGAAGCGGTCAGATCGTAAAGCGTCGAAAGCAGTTCGGACAGGTCACCTTTAGCCGTGCTCAGCGAGGCGACAGTGACGATAAACTCGGTCCTGGCAAACAAATCCCGAGCCTGGCGTCGCAGTGGCACCACATGTAGCACCACGGGAACGGTTCCGTCTCTTGCAAGTACGGGAACTGACTGAACGACCATGTCCCGGTTCGATCTGCGGAGAGCTTCCTTCAGGAGACCATGTGCCCGAGCATCTCTCAGTGCCAATCTGTCTTGTGCGCCGATGAGTATTTCATGGCTAATGGCTTCAAACAGGGAATTAATCCGCTGGACTCTCCCATCGTACGAAACGAGAAGCGCGGGAATGCCAAGGGCTTCCAGATGCGAAAGGGTATTCGATTCCTGCTCTTGGCGGACCCGTGTTGCCAAAGCGGAGGCGCGGGCGATGTGCGGTCGCAGTCCGTTCAGATAGGCGATGACCGAAGTCGAGATTGGACCGCGCTCATGAAGCTGGTCGATAGAAAAGATCGCAAAGTCGCCGCTCGCCCCTACAATGTAGGTTGCCGCGGTCCAGCCAAGGCCACGCGGCCGCAGGAACTCAGTGTAGATAGGATGATTGATAAACTCCTCTTCATCACACCATTCAGAATCACTGGTAAAATAGTTGCACTTCTGCGAAATAAGCCTCTGTGCGCGGATATTTTTCTCCGCCCACCCCTGTGAAATCATATCTTCCAGGTGGATTTTACAGTTTTCACTCGCCGCGATCGCGGAGAACCCTGCTCCAGACGTATAAATCGACCCGCCAAAGGAACCTGTGACTTCTGCTATGCGCTCAATGACAGAAGACCAAAGCTCCGGAATGACCGCTGCTTCATAAATACGGTCTACAAGCTCGACATCGTCTTCCATCTCTCTGTTACAACTCTCTTCCTTGGCGCACTCCACCAAGAGTAGAAATTCTAGATGAATTAGATGTTAATCATGCTTTGAAGAAAGGGGAAAAATGGATTCACTGTGAAAAACGTGGGCCGCCCCTGTGAATCAGCAAGTGCTGCAAGCCCAGACAACAGACAAATATTTGTAATTCAAGTAGAAAAATGGTGCTGCTAGAGAGATTTGAACTCTCGGCCTCTCCCTTACCAAGGGAGTGCTCTACCCCTGAGCTATAGCAGCATCCGCGAAGCAGTCTGGCTGCGTTCGCATCAAGCGAGGCGCCTATTGCCACAGTCTCACCCCCTATGCAAGCCGCAAACGCATCATGGGGACAACAAAATCTGGAAAACGTCGTTGCGCTTTTGTGGGGGCCGAATTCGCGCTATCGATGGCATATGCAAAGCAAAGACCATACGGACGGCGACGGCACACGCGGCGAGCGCAAGGAAAAAACCCGGGCACCTGAAAGCGAGGCTGTGCGGGCACGCGCCGAAGAGCGCCGGACGCGGCTCGCAAAGACTTTACGCGACAATCTCGCCCGCCGTAAGCAACAGGCCCGCGCGCGCCGCGAAGGTGCCGCCGACGAGACGGAAGGCCTGCCTGCCGCAAAAACGGACGAATCAGAGAACTAGGCTTGAACAGCGCCGTTCCTGGCGCCGGGCGATGTCATCGAGAAGGTCGCTGCGTGCGGCATCGCGAGAGCTGAGGCGCAATCTGGCCGCGGCAAAACTTCCCTGGGGACAGGATCAGCCCAGCATATACACTTCCAAGCCCGCGCGAATGCGGTGGACTTCATTTTTTTGTGACGATGCTCTAAAGAGGCGCCTTCCTCCAAGAGCCGTTAGTTTGAGAAAGGCGGGCGCGGGCCCGTAGGGACACATGGATCGTATCAGGATTGTAGGCGGCAATGAGCTCAAGGGCGTGATCCCGATTTCGGGCGCCAAGAATGCAGCACTCCCGCTGATGATCGCCTCGCTCCTGACGGACGACACGCTGACGCTGGAAAACGTGCCGCATCTGGCCGACGTCGAACAACTCATCCGCATCCTCGGCAACCACGGTGCCGACATTTCCGTGAACGGCCGCCGCGAGCGTCAGAGCGAAGGCTATTCGCGCACCATCCACTTCACCTCGCGTCAGATCGTCGACACGACCGCCCCCTACGAGCTGGTCTCGCGGATGCGGGCGAGCTTCTGGGTCATCGGCCCGCTTCTGGCGCGCGAAGGCCACGCGCGCGTCTCGCTGCCGGGCGGATGCGCAATCGGCACCCGCCCGGTCGACCTCTTCATCGAGGCGCTGGCCGCGCTCGGTGCGAAGATCGAGATCGATGGCGGCTACGTCGACGCGACCGCGCCGGATGGCGGGCTGATTGGCGCGCACTACACCTTCCCTAAAGTGTCCGTCGGCGCGACGCACGTGATGCTGATGGCGGCAACCCTTGCCCGCGGCACCACGGTGATCGGCAACGCCGCACGCGAGCCCGAAGTGCAGGATCTTGCCAAATGCCTGAATGCGATGGGCGCGAAGATCACCGGCGCCGGCACGAGCACCATCACCATCGAGGGGGTCGCAGCCCTCTCCGGCGCACGCCATCGCGTGCTGCCCGACCGCATCGAGACCGGCACCTATGCCATGGCCGTGGCCATGACCGGCGGCGACGTTTTGCTGGAAGGCACTGAGGCAGGACTGCTTTCGACGGCACTGGAGGCTATCCGCCGCACGGGCGCAGAAATTACTTCGACCGAAAGCGGCATCCGCGTCGTCCGCAACGGCGGCGGCATCAAGCCGGTCGACATCGTCACCGATCCCTACCCGGGCTTTCCGACCGACCTGCAGGCCCAGTTCATGGGTTTGATGACGAAATCCACGGGCGTTTCGCACATCACCGAGACGATCTTCGAAAACCGCTTCATGCACGTGCAGGAACTGGCCCGGCTTGGTGCAAAGATCTCGCTTTCCGGCCAGACAGCAAAGATCGAGGGCGTGGAACGCCTACGCGGTGCGCCCGTGATGGCAACGGACCTGCGCGCCTCTGTCTCCCTGGTGATCGCCGGCCTTGCCGCCGAGGGCGAGACGATGGTCTCGCGCGTCTACCACCTCGATCGCGGCTTCGAGCGCCTGGAAGAAAAACTGCGTCGCTGCGGCGCATCCGTCGAGCGCGTCAGCGACTGAGACCGCGCACATCATTTTAGCCGCCGTCCGGAAGCGCCATGCAGCGGGACGGCGGTTGCGCTTGCCGGCCTCCCGTCCTATCTCCTGAGCAGGCAGAAACAGGTGGCCCCTTCGCCTTTCGCCCGGCTTCTCCGTCGCCGTATAGGCACGGCATCGGTCGGAGGCTCAGGGCAGACGCAGGCCGCCAAAACGGAATGCGACGCGGTCGCCCGGAAGGAGCGCTATGGACAGTCTGAAGTTGCTGGCATTGGATGCGGACGATCTCGCCGTCCTTTCTGCACATCTGCAGGACGGCGTGTTCAAGACGGGTGACATCAGCTGGGATGCCCGCCACGGCGTTTTTTCCGCCGCCATCAACCGGTTCGTCTGGGAAAAGGCGGGAGAGCGACACAAGGGCTTTCAGCGCCGCCGCGCACTGATCGCCTTCAAGCGGGTGCGCGCGGTGCGATCGATTGGCATCGACCGGAAGGACAATGACGCCGTGCTGTCGCTGCTGGCGATCCGCTTTGCACCATCGGCAGATGGTCCGGAGGGGACGGTCGAATTTTTGATGTCCGGCGACGCCTCTATCGTACTTGAGGTGGAATGCATCGAAAGTCAGCTTGCGGATACGGGCGGCGCGTGGGAAACCAGCTTGAAACCTCGCCATCCGGCGGGCTAGAGCATTGGATGGCCTGCTCCGGTCGAACACTCAAGCGCGGGCCGAGCCCGGTGCTTGCAGATGCTCACGGCCGAGCAGAATACGGGACCCCGGAAATGACAGGAAGTTTTGGAATTGGCGATCAGGCTTGATTATCGCGACGGCGACTTCGAAACGCGGTTCGCCGTTTTTCTGACGACCAAGCGCGAGGTGTCGGAGGACGTGAACGCTACGGTTCGCGCGATCATCGACGACGTTCGTGAAAATGGTGACAAGGCACTTGCGGCCTATTCGCTGCGCTTCGACGGGCTCGACTTCAACGTTACTGCGATGCGCGTAGCCGCGGACGAGATCGAAAGCGCCTATCGTGAAACGCCTGCCGAACTCATTGCGGCACTCGAACTGGCTGCCGCACGTATCGAAAAGCACCACGCACGCCAGCTGCCGAAGGACGATATCTACGAAGACGACATCGGCGTCGGGCTTGGCTCGCGCTGGACGGCGATCGATGCGGTGGGCCTCTACGTTCCCGGCGGAACGGCAAGCTATCCGAGTTCGGTGCTGATGAACGCGGTTCCGGCAAAGGTTGCGGGCGTGCCGCGCATCGTCATGGTCGTGCCGGCCAAGGAGGGCGCGATCAATCCGGTGGTGCTGGCGGCCGCCCGCATTGCCGGCGTCGATGAGATTTATCGCATCGGCGGCGCCCAGGCCGTGGCAGCGCTCGCCTACGGTACCGCGACGATAGCGCCGGTGGCCAAGATCACCGGGCCCGGCAACGCCTTCGTTGCCGCCGCCAAGCGCCAGGTGTTCGGCACGGTCGGCATCGACATGATCGCCGGCCCCTCCGAGGTGCTGGTGATTGCCGACGGCGAAAACGATCCCGACTGGCTCGCCGCAGATCTTCTGGCCCAGGCCGAGCACGATCACGGCGCGCAATCGATCCTGATCACCGACAGCGCAGAACTCGCCGATGCCGTGGAGGCCGCCGTTGCGCGCCAGCTCAAGGCGCTCGCGCGCTCCGAGACCGCCGAGGCGAGCTGGCGGGACTTCGGTGCGATCATCCTCGTGCCCGACCTGGAAAAGGCGGTGCCGCTGGCCAACCGGATCGCCGCCGAGCATCTGGAGATTGCAACGGCTGACGCGGAGGCCTTCGTGCCGAAGATCCGCAATGCGGGCGCGATCTTCGTCGGTCGCCACACGCCCGAGGTCATCGGCGACTATGTCGGCGGATCGAACCACGTGCTGCCGACCGCGCGCTCGGCGCGCTTTTCTTCCGGTCTTTCGGTTCTCGACTACATGAAGCGCACCTCGATCCTGCGCCTTGGCCCTGACCAGCTTCGCACGCTTGGGCCAGCAGCCATCACACTGGCTGAGGCCGAAGGGCTCGGCGCGCATGCACGTTCCGTCGCAATTCGCCTCAATCCAGGAGGATGAAGGGCGTATGACGAAGATGCCTGCATTCCGACTTTGCGACGTGGTGCTGGACGAGACGATCGGCCGTGCCACCCCGGACGTCGAGCATGAACGGGCGGTGGCCATCTTCGACCTGATCGAGGAGAACTTCTTCGAGCCCGTCGGCCACTCGGGCGGTCCATACCGGCTGCAGCTTTCGCTGATGGATTCGAAGCTGATCTTCGCCGTGACGACCGAGGACGGCAGCGCCGTCGCAACCCACATCCTGTCGCTCACACCCTTCCGGCGGATCGTCAAGGACTATTTCCTGATCTGCGAGAGCTATTACCAGGCGATCCGCTCGGCCACGCCAAGCCAGATCGAGGCGATCGACATGGGTAGGCGCGGCATCCACAATGACGGGTCGCAGACGCTGATGGATCGCCTTTCCGGCAAGATCAAGCTGGATTTCGACACCGCGCGGCGGCTCTTTACGCTGGTCTGCGTACTCTATTGGCGCGGGTAACCGGGATGAGCGTCAGCGGCACGGGACAAGGGCAGGTCATGGCGCGCAGTCCCAGATCGCTCCTTTTCATGTGCCGCATGAACGCAGTCCGTTCGCCGATGGCCGAGGCAATTGCCCGCAGCGTCCTGCCGTTGGGCACCTACGTCGCCTCTGCCGGTATCCGCCCAGGCGAACGCGATCCCTTTGTCGACGTAGTCCTCGACGAAATTGGCCTTTCAATCGAGCGACATGCCCCTCGCTCGCTCGAAGAACTGGAAGACGACTACTTCGACTTGATCGTGACGCTTGCGCCGGAGGCCCATCACGCGGCGCTGGAACTGACGCGCTCCAATGCGGTAGAGGTTGTCTACTGGCCGACCCCCGATCCCACGGTTGCGACGGGGACACGCGAGCAGATCCTGGCAGCCTATCGGGAGGTGCGCAACCACCTTGCGTCGCTGATCGAACGTCGTCTCGGTGCGGGCGCGGCCACATCATCTTAAGCAAAGATGAGTATGTTGCGATCGCATATGCAGAAAGCCGGATCATTGGTGTTCACAAAAGACCGCCGATTGTGTAGTTTCCGGCAAAATTTCGAGGGGCGGCATCGTGCGGCCCACTCAACGAAGGATCACCACTACAATATGGCCAAAGAAGAAGTCCTTGAATTCCCGGGTGTCGTAACGGAATTGCTGCCGAACGCCACTTTCCGCGTCAAGCTCGAGAACGAGCACGAGATCATCGCGCACACGGCCGGCCGCATGCGCAAGAACCGCATCCGCGTGCTCGCCGGCGACAAGGTCCTCGTCGAAATGACCCCCTACGACCTCACCAAGGGCCGCATCACCTATCGTTTCAAGTAAGCTCACCGCTCGGCGCGCGCCGGGTGTTAGCGTCAGGTTCCCTCCGAGGTTTTATGGCTTTCGACGACAAGCTCATCCTGGCATCCGGTTCGCCGCGCCGCGTCGAGCTTCTGGCGCAGGTGGGCATCGAGCCCATGCGGCTGATGCCGATGGACATCGACGAGACCCCGAAGAAGTCGGAGCATCCCCGCTCGCTGGCGCGGCGTCTTTGCACCGGCAAGGCGGAAGCTGCCCTCACCGCAATCAAGGGCGATCCGGGCGCGCTAGGTAGCTACATCCTCGCCGCTGATACCGTCGTCGCGGTCGGGCGGCGCATCCTCCCCAAGACCGAGATGGTCGATGAGGCATCCAGTGCGCTGCATCTCCTCTCCGGCCGCAGCCACCGTGTTTTCACCGGCATCTGCCTGATCACACCGGACAAAAAGGTGCGCCACCGCATCGTCGACACGAAGGTCCGTTTCAAACGCCTTTCCGGACTCGATATCGAAAGCTATCTTGCTTCGGGTCAATGGCGCGGCAAGGCGGGCGGCTATGCGATCCAGGGGATCGCCGGCAGCTTTGTCGTCAAGCTGGTCGGCTCCTACACCAACGTTGTCGGCCTGCCGCTACAGGAGACGCTTTCGTTGCTTTCGGGCGAGGGCTATGACATCCACAGGCGCTGGGCCGAGGCCTAGGGTCAGGACCTGGACAATGCCGGAACATAAAGAAAAGCCGACAGCAAAAGTCGAGCCACTGCGCAAGAGCCGCCCCTGCCCCGAATGCGGCCGGGCCTCGGTGCGGGAGCACTATCCCTTCTGCTCCGACCGCTGCCGCAACATCGACCTGAACCGGTGGCTGTCGGGCTCCTATGCCATCCCTGCCAGCGAAGACGAGACAAAGCCCCGCGAGGATGAATAGAACCTTCAGGCATTCACGGCGGAAAGATCAATTATTTCCGTAGCTTGCCAAAAGTTCTTTTTTTCCAATGAAATTCGCCGCTGGGGTCTGGACACTGCCGAGCAAGATGTTATAACCCCGCTCGCTTCCGGGGCGAAACCAACCGCCCCACGGTTTCTGGATGGAAACCAGCAAGGATGCCCGGATAGCTCAGTTGGTAGAGCAGCGGATTGAAAATCCGCGTGTCGGTGGTTCAAATCCGCCTCCGGGCACCATTAATTTCTCAAAGAAATTCAAATGGTGGACCGAAACGTGGAGCGGCAAATTTGCTGATCCATGTCGCGTTTATGTTGCAACTGATTTCCCTTGATTTTCGACGTTCCTCGGTCACACTCGGCAGTTCCACGCGGTTCTAAACCATGTGCTCGCCGGTCAGGGGTTTGAGAGTGTAACCGCTAGCGGGTCGGTGATCACTCTAAATGTAGACTCCGCCACGTATCCCGATAGGCATCACCAATGTGCGGGACAACATTGGCAACCCCCCCGACGTCAATTTCGTCGACATCGACATCACAGAAGCTTCAGCGAGCATCGACCACTTTATCGACATCATAGAATCCATGAGCCATAAGGTCACCGCTGGAGCCGCGGTTCTCGGCGCGCTCTTAACGCGAATCGAAAATGCAAACCGAATTCGCCACCACGATGATGGCAACCATCGACAAGGGTGTCGGTCGCCTCGTTGACGCAGATATGAACGAAGTCTCGACACGGCTATTGGCACTTCAGACGCAGGAGCAACTGGCCTACAGTCGTTGCAGATTACAAACTCGAACTCCGAGAACATTCCGCAGCTCTTCCGATAGGTGGCACTACGCCGCGGCCTGCGCCTGACTGCAGGCGATGCCGCTTTTCTCCTCCACCCACAGCATGAAATGCCCGCGTGGCGGCGGGGCCTCGATGACGAGCAATTCGAGCGATCATTCTCGCCGGAGCCGTTGCCGCCGGACCGCCATGGTCATCAATACCGGACAGTCGGTCGGGTGGTGGAGATCGCGGGAACATTCCGCTCTCGACGTCGTTTTTCTCTCTAGGCCTAAGCTGCTCTACCATTCCCACGGCAAGCGAGCTTGGGTGCGGGCTTTAACCCACCTGCCATGCCGGCAGCGCCATACCGTCGGCATGCTGCGCCGGAATTGCGATGGGCTCCGACTTAATCAGTTTTGGCAGGGGCGGCTGCACTGCGGACAATATTCGAGAAAGTGTGCGAATGTGAGTGCATTTCCAATCAGTCGGCCGTAGCCGACGAACTTGCCAAGCAGTTGACGCAGATGTTTCTGGCCGGAACCCACGAGCCAGCCGAGCTATTGGCGTCCATGCATGAGCGCCTCACCCGATGCATACGGCTCCGGAGCAACAGCAGTTTGCACGGTCCTACATTACATCGGGATCACTAGTCCAACGTGCAACTTCGGTCGTGGCCAGGTGCAGGAAGGGAACCATGTCAGTACGCTTGATGCTGGTTGTTGTTGTGGCGGCCCTAGTCGCCTCAGTCGCGAGTATCCTTCTCCTCAAACGCGAGCCCGGCATCGGCAGTACGCCTCCGCCGGCCGAAGGCGGATCATCACATCCCCCCACGCGCACGGCGAACTGACGACTACAGAAGTTTTATTCTTCCTCAGGTGAGCAAGGAGGTGACCATGACACAGACTGTTTTGACTTCCATCACAAGACGAAGCCTTGTCGCAGGGCTGACAGCGGCGGTCGCCTCCATGGGTGCTATGGCGGGGATCGGTAACGCGCAGGCCAACCAAACCGCATCCGAAGAAAGTTTGTACGAGCGGCTGGGCGGCGTTTTCGTCATCGCTGCGGTGGTGGATCACTTCAGCGACGCCGTCGTGAAGAACCCTATCGTCGGGCAGGAGTCCAAGAACCCGCAGTTGCGGGAATGGCACACCAAGAACCTGGGCCGCGCACAAGAGCGAGGTTACTGCCGGCTAAGTGGCGCGCGGCGGTGCCGTGTCAGCGCGTCATCTGGCCTTTTTCCGGATCGCGGCCGACAGGCATCAGCTCGTGCCCAGGCGGAGCCGGAAAGATCGTCGCTGCACTTTTTTCGCCTCTTGGTTGGCGTCATGGACGTCGGCAAGCGCGCGCTGCACATTTTTTCCGGTTGCGCCAGCACCGACGAACGCAACCGGCGGGACGCCTCCGCAGGTGAAGAAGGTGCTGCCGTAGTCGCTCATGACGATGGCGCGCTGGCCTAGCTTTTCCACGCATCTTCGGTTGCTCGCCTGCTGCGGGTGGCGGTTTGCAAGCATTGCCTGACCTAATGCTGCCCTAGGTGCATGCCTTAAGAGCCGGTCGGGTGCGATCAATTGTCAAAAAAACGTTGTCGTTTGCCGCACTGCCGGGAACAAATCGGCCCTCTCATCCGTCATTGTTGCAGGTGCTTGTCACTGCACCTGCTCGGATTGGAGACCGAGCAAATTCCGGCGGGTTCGCCCGCCGGCTTTTTTGATGGATTCAGCCCTGCTGGCGCAGCCAGTCCGCAAGCGATGCCCGCTTGGCGCCGCCTCTCCCCTGAAAGCCTTCGGCCGCACACAACGAGTTCAGGATCGCCTCCTGCGTCGCCTCGGTGGCGGCGCGGAAAAGCATGTCGATCCGATCCTCGTTCAGGGCAGTGATCGAGTAAAAGTCGTTCGGCTCGTCATGGTCAACGGTGACGCCGGTGGTAAAGCCGACAGCGATATCGCCGCTTCCATGCCCCCAGAAAGCGCCAAGGCGGGCGATACCGGCGCCGCAGCGGCGCGTGACGCGCTTCAATTGCCGGTGCTCCATCGGCACGTCGGTGGCAAGCACGATCATGATCGAGCCCTTCTCCGCTTCATTCTTTACGCGCGGATCGGGATGGCGTCCGTCCGGCAGCACGAGGTCGCCAACGCGACCGAAGTTCGAGAGCACCAGCACGCCAAGGTGAAAGTCCCGGCCATCGAGCGCAATCCGACGCGAGGATGTGCCGATGCCGCCCTTGAAGCCGAAGCAGGTCATGCCCGTGCCCGCGCCAACACTGCCTTCGCAGACCTCGCCCTCATGTGCGTTCGCCAGCGCGAGGCGAACGTGCTCCTCGGACACGGCCAACGCCTGAATGTCATTTAGCGGGCCATCGTTGCACTCGCCGACGACAGCATTGACTGTCGAAGTGGTGCGGCCGATATCCGGATTGGCCGCAATCGCCTCGCGCACCAGCGCCGTGACGCAGGTTCCGACCGAAAGCGTATTTGTGAGCAGGATCGGCGTCTCGATCGTGCCGAGTTCATCGACCTGCACGAGGCCTGCGGACTTACCAAAGCCGTTTATCACCTCGGTGGCGGCCAGGACTTTCTTGCGGAAAAGGTTGCCGCCATGCGGCAGAATGGCGGTGACCCCGGTATTCACGTCGCCGTCGCGGATCGTGTGGTGCCCCACCTGCACGCCCGGCACGTCGGTGATGGCGTTCTTCTCGCCAGTCGGCAGGATGCCGCAGGCGATCCCCAAATTGCGTGCTGCCATCGACATGGCGTCTACCCTTCTGTGCTGCAGCCTCGAATGTCGTGTTACTTCAATCGCAGTCGGCTGGTGCTTGAATGCCTCGCGGCACACATGAATAGCCCCCCGGACCAGGTCGATCCAAGGGGGCCGGAGAACTTTGTCGGTCGGGGCAACGGCCGCAACCCCGTGGGATCAAAGCCGGCCGGCTTCGATGATCCGCTTGAGGAAGGCTTGCGTGCGCTCGCCCTGCGGCGCTCCGAAGATCTGCGACGGTGGCCCCTCCTCGTAGACGACCCCGCCCTGAAGGAAGCAAACCTTGTCGGCCACCTCGCGGGCAAAGCCCATCTCGTGGGTGGCCAGCACCATCGTCATGCCCTTCTTGGCGAGATCGCGGACAATGTCCAGCACTTCGGAAACGAGTTCCGGATCAAGTGCCGAGGTGATCTCGTCGAGCAACAGCAGGGTCGGGTCCATCATCAGCGCGCGAACGATCGCCACGCGCTGCTGCTGGCCGCCGGAGAGGCGATCCGGATATTCGTTTGCCTTGTGATCCAGGCCGATGCGGGCAAGCAGCCCTTTCCCCTTCTCGACCGCCTCCTTCTTGTCCATGCCGAGCACCTTCAGCGGCGCCAGCGTGACATTCTCCATCACCGTCATGTGCGGAAAGAGATTGTAGCCCTGGAAAACGATGCCGATCTCGCGCCGCAGCATGTCTAGGTCGACGCCTGGGCCGGTGACGCGATCGCCATGCAGGCGAATTTCCCCTTCCTGGATCGACTCCAATCGATTGATGCAACGAAGAAGCGTGGACTTGCCGCAGCCGGAGGGGCCGATCAGGCAGACGACCTGATGTTCCTCGATGTCGAGGGAGATGCCGGCCAGAACTTCGACCGGTCCGTAGCGCTTGTATGCCTTGTCGATTTCGACGAGTGCCATGTCTCTGAATTCCTTGCCTGCCGGCTCACGAGCGCATCTTGCGGCGGTCGCGTTCAATCAACTTGTCGACGAAGCGGGCCTGCGGGATGGTGAGGACGATGAAGATGATCGCGACCGTCGTGACGGCGGAGAGGTTGAAATAGTTGCTGGCGATGATCTTCGACTGGTTGAAGGCGTCGATCGTGCCGATGATGGCAACGAGTGCCGTATCCTTCTGCAGGCTGATGCAGTTGTTCATCAGCGGCGGAACAATGCCGCGCACCGCCTGGGGAACGACCACGTAGCGCATCGTCTTGAAGTAGGAGAGGCCGAGGGAGCGGGCGGCGGCAATCTGGCTCGGGTGGACGCTCTCGATGCCGGCGCGGTAGACCTCGGACGTGTAGGCGCCGTAGGTCAGCGTCAGCGCGATGATTGCGTAAGCGTTCGACGACAGATCCTTCAGGATCGGCAGCCCGGTCAGTGGCAGGCCGAAGCCGATCAGATAGATGGTGATGATCGCCGGAAGCCCACGGAAGAGGTCACCGTAGATGATGGCGAGCGTGCGGATCGGTCGGCCCGCTTCGCCCGGCAGAGTGCGGGCAATGGCGACGACGAGCGCCCAGACCAGGATCAGGATGCAGGAAACGACGAAGATGAAAACGTTGGTGCCGAAGGCCTTCAGCACGGCGCCGGCGGATTTTGCAATCAGACCGACGTCGAAGAAGGTCCGGCTTACCGCCGCATCGTTTACGACGAGAAACCCGGCGAGCGCGCAGATGATCAGCAGCGCAGCCGAATAAGCGAGCGCCTTCCACGAGGTGTCGGACGCTTTTGCGCCAAGCTCGCGCCCAAGATAGATGTCCGAGGAACCGGCGGATTGCCGCGACAGTTGCACGGCCCGCAGTGCTACTGCGACTACGAGGATAGGAAAGGTGACCGCAAGGATCGAGACCAGATTGACCGGCATGGCCGACCAGCCCTGGATCAGGACGTAGTTGCGGATGGAATAGACCGTGTAGACAACGGCCAGAAGCGTGAGGATCGAGCAGATCAGCGACACGAGGGCGCGTCTGCCATGGGTTTTCACCTGGTTGCGAGCGCGCCAGTTGCTGGCGCGCTCTCCCCCGGCTTCGACAGCCGATATGGTCATGGGGTCTCTCTATTCTCGGTTCACTGCTTCCAGGCTGGGATGTCGTCCGGCGAGACACCGCCGAAGGATTCCAGCAGGTAGGCCTTCTCAAGCTGCTTCAGCGTACCGTCCGCCTTCAGCTCCTCCATCACCTTGTCGATGACCGGGTTGTTGGCCGAGCCCTTCTGATAGATGCCGGCCGTCTGGCCACCGGTGGAGTACTTGCCGAGCGTGACGAGCTTGCCGTTGGAGTTGGCAACCTGGCCGAGGACGATGCCGAGGTCGGTCATGACAGCGTCGACCTTGCCGGCGACAGCCGCGGTGAACATCGAACCCGTGTCGTCGAACACGTCAACCTGTTCGACCTTCAGCGTTTCCTGCAGGAACGGGATCATCGTCGTGCCGGCCTGGGTGCCCATGTGGCTCGTCTTGATCGTTTCCTCGTTCAGCGTCGAGCCGGCCTTCGCGGCGATGCCGTAGTCCGAGGAAGCATAGGGCATGGAGAAGTCGACGACCTTCTTGCGTGGCTCGGTGACCGAGATCAGCGCGAGCGCAATGTCGAAGTCCTTGTTCTGGCCGGCGACAATAGAATCAAACGAGGCGTTGACCAGCTTGACCTTGTCGAGGCCGAGACGGTGGGCGATGTTGACCGCCATGCAGAACTCGAAGCCGTCCTTGATCGTCTCCGGCGTGTCGCCGTTGAACTGACCCACGGCCGGCAGGTTGATGATGACGGTGAACTGACCCGGAACGGCCGGGGTGATCGAAGCCGTCCCCTTCTGGCCGGTCAGCGGGCAATCGCCGTAGCCTTCCGCTGCCATTGCCGTACCGGCAGAGAGGGCCAGCGAAGCGGCAAGCAAAGCACCGGTCGCAAAGCGTTTCGTGATGTTGGAAATGGTCATGGTTCCCTTCCTTTATAGTCGTTGGCTTGAGAGGATCTTCGTCTACAGGAGCGGCTCGGAGTTCTTCAGGGCAAGCTCGAGATAGACGGTCTGCAGGCGGCGCGTGATCGGGCCGGGCTTGCCGTCCGCAATCGTCCGATCCGCTATTCTTATGACCGGGGTTACAAGGCTGGATGCGCTGGTGAGGAAGGCTTCCTTCGCCTGATAGGCTTCCTCGACCGTGAACCGGCGCTCCTCGATCGGCGCATCCAGTTCTTCCGCAATTTTCAGAATGGCCTGCCGCGTGCAGCCGGGCAGGACGGCATGGGAGTTCGGCCGGACGATGATCTTGCCGTCGGCAGTGACGATATAGGCCGTCGAGGATGCCCCCTCGGTGACAAAGCCGTCTTCCGTCAACCAGGTCTCGTGAAAGCCCTTACCCTTGGCCTGCTTCTTCGCCAGCACCTGAGCAAGCAGCATAACGGTCTTGATGTCACGGCGGGCCCAGCGCTGATCTTCCTGCACGTCCACCGCGACACCGTTCTGCACGGATGCAGCCCCCCGCAGGTTCTTGGCCTGGGTGAAAGCGACGAAGGTCGGCTGCATACCGTCGGCGAATCCGAAGTCGCGATCGGCCGCGCCGCGCGTCACCTGCAGGTAGACGACGCCTTCGCGCAACTCGTTTCGACGGATCAGCTCAGCCTGAATCTTCACGATTTCGGCGACCGGTACCGGCAGCGGGATCATGATTTCCTTGAGCGACCGCTCCAGGCGGGCAATATGTAGGTCATTGTCGATGAGACGGCCGTCGATGACCGCGCTCACCTCGTAAATACCGTCGGCAAAAAGAAACCCACGATCGAAAATCGAAATCTGTGCAGCGTGCTCAGGCAGGTACTGCCCGTTCACATAAACGGTCCTGGTCAAGGCGAAAACCTCGGTAAATTGAGATGAAAAGTCCCTGGACCAAACGCTAGGGAAAAGGCTTCAGCCTGGCCAATGCTTTGTTTTTCAAGCTCTATGCATTTTTTGCATAGGACAATTTTTTGTGCTTTGATAAGTGGCGCATCCCACGAAGGAGAGGCCGGCCCCCTATGGAACTGAAATGGCTTGAGGATTTCACGACCCTGGCACAGACGCTCAGCTTCTCGAGAGCTGCGGAAGTGCGAAACGTGACGCAGTCGGCGTTCAGCCGGCGGATCAAGCAACTTGAGATGTGGCTCGGTGTCACGCTTGTCAGCCGTGCAACCTTTCCTGCCGAACTCACGCGCGAAGGCCGGGCGTTCCTGCCGGTTGCACAGGAGGCGATTCGGAACTTCCATGCGACGCGCGAGGCACTTCGCCCACAGAAGAACGATCAGACACTGACCTTTTCGGCACTCCACACGCTGACAGTAACGTTCTTCCCGGAGTGGCTCAGCGAGGTGAGCAAAAGGTTGGGCAACATTCGCTCCCGTCTCAGCCCCGACAAGGGAGGGATCGAGGAGAACATTGGGACGCTGGTGGATGGCGAGGCTGACTTTTTCCTGACCTATGCCCATCCCTCCGTGCCATTCCTGCTGGATTCACAACTCTTTCCCTACCGCATACTTGGGACGGAGCGGGTAATTCCGGTCTCCCGCCCGACTGCAGGCGGCCCGATGCTCGACCTGACGATCGAGAGCGGAGAAGCGGTTCCCTATCTCAGCTACGGCGACTTTTCCTTCTTCGGGGTAGCACTGTCGAGGCTCCTCGCGGCGCGGCCGGCGTTCAAGGCCCGGATCGTGCACGAAAACACGATCTCGATCGGCCTGAAGACGATGGCGCTTGCCGGCTGGGGGCTCGCCTGGTTGCCGGAAAGCCTGATACGCACGGAACTCGCGGAAGGCAGCCTGGTGCGGGCGAGCAACGATCCTGCCTGGGACTTCGAGACCCAGATCCGCATCTACCGGCACGCTGCCGCCGGCCGGCCGATCGTAGAAGCCTTCTGGCAGGCGATCCGTTCCTAATAGCGCGATGCGCTTCGGTTGCACTCAGCTGTGTTTCACCCGCTGTCGTCCCTCGAGAAGTTCGATCTGGATCTGCTGCAATTCCGCCAGCCGCTCCCATTGATGGGCCATCTGGTGGTCGATCATATCGTGCAACTGACGGATCTCGAGTTCGGCGCGCAGGTTGATCATGTAGTCGTTTTCCGCACGCAGGCGATCCTTCTCCTCCTGGCGCTTCTGGCTCATCATGATGACCGGCGCCTGCAGGGCGGCGATGCAGGAGAGCACAAGATTGAGCAGGATGAAGGGATAGGGATCGAAACCGCCCGCCAGCAAGCCGGTCACGTTGATGGTCATCCAGCCGACCAGCACAAGGCAGAAGGCGATGATGAAGCTCCAGGAACCGCCAAATGCGGCCACCTTGTCCGCCGCCCGCTGTCCGAATGTCTCTGTTTCCAGGTCCTTCCTCAGCGTGCTTGCCGCGCTGGCGTGGACGGAGGAGACGCCCATTTCGAAACTCTCAAGCACCTGGCGATCGAGATCGCTCAGTTCGCCGCGCTCCTGTTCGAGAAGGTCGGCCACATAGCGGCGACGGTAAAGCGACAGATCGGGACCGCAGATGCGGCTGTCCGCATTCCAGTCCTTCACGTCGCTGGCGATCAACTCGGAAATGCCGGGACGGATGGCGGAGGCGTGGTAGAGCCTGCCAGGGGCAAACAGCTTGCCGCAGACCGCACAGGGCTCCGTCCTGGTGCGGGCGCCACTTCCGTTCTTCCCCATCCGGATCGCCTCCTACACATCGGAAAGCGCGCAGAGTGCCTTTCCCGGCCGGAAAACTACAGCGGGCGGAGGCGAGCGGCAACTGTACGTCGCCGCTCGACCCGAAACGGCTTCAGGCGGTCGCGCCCTTGGTTCGCGTCTGGTGGATTTCGATCAGGCTCGGGCCATTACGCCGGGTTGCCGCCCCCAGTGCCGGGCCCAGCTCTGCGACGTCGGTGAGACGGACGGCCGGAACCCCATACGCCTTCGCGATATCAAGGAAGTCCGGCGCCGAGGGTCTTACGCCTTCCGGCTCAACCCCCGTTTCTACCATGTAGTTTTCGATTTCCTGATAACCGTCGTTGTTCCAGACGAGGAAGATGACCTTCGCGCCGGCATCAGCGGCCGAGCCGATCTCGGCCAGCGAAAACTGGAAGCCACCGTCGCCCGTGAGGCACACGACCGGGCGGTCCGGTGCGCCGATAGCAGCGCCCACCGCCGCCGGTGCGCCATAGCCGAGTGCACCGAACCCCGTTGCGGCGTTGAACCAGGACATCGGCCTTGCGACGTCGAGATAGAGATTGCCGGCATAGACGGCCTGCGTGGAATCGCCGACGACGATCGCATCGGGCAGCGCGTCGTAGACCATCCCCATGATGCCGATCTCCGTCTGGATCTTCGGCGAAAGTTCGTTCCATGCGGATTCCCGCGTTTTGCGGGCCTGCTCCGCGCCCTCGGTGCTATGGGCGGAGAGTAGCGGCAGGACGCCGTCGACCGCTGCTTGCACCGTCGAGAGAACAGGCAGGTCCGCCCGTGGCTCACGCGCCAGCTGCTGGGCGTCGATGTCGACCCGCACGAATTTCTTCAGCACCGGAAAGGCATCGTTGGCATACATGTCGTAGTCTGTCTGCCCCATCTCTGTGCCGAGACCGATGACGAGATCGGCTTCCGCGATCAGCGCCCGGGGCGCCTTGAGACTTGGGCTCGCCGGGACCCGCAGCGGGTGGCCCGACAGCATGCCGCGGGCATTCGTCGTCAGAACCACAGGTGCGTCCAGCTTTTCAGCCAGCGCAGTCACGGCCTTGTCCGCCGAGACAGCACCGCCGCCGCACATCAGCACGATGCGTTTTGCCTGGTTGCAAAGCGCGGCCAGTTCCTTGAGCGTTTCCGAATCCGCGCTCGGGCGCGCCGCGCGGGTTGCCTTCGGCACCATGTCGCCAGCCAGAAGCGGCATCACATCCGTCGGAATTTCGATATGAACCGGACCCGGTCGCGCGGAGCCCATGATCGAAAAGGCCTGGGCGATGACTGCGGGCAAATCCGCGGGATCGACCAGCGTGTGCGAATAGAGCGCAAAGCTCTTCATCATCGCCGCCTGGTCCGGCAGTTCGTGCAATAGGCCGCGGCCGTGGCCGAGCGAGTTGCGCCGGTTGACGCCGGAGATCACCAGCATCGGGATCGAATCCTGCCGGGCCTGCGCCATCGCCGTAATTGTGTTCGTGAGGCCCGGTCCGGTAATGACGAGCGCCACGCCCGGCTTACCGGTGACGCGGGCGTAGCCATCGGCCATGAAGCCTGCGCCCTGTTCATGGCGCGGGGTGATGTGCCGGATCTTCGATGAGGCAAGTCCCCGGTAGAGTTCGACGGTGTGCACCCCCGGAATGCCGAAGACGACGTCCACACCATTCGCCTCGAGGAGATCGACCATCGCCTCCCCGACTGTCTTGGCCCTCGTCATGCCCGCTTCTCCTTCTTAAGGCCCGATCGCGCGGCCAGGGCGGACATCCGCCGGCAGGCCTCGTCAATCTGGCCTTCCGGCACCGTCAGGCTGATGCGGACAAAGTCGGCCGCTCCCTCCCCGAACGAAGCTCCGGGCATGACGGCGACCTGCTCTTCGTTCAGCAGCGCCCAGGCAAACTCTTCACCATTCATGCCCGTTCCGGAGACATCGACGACGATGAACATGCCGGCCTCGGGCGGCAGCGGCAGCAACCCCGGCGCCTCGGCCAGGCTCGCAACGATACGATCGGCGCGGCCCTTGTAGGACGTGCGCATCCGCGCAGACGTGTCGATCGGATTGTCGAGTGCAAAGGCGGTCATATCGGCGATGAAGGGCTGCACGCCGAAGAGCATCGTTTCGGAAACCGAAAGCAGCCGGCTTGTGAACTCTTCCGGTCCGATTGCCCAGCCGCTACGGAAGCCGGGAGCAGCGTGAGACTTCGAAATCGACGAGCAGACAATCGTGCGCTCGGCAAGGTCGGGATTGTCGAAGGGAGAGACAAATCCGCCGGCGAAGACCAGTTCCTCATAGACCTCGTCACAAACGATCCAGAGATCGTGCTTGCGGCACACCTCGCCGATGGCGGCAATCTCGGCGGCGGTCAGCACCGCGCCGGTCGGATTGTGCGGTGTGTTGAGCAGGAGGACACGGCATTCCTGCGTGATTGCCCGCTCAAGGTCCGCCGCCTGCATGTGAAAGCCGTTTTCCGCGCGCAAGGGAACGGTTACCTGATCGGCGCCGGTGGCACGGATCACGCCTTCGTAAGTCGCATAGAGCGGATCGCCGACCAGCACGGCATCGCCCTTCTCGACGAGGCCGAGCATGACGGCGAAGAGGGCCGTCTGGGTGCCTGGGAAGCAAAGAACGTTGGCGCTCGTCACATCGGCGCGGCGCTTTTTGTACTTGCGAACCAATGCTTCGACGACCGGCGGCTCGCCACGGCCGTTGGAATAACGGTAGCGACCGGCATGCATCGCGCGCGTCGCTTCGGCGAGCAGGCTCTCATGCGGGGGCATATCCGGCTCGCCGATCGTCAGCTCGATGATCGGCTCGCCCTTACTCTTGCGCCGACGCGCTTCGATGTGGATCTCCCACTTTTCCGAGCCGAGGCTGGCCAGCCTGTCCGTAATGGATGCATACCGCATCGTCTTCCTCCCACTTACAATTCATTTACCGCCGGTGCGCCGATCGGCACGCCGATCAACGCCTCGACCGAAGAAAGCGCGATCCTGACAAGTTCGCTCTCCTCGAATAGTTCTCCCGCCAGGCAACCTTCAAGCCAGAGGCCGTCCAGCAGCCCGTTGATCGCAATAGCCAGGGCACGGCAGCGGGCCGCCCCTCCATCTTGTCCCTTGGCAGCCAGGAAATCCGCAAGCAGCCCCTCCAGCGCGTCACGAAAGCCCAGATAACCTTCGCGGTGGATCGCAGCGAGTTGCGGATCGACACTGACCTGACTGATGAATGCTGCCCATAGCGACAGGCTTCGGCTGTTTGCGACCGGTTCTGTCAGGTTGATGATGATAAACGAGCGCAGCCGTTCCTCAGGATCTCCGGTGACACGCGCGGCCTTTTCCGTCAGCCGTGCGATCACCACCCGGTAGGCTTCCTGGAGAATGTGCTCCTTGGAGGAGAAATAGTGCCGGATCAGCCCGGCGGTCACGCCGGCCTTGATTGCAATCTGCCGCACCGTCGCCCCCTGCAGTCCGCTCTCGGCAATGCAGTCGAGCGTCGCCTCGATCAGGTCGTGGCGGCGTTCGCTCTCCGGCGCGCGGTGGAAGGGGCGTCTCGTCATGCGGCTCGCCGGAGGACCGGCCGTGTGAGGCAGGTAGGCCCGCCCTCGCAGGCGATGCACAGCGCGTCGGCTTCGAAGGTCTCCACCAGGCAACCCGCAGCCTCCATCGCCGCTTTCGTCTTCGGGAAACCTTCGACCATGATCACCTCGTTCGGGCGCGTCGGAAGCACGTTCAGGCTCAGTCCGTTGCTGGCATGGAACTCGTCGGCCGGCGCCTCGATCAGGCGGATGCCGCGTGCCTTCAGGAGCTGGTAGAAAGCGGCCGGCAGGAGCGGCGCGAAGACGAGCGCGAGGTCGCCGGCAAGCGGGCTCATCACGCTCATCAGGTGCAGGCAGGCCGCCTCCCCCTGCCATAGCGGTAGGTCATAGGCCAGCACTGAGATGCCGTGCGGTGCGAGCATGCGCATCAGTTGGTCGATGCCCTCCTGATTGGTTCGCACGCCGCGGCCGACGACGAGCGTCTTGGCGTCCAGCCAGATGCAGTCGCCGCCCTCGACCGTTCCCGGCGCCTCGATACGGCCGAGGATGGGAATCTGCCGCTCGGCATAGGCCTTCTCGTGCAACTCGGTCTCGTTCGCCCGAAGCGGCTTGCCCATGCGCAGGATGATCGCGCCGTGGTCGGACATGAGCGACGGGTCGTGGGTGAACATGGCATCGGCAAGCCCATCGCCAGAATCCTCCAGCCAGATGATCTCCGTCCCCGACTTTTCCACGAGCCGTGCGAACTCCGCATACTGGCGCAACGCCTTCTGCCCGTCGAAAGTCGGCCCGTAGTGCCATTTGGCCGGATCGGCGGCGACCAGGCTCGGGCCAGGTCGGCGCATAAGCACGCGCAAAAGCGGAGCTGACATTTCCTGGGAACCGAACGTGGGCATCAGCTACTCCTTTGACGGAAAACGGGTTTTGGCGGGGTCGCGCAAAAAGTCTGCGGCGCGGTTATTATACGCTTGAACAATTACGCCACAAGTGCAACGATGGTGTCAATGGAAGGACGTGACGGGCCGAAGATGCCCGCGCGAAAGGAAGCACCTGGCCGCAAAGGCACGGTTGCGAAAAACAACAGGGGAAGAAATGCGCATGACTCATGCCGTGTTCTGCTGTGCGTCGGAGAACCGTATCCGATGACGGATCGCGCCGAGGCAATCGCAGTCGAAAACCTGCATAAGCGCTTCGGACCGCTCGAGGTCCTAAAGGGGGTTTCCCTCACGGCACACGAAGGCGATGTCATCGCCATCATCGGCGGCTCCGGCTCGGGCAAATCCACATTCCTTCGCTGCATCAACATGCTGGAACTGCCGAGCGCAGGATCGGTAACGATTCATGGCGAGACGATCGCCATGAAGAAGGATGGCCATGGCGGCCTGGTGCCGGCCGACCGAAAGCAGGTGGAGCGCATCCGCTCGCGCCTCGGCATGGTCTTCCAGAGCTTCAATCTCTGGCAGCACATGACCATCCTGGAAAACGTCATCGAGGCGCCCGTGCACGTGCTGGGCGTGCAGAAGGCCGAAGCGATCGAACGCGCGGAAGCGATCCTTCGCCGTGTCGGCCTCTTTGAGAAGCGCGATGCCTATCCCGCATTCCTCTCCGGCGGCCAGCAGCAGCGCGCGGCAATCGCCCGGGCACTCGCTGTCCAGCCGCATGTCATGCTCTTCGACGAGCCGACCTCCGCGCTCGATCCGGAACTGGTGGGTGAAGTGCTGAGCGTGATCGGCGATCTGGCGAAGGAAAAGCGCACGATGATCCTCGTGACGCACGAAATGAAGTTCGCGCGCAATGTGGCCAACCACATCGTCTTTCTCGCCAATGGCGTGATCGAGGAACAGGGCCCGCCCGAGGAGATATTCGGCGCACCAAAATCGGAACGATTGAAGAAGTTTATCAGCTCCATCCACTGAAAGTAAAAATAACCAACAGAGGGGAAAAAGCATGAAGACTGCATTGAAGACGATCGCACTGGCCGCCGTCATCGGCCTTGCCGGCATCACCGGTGCCGCCGCGGCGGAACTGAAAGTCGGCGTTGCCGCCGAGCCCTATCCGCCGTTCACCGCACCCGATGCCTCGGGCAAATGGGAAGGCTGGGAAGTGGACTTCATGAACGCCGTGTGCGCTGAAGCCAAACTCGAATGCGTGCTGACCCCGGTTGCCTGGGACGGCATCATCCCGGCGCTCACCTCCGGCAAGATCGACATGATCATCAGCTCCATGTCGATCACCGCCGAACGCCAGAAGACGATCGACTTCTCCGACAAGTACTACAACACGCCCACCGGTGTGATCGGGCCGAAGGGCGTAGCCTTCGAGGCGACACCGGAGAGCCTTGCCGGCAAGACAATCGGCGTCCAGGTCGCGACCATCCATCAGGCTTATGCCAACCATTACTTCGGCGCGACGTCGACGTTGAAGGAATATCAGACCCAGGACGAAGCCAACAATGACCTGGCGGCCGGCCGCCTCGATGCTGTCCAGGCCGACTCCATCGCGCTCAGCGACTTCCTGAAGACCGATCAGGGCAAGGACTGCTGCGATCTCAAGGGCCTCGTGAAGGACGACCCGGCCATCCTCGGTGCCGGCGTCGGCGTCGGCTTGCGCAAGGGCGAAACCGAGCTGAAAGACAAGCTCAACGCCGCGATCAAGGCGATCCGCGCAAACGGCACTTACGATACCATCACCAAGAAGTACTTCGACTTCGACGTCTACGGCGACTGATCGCCGTCGACTGGCGCGCTTTAGGAGAGGCGCGCCAGTCTCCTGACCTTTGAATGCTAAAAACCACAAAAGGGAACAGCATGAAGAAGACTGCGAAGATCGTTGTGGCGGCCGCGGCCCTTGGGATCATCGCCGCAGCAGGCGCCGCCTCTGCGGAAACGATCAAGGTCGGCTTGGCGGCCGAACCCTATCCGCCGTTCACCTCGCCAGACGCGACGGGCAACTGGCAAGGCTGGGAGATAGATTTTCAAAAGTCACTCTGCGCCGAAGCCAAGCTCGACTGCGTTATTACCCCGGTTGCCTGGGACGGCATCATTCCGGCGCTTACGTCGAAAAAGATCGACGTCATCATCGGCTCGATGACGATTACCGAAGAGCGGATGAAGACCATCGATTTTTCCGATCGGTACTACAAGACACCGAGCGGCGTCATCGGCACGAAGGGTGCGGCGTTCGAGCCTACGCCGGAGGGGCTCGCCGGGAAGACGATCGGCGTCCAGGTATCGACCACGCAGGAAGTCTACGCGAACAAATACTTCAGCGGCAATGGCACGACCGTGAAGGTCTACCAGACACAGGACGAGGCGAACCAGGATCTGATCGCCGGGCGCATCGACGCCGTGCAGGCCGATCTGATACCGCTCGAGGACTTCCTCAAGACGGAGGAAGGCAAGGCGTGCTGTGAGATGAAGGGCGTGGTCAAGGACGATCCGGCGACCCTGGGTGCCGGCACCGGCATCGGCCTCCGCAAGGGGGAGGACGAACTTAAGGCCAAGCTCAACGCTGCGATCAAGGCGATCCGGGCCAACGGCACCTATGCCGAGTTCTCGAAGAAGTACTTCAGCTTCGACATCTACGGCGAATGATGCGTCACGACCTGCGCCGCGGGAAGCGCGGCGCAGCTTCCTTGGTACTGTCAACGACTTCTCCGCCGGGCGACCGGCCGGATTCATACGGATACAAGGTTCATGGCGACCGATCCCGGTAGTTTGATCAACTGGAGTCTCCTGGCACTCGAGCCCCCCGGCTGGGGCGGCGTGCTGCTGGGAGGGCTTGCCAACTCGATCAAGATCGCGGTCGGCGGCTATGCGCTCGGGCTCATGCTCGGAACCGGCGGCGCTTTCGGCAAGCTCTATGGCGGACCCGTGCTGAAGGATCTGCTCGAGGTCTACACGACCCTCGTGCGAGCTATTCCGGAACTCGTCCTGATCCTGCTCCTCTACTACGCGGGGACGGATCTTCTGAACCAGTTGATGTCGGTGATGGGTTATGGCCCGATCGACATCAGCGGGCTCGCAGCCGGCATCTTTGTCATCGGCGTCGTCCAAGGCGCCTATTCGACAGAGGTGCTGCGCGGGGCGATCAAGGCCGTGCCGGCCGGGCAGATCGAGTCTGCCCGCGCCTTCGGCATGTCGCCCACACAGATCATGCGGCGCGTGACGCTTCCCGCCATGCTGCCGCATGCCATTCCCGGTCTCTCCAATCTCTGGCTGATCGCCACGAAGGACACGGCCCTTCTCGCCGTCGTCGGCTTCAGCGAACTGACGCTCGTGACACGCCAGGCTGCCGGCACCACCAAGGCCTACCTGCTGTTCTTCTGCGCTGCCGGCGCCCTCTATCTCGCCATTACGCTCATCTCGAACGTCATCATCCGCATCATTGAAGCCCGCGCGCGGCGCGGCATGGTGGCGGCGGCATGATGAGCGAGGGCAACACGATCGACGCCATGGCGCTCACCGAACTGCCGAACCGGCAGGGCTTTTTCAAGCCGCACCGAATTGCGCTGTTGGCAATCGCGGCGATCATGGTCTTCTGCGCCGTCTGGTTCATGCGCTGGGACTGGTTGCCGGAATATGCCGGACGCCTCCTGTCAGGCGTCGGCGTCACACTGCTGATGCTTTTCAGCACCTGCATCCTCGGTTTCCTCTTCGCGCTGCCAATCGGCCTCGTACAGGTCACCGGCCCCTGGCCACTGAAGATGCTCGCCAAGAGCTTCTGCACGATCATCCGCGGCACGCCGCTCCTGCTCCAGCTTTGGCTCCTCTACTACGGCCTTGGGTCACTGTTTCCGCAATTTCCGGCCATCCGGGCCTCCTTCCTTTGGCCTTACCTACGCGAGGCATGGCCCTACGGCGTCGCGGCCCTGACGATCTCGTTCGCCGCCTACGAAGGCGAGGTCATGCGCGGCGCCTTTGCCGGCGTTCCCGCTGGCGAACTGGAAGCCGCCCGCGCCTATGGCATGAGCCGCTGGAAGGTATTCCGTCGCATCTGGCTTCCTCGCGCGATCCACCGGGCCTTGCCGACATTGAACGGCGAGACGGTGCTGCAACTGAAATCGACGCCGCTCGTCGCCACCATTACCGTGATCGACGTCTACGCCGTCATTTCCAAAATCCGGCAGATGACCTATCTGACCTATGAGCCGCTGCTGTTGCTTGCGCTCATCTATCTTTGCCTGACCGCCATCCTCGTCGTGGCGTTCCGCTATCTCGAAAACAAGATCCCCACCCGTGGTGCCTGACATGAACATTCGCGCTTCCCTTACCAATGCTATCCCGGAACTGGTCGCCATCCGCCGTGATCTGCACGCCCATCCGGAACTCGGGCTCGAGGAGGTGCGCACCTCCGAGGTTATTGCACGGCACCTGGAGAGCTATGGTTACAAGGTGACGCGCGGGCTGGCGAAGACCGGCCTGGTGGCGACGCTCTCAAATGGCACCAGCCGCAAATCGATCGGCATTCGCGCCGACATCGATGCGTTGCCGATCCTTGAGGAGACGGGCCTGCCCTATGCCAGCAAGACGCCCGGCCTAATGCACGCCTGCGGGCATGACGGCCATACGGCCATGCTGCTCGGCGCGGCGCGCACGATTGCCGAGAGGAGGAACTTCGACGGGACCGTGCACCTGATCTTCCAGCCGGCCGAGGAGAACTTCGGCGGGGCGAAGATCATGGTCGAGGAAGGCCTGTTTGACCGCTTCCCCTGCGACGCCGTCTTTGCCCTTCACAACGAGCCAGGCCTGCCCTTCGGTCAGTTCGCCCTTCGCGAAGGCCCGATCATGGCCGCCGTCGACGAGGCGCGCATTACGGTCAACGGCCGCGGCGGCCACGGAGCCGAGCCGCAGGAGACAGCCGATCCGATCGTCGCGGGAGCTTCGATCATCATGGCGCTGCAGACGATCGTGTCGCGCAACATCCACCCGCTCGATCCCACCGTCGTCACCGTCGGCTCCTTCCATGGTGGTTCGGCAAGCAACATCATCCCGGAGCGGGCCGAGATCGTCGTCGGCATCCGCTCCTTCGATCCAGCCGTTCGTGACGAGTTGGAGCGACGGATCAAGCTGATCGCCCAGCGCCAGGCCGAAAGCTACGAGATGAGTGCCACCGTGAACTACATGCGCAGCTATGATGCCACCATCAACCACAAGGTCGAAACCGACCTGCTGCGCGACCTCGCCGTCCGTTTCGCCGGCGCCGATAAGGTCGTCGACCTGCCACGTCCCTTCATGGGCAGCGAGGACTTTGCCTATATGTTGAAGGAGCGCCCCGGCAGCTACTTCTTCCTCGGCGCAAAGGTCTCCGACAAGGATCGGCCGCTGCATCATCCCGGCTTCAATTTCAACGATGACCTGCTGCCGATCGGCGCAGCTTTCTGGACGGAACTCACTGAGAGCTATCTCAGGCCCGCTTGAAGCCAGGGGTAACGACTATTCTTTGAGAGAGCGGCGCTAAAGGATGCGCCGCTTTCCTTTTGAGGTGCGCGGGACCTTCAAAGGACGTAGCCCTTCCCCCTGCGCGGCCCCGTTTTGGGCGAGGCGAACCTACGTTCGAGGTACATCAAGGGTTGTTTCGCAGCCTTGGAAGGCCAGAATTTGCTCGCTGCTTTTCAGCAGTCAACAAATCGTGACGATTTTTCGTTTGACACCCCACTTAACACACGTGGGGTTTGCCCCATATGATTCGATTGCTGCACGAGGATGTCCGATGTTCCCCGCAACCAAAGGACCTCACCATGAAGACATTCGTTGTATCGATTGCTGTCCTGGCCGTTTCGGCCACTGGTGCATTTGCAGTTACCGGAAACTTTGATCGCGCAAGATTCGGAGATCCGATCATCGCGTCGAACGAAAGCATGATCGACCAGACCGTGACCGGATCGGTCGATCCGCAAATTTGTAAGTTTGGTGTAAAGACGGTCCGGCGTTGCGTCGATCCTTCGGCCAAACCAACGGAAGCGGGCGCCCGCAAGGACTAAGCCCCTTTCGAGAATTGACGACCCCAGATGACCGCCTGCGGCTGGCGGTCAGACGGCGGAACCACAACACCGACCTTTCCGCGTCGGTCCCGCGACCAGATTGGGCACCTGTCCACGCCACTTCGTCCCTCACCTCAAGGCGCAGTGGCGTGGCGCGTCCGCGACATTTCAGTCCACCGCGGCGCTGGACCGTCTCCATTTTGGAGACGATCTGGTGACATCGTTTATATTAGGATCTCTTAAAATAAAATGATCGGGGCCCCATATACGCGCTGGGCGCGAGGGATTGTATGGGACATACCACCACCCCGAGGACCTCGACATGAAACTCCTAGCCATTGCTGTTGCGGCGCTGGCGCTGTCTGCAACTGTTGCCTTTGCCTTCCCGGAAAGTTTCGGTCTGCCTCACTTCGTCCAGGTTGACCAGTGGTTGGGCGACGCCGATGTCGACCAAGAGAAAACGGGATCGATCACCCAAGTACCTTGCAAAGGCGTGCAAGCGACCGACAGGCATTGCACATATCGCGACGGAAGGAACGCTCGCGAGCAGATGCCGCTGAAGTGAAGCCGTGTGGTGCACATCCTGACCAGAACCGCGACGGGACGCCACCCCTTCGCCTGCCGATTTGTCGCGCGTGCGGATAACGTCGCGCTGTGACAACCTGTCGTTCAGATCAGAATTGACGTTTCACCATTCCGCACCACATTCTTTGTCGTGTTCGTGCCATGTGCGCGGTACCGCTTTCGGTCGGCATGGTCAACCGAGGAAGGACGCAAGATGCTCGACGCCGCCCTGCTTGCCCGGTTTCAGTTCGCCTTCACGGTGTCATTCCACATCATCTTTCCCGCCTTCTCGATCGGCCTTGCAAGTTATCTGGCGGTGCTGAACGGGCTCTGGCTCTGGAAGAAGGACAAGGTTTATCTTGAACTTTTCAATTTCTGGAAGACGATCTTTGCCCTCACCTTCGCCATGGGCGTCGTGTCAGGCATCGTCATGTCCTATCAGTTCGGCACCAACTGGTCCGTCTTCTCGGACAAAGCAGGCCCAGTGATCGGGCCGCTGATGGGCTACGAAGTGCTAACGGCGTTTTTCCTTGAGGCCGGCTTCCTAGGGATCATGCTGTTCGGGCTGAACCGGGTCGGCTCCGGGCTGCACTTCTTCGCCACCTGCATGGTCGCGCTCGGCACGCTGATTTCGGCCACGTGGATCCTCGCGGCAAACTCCTGGATGCAGACCCCTGTCGGGTTCACCATGAATGACACCGGGCAATTCGTCCCCACCGACTGGTGGGCCGTGGTGTTTAGTCCATCTTTCCCCTATCGGCTCGTGCATATGGTGCTCGCAGCCTACCTCACGACTGCGTTCGTGGTTGGCGGTGTCGGTGCATGGCACCTTCTGAGGAATACCGCCCCAAGACGTTCACACACGATGTTCTCGATGGCCATGTGGATGGCAGCCATCGTCGCGCCAATCCAGATCTTCGCTGGCGACGCGCACGGCCTGAACACGCTGGAACACCAGCCAGCGAAGGTCATGGCCATGGAGGGCCACTTCAACAGCCATCCTGACGGCGCGCCGTTGATCCTGTTCGGCATTCCAAATCAGGCCGAGAAGCGGGTGGGGTATGCGGTCGAGATTCCGAAGCTGTCGAGCCTGATCCTCAAACACAGCCTCGATGCGCCGCTTGCTGGCCTCGATACGGTGCCGGACGAACTGGAGCCGCCGGTGGCCATCGTCTTTTGGGCCTTCCGTGTCATGGTCGCCATCGGATTTTCGATGCTTGGTCTCGGGCTCTGGTCGCTCTGGTGCCGCTGGCGTGGCACGCTCGCCACCAATCGCGCGCTGCATCGTGTAGCGGTCGTGATGGGGCCGGCGGGCTTCGTTGCTGTCCTGTGCGGGTGGATCACCACCGAAGTCGGCCGCCAGCCCTTCACCGTCTACGGGCATCTTCTAACCGCGCAATCACATTCGCCTATCGATACCCCTGCCGTCGCGACGTCACTGATTGCGTTCATCATCGTTTACTTTCTCGTTTTCGGCGCGGGTACCTTCTACATCCTGCGACTGATGGGGCGCCTACCGCGCGACCCGATGCCGGAATTGGAAGATGGTCCAATTCGCTCGGCGGGCATCACGCCGGCCGCGGCTGTTGCCGAAAGGGGGGGCAAACGCCATGACCGTTGATCTTCCCTTCATCTGGGCCGCGATCATAGCTTTCGCCGTGTTGGCCTATGTCGTGCTGGACGGGTTCGATCTCGGGATCGGCATACTCTTCCCGTTCTTCCCGGAAAAACAAGACCGCGACGTGATGATGAATTCCGTCGCGCCGGTGTGGGATGGCAACGAGACCTGGCTGGTGCTGGGCGGCGGCGGGCTGATGGCCGTCTTTCCGCTCGCCTATGCGACGATCCTGCCTGCGCTCTACATCCCTCTCATCGCAATGCTGCTCGGCCTGATTTTCCGCGGCGTCGCATTCGAGTACAGGTGGCGTACCCGACGCGGCGAGTTTCTCTGGAACGGCGCATTCGCCGGCGGCTCCATGGTCGCCGCCTTCGCTCAAGGCATCGCACTCGGTGCCCTTGTCCAGGGTATTCCGGTTGAAAACCGCGCCTATGTCGGTGGCTGGTGGGACTGGCTTACGCCTTTCTCCATCGCCACTGGCCTGGCCCTCCTGGTCGGTTACGCGCTTCTCGGATCCACCTGGCTGGTGATGAAGACGAGCGGCGACCTCGCCGTCCGTGCTCGTGCGTTCGCCCTTCGCGCCGCGATCGGGACGCTTGCGGCAATGGGTATCTTCAGTTTGTGGACTCCCTTCCTCGAACCCGCCTATCTGAACCGCTGGTTCGGCTGGCCGACAGCCGTTTTCAGCATCATCGTGCCGCTGCTCGTGCTCGGCTGCTTCCTTCTGTTGCTGCGCGGCTTGCGGAGCCAGCACGACAGTCAGCCCTTCCTCGCCGCACTCGGGCTGTTCCTGCTCGGCTTCATCGGCATCGGGATCAGCTTCTATCCGTACATCGTACCCACCTCGGTGACGATCTGGGAGGCTGCCGCACCGAACGAAAGCCTCGGCTTCCTGCTCGTCGGCGCTTTGGTGCTCGTACCAATCATCCTCGCATACACCGCCTATGCTTACTGGGTCTTCCGCGGCAAGGTCGATCCAGAGGAGGGATACCATTGATGGCCCTGAGCGGAATGGGGCGAAAGCTCCTGTGGTTTGTTGGTCTGTGGATTGCCGGCGTCGTTACTGTCACCCTCGTTGGCCTCGTCCTCAAGCTCGCGCTCGGTGCCTGAGAGAGGGGCGCGCCCCCCAGAGAATGTGCTTGTTTTCAACCCGTTCCGAGGCCGTCGGCGCCATCAATCGCCTCGATCCCGCGATCGCCTCACCTAAGGTAAGCCCGCCACAAACAATGCAACCCTTTAGTGTTTGTTAATTTAAGTTTCGCTCAAGCTTCGTGATCTAGGTTGTCCTTGGCCAGCATATGGGACCGCCAGATAACAGGAACAGGACCGCACCCTCCCTGTCTTCTCGCGGTCCCTATGTGGCACAGCGCCGCCGCACGCGCTTTCATCTTCCCTGTCTCCTCTCGCTTTGTTACAGCCATCCGCAACAGCCGCGGGGCAAGCGAGCACCCGAACAAAAGCGGAGACAGAAAAATGCCTGAGACTGCAGCCGAATGCCGGACCATGGCGGACATCCGCGAGAACATCGACCGGATCGATCGCGCGCTGATGCAGCTTTTCGCCGAGCGCTGGACCTTCATCGGCCGGGCAGCAGAGATCAAGGCGGAATTAGGCCTGAAGGCTGACATCCCGGCCCGCGTCGATGAAGTCCGCGCCAATGCGCGCGTAAACGCCCGGCAACACGGTCTAGATGAGGCATTCTACGACGACCTGTGGAGCAGGCTGATTCAGCACTCGATTGCCCACGAGGCTGAGCGGCTCGGAGAATGAGGTCCTCGCTGAGCCACGCGCGGCAGGACTAGATCTGGTTGCGACGGCTGAGGTGGTCTTCCCAATCAAGCGCGGTGCGTACGATGAAAGCAAGATCGTCGTACTGCGGCTGCCAGTTCAACTCCCGCATCGCAACGGCAGGGTTGGCAACGATCGACACGGCATCGCCTGGCCGCCTCCCGGCGATGCGCACGGGGAAATCCACGCCGGAAACCTCCTTCACCCGGTTCAACACTTCGAACACGGAGAAGCCGCGGCCGTAGCCGCAATTGGCGACGATCGACCCACCGCCTGCGCGCATGCGCTGAAGCGCCTTCAAATGGGCGTTCGCAAGATCGCTGACATGGATGTAGTCACGAATGCAGGTTCCGTCCGGTGTCGGATAGTCTGTACCGAAGACGTCCATACCCTGCCTTTTTCCAAGCACTGCCTCTGACGCGACCTTGATCAGGTGCGTCGCTCCCTTGGTCGACTGGCCGGTACGGCCGCGCGGATCAGCGCCGGCCACATTGAAGTAGCGCAGCGCGGTGTAGGCGAAATCGTGCGCAAGCGCGGTATCGCGCAGCATGATCTCCGTCATCAGCTTCGAGGAGCCATAGGGGGATTCCGGGCGCAGCGGTGCTGTCTCCTCGACCGGATCTGCCGTGTCTGGCGTGCCGTAGACCGCAGCCGTCGAGGAAAAGACGAAGTGCGGCACCTTCGCTTCGACCGCTGCGGCGATCAATGCACGCGACTTGACGGTGTTGTTTTCATAGTAGCTCAGTGGATCAGCCACTGATTCAGGTACGATGATCGAGCCGGCAAAGTGGATGATCGCGTCGATGCTGTTTTCCGAGAAGATCCGCTGGAGCAGTTCCCGGTCCGCGATATCGCCCTCGTAGAAACGGGCCTCCGGCGCGATCGCCCAGCGAAAGCCGGTGGAGAGCCGGTCAATCACGACAACCTCTTCACCGGCATCAGAAAGCGCCCACACCATGTGGGAGCCGATATAGCCCGCTCCGCCCGTTACCAGTACCGCCATCGGTTCTCTCCGAATCTCGTTTAAAAACGGGCGCATAAAAGCGCGATGGCGCTAAAGATGCAATGCAGCATTTTTAGAGCGCAGCAATGTAACGCGACAGGCGCTCCGCCGCCTCGGCCACCTGGCCGGAATCGCGCAGGAAGCAGGCACGCATGAAGAGCGAGCCGCCCTCGCCGAAGGCAGTCCCCGGTGCGAGGCCGACGCCGGTCTTGTCGACGATGTCGAGGGCGGCCTTGCGGACGTCGTCCACCCCGTCAATCTTCAGGAATGTGTAAATCGCGCCATCCGGCTTCAGCGTCGCCACGCGATTGGTGGCGATCAGCGCATCGCAAAGCAGGTCGCGCGAACGGGTTGCCTTCTCGATGTTGGAACGGACGAGATCGTCTCCATGGTCGAGCGCCGCGATCGCACCCTTCTGCATGAACTGAGCCACGCCAGAGGTCGAGTACTGCACGAGATTTTCGATCACCTGGCCCATTGCAGGTGGAGCCACGATCCAACCGACGCGCCAGCCGGTCATCGACCAGTTTTTCGAGAACGAGTTGACGAAGACGATCCGGTCGCCCTCTTCCATCACATCGAGGAACGAAGGTGCCCTGCCGCCTGCATAGTGGTAGAGCGCGTAGATCTCGTCGGCCATGATCCAGAGGCCACGTTTTCGCGCAATGGCCAGGATCGCGCGAAGATCGTCATGCGTTGCCGTCCAGCCGGTCGGGTTTGACGGCGAATTGATGAACATCGCCTTCGTGCGCGGCGTGATCCCCGCCTCAAGGCGCGCAATATCGAGTTGCCAGCGACCGCCGGTGAAATCGAGAGGAACCGCAAGCGGGCGAATGCCGGCGATCTCGGCGGCGGCTGCGAAGTTTGGCCAGGAGGGGCTCAGGTAGACCATCTCGTCGCCGGCGGATGCAAGAGCCTGCAGCGCGAGCTGGATTGCCTGCATACCAGAGCCGACTACGTAGAAATGCTCGGGCGAAAGCGAGCGACCGAAGTGGCGATCGTAGTAGCGCGAGAGCGCCTGGCGCAGTTCGGGAATTCCCCGTTGCCATGTATAGAAGGTCTCGCCGGCCCTCAGCGCCTCCATAGCGGCGTCGGAGATGAAGGACGGCGTAGAAAGGTCGCCCTCGCCGACCCAGAGCGGGATGAGTCCTTCCCGGCCCCGCGCGTAATTCACCAGTTCGACGATACCGCTTTCCGGCGCTTGCAGCGCCCGCGGGCTCAGGCTGTTGATAATATCCATCGTGTCTCCACTGCCGGCAGCCGCGGCTTTCGATGCCGGCAGTCCGTTCTGAACAACCTCTAGCGGGTTTCCCTTGCCCGATCACGCCAGATTATCTGACCGTCCGATCGATTTCGGTGATGAAAGCGATAGCCCCCACAAGCGCGGCAGGGGCTGCTGAAGGATCAGACCGAGGAGCGTGTCTTAAGGAGATCGCGGATTTCCGTCAGCAACTGCACGTCTTCCGGCGGCGGCGCCGCTGCTGCGGCCTCCTGCTTCTCCATGCTGGTGCGCACACGGTTCACACCCCTGATCATCAGGAAGATGATCCACGCGAGGATCAGGAAGTTGATCAGGACGGTGATGAAGTTGCCATAGGCGAAGACCGCACCCTGCTCACGCGCGGCCGCAAGGGTGCTGGCTGTGACATTCGAGGAGAGCGGCAGGAAGTAGTTGGAGAAGTCGAAGCCGCCGCCGGTCAGGGCTCCCACGATGGGCATGACCAGGTCGTTGACGACCGAATCGACAATCTTACTGAAGGCCGCGCCGATGATCACGCCGACGGCGAGATCCATCACGTTGCCGCGGGCGATGAACGCCTTGAATTCGTTGAGCATGCGCTTCTCCTATTGCTTTCCGTCAACCCAAACCTAGTGCAGTTTTGTGGCGCATGGAACCACTTTCACGCGCCACTCCCCATCCCGCAACCGCCCGGCCGCTCATCGGACTTAAGACTAAGCCGCATTCGATTTTCTTCGTTGTTTGAATGGCCTATGGTGACGGGAGTGGGGCATCGGCCCGTCGATCAGGAGAATGCATGCTGCCGGGCTGGACCATCTTCGCCGCGGCCTTCGCCTATCTGCTGCTGCTCTTCGCGGTAGCCACCTACGGCGACAGGAAGACGCGCCAACCGGACGCCGCCACGCGCGGTCGGCCACTGGTCTACGCGCTGAGCCTTGCCATCTATTGCACTTCCTGGACCTATTTCGGCGGCGTCGGGCTCGCCAGCGTCCAGGGGCTCGAGTTCCTCGGTATCTATATCGGCCCGATCCTGATGTTCACGCTCGGCCTGCCGCTCATCCGCCGGATCGTCGGACTAGCAAAGTCCGAGCGTCTGACCTCGATCGCCGATTTCGTCGGCGCACGCTACGGAAAGAGCCCCGGCGTGGCGGCGATCGTGGCACTCATTGCGCTCATCGGGGCCATCCCCTACATCGCACTCCAGCTGAAGGCCGTGTCGAGTTCGGTCAAGGTAGTGGTCGATTTCTACGACTACGGTTTTGCGGAATCCCACTCCATCATCGACCTGCCGCTGATCGTATCGCTGTTTCTTGCCTGCTTCGCCGCGATCTTCGGCACCCGGCACACTGATGCGACGGAACACCAGGACGGCCTGATCCTGGCGATCTCGATGGAATCGGTCGTCAAGCTTTTCGCCTTCGCCACCGTCGGCATCTATGTCGTCTACTTCATGTTTGACGGGCTGGGTGATCTCTGGCTGCGCGCCGCCGAAAACGAGCGCGTCATGTCGGCACTAACGTATGAAACGCCGACCGCGCGGTGGCTGCTGTTGATCATCCTGTCGGCCTTCGCGATCGTCATGCTGCCGCGGCAATTTCATGTGACCGTGGTGGAGAACCGCACCGCCGGGGAACTGCGAACGGCGCGCTACCTGTTTCCGCTCTATCTTCTGGCAATCAATCTCTTCGTGCTGCCGATTGCAATCGGCGGCGTGCTGACCTTCCAGGGGCTGGGCGACGCCGACCTCTACGTGCTGGCGCTGCCGTTGGCGCAGGGACAGCCTATCCTGACGCTCGTCTCCTTCATCGGAGGGTTCTCCGCCGCAACCGCAATGGTGATCGTGGAATGCGTAGCGCTCTCGATCATGGTGTCCAACGACATCGTCATCCCCGTCGTGCTCCGCCGTAACCTGATCGGAAGGGCCGAGCCACTGGAAGACCTGACGAAGACGCTGTTGCGTGTTCGGCGGCTGGCGATCTTCTTCGTGCTGCTGCTCGGCTATGCCTACTACCGGTTCTCGACCTCAAGCGCGGGCCTTGCTTCGATCGGCCTCCTGGCATTCGCTGCCGTTGCCCAAGTGGCGCCCGCCCTCTTCGGCGGCCTTATCTGGCGTCAGGCGAACGCCCGCGGTGCGATCGCCGGCATGATATCCGGCCTGGTGGTCTGGGCCTATCTGCTCTTCCTGCCGAGCCTCGGCCTGAGCGACAATTCCAACGTTGCTTCGGCAATACTCGGCTTTCTCCTGCCGGGGGTGACCGTCCTTTCCGGCGAACAGGCCGATCCGCTGGTCGCCGCATCCGTGCTGTCTCTATTGGTCAACATCGGTGCTTTCGTCATCGGCTCACTGTCGCGCAGCACGACCAATATCGAACGCCTGCAGGCCAACATCTTCATCCACTCCCGGCCGCAACTCGAGCGCGCCTTCCGTGGCAGCAAGACGAAGGTCACGGTCAGGGACCTGAAGAACACCGTTGCCACTTACCTGGGTGAGGAACGCACGGAGCGCTCCTTCCATACCTATGAACGACAGGCCGGCCGATGGCTCGAAGACAGCCACCCGGCCGATATCGCGCTCGTCCACTTCTCCGAACAGGTGCTCGGCAGCGCGATCGGCTCTTCTTCCGCGCGACTTGTCCTATCGCTAACCTTGCAGCGGATCGACGAAACCACGGCCGACACAAGCTGGTTGCTCGACCAGGCAAGCGAGGCCCTACAGTATAATCAGGGAATGCTGCAAACGGCGCTCGGCCAGATGAACCAGGGGATCGCGGTTTTCGACAGTTCGAACAACCTGACTGTGTGGAACCGTCGGTTTCGCGAACTGCTGGACCTGCCCGAACAGGTCGGCCAGGTCGGCTTTGCGCTTACGGATATGGCCGACATCCTCGTTGCCGAGGGCCATGTCGCCGCTGCTGAAAGGAGGGCCATCCTCGACGGCATCATGACCTTCGACCAGCCGCTTCAGCTGGTTCTCTCCGGCGGTCGCCGCATCGTCGAAGTCGTTTCCAACGCCATGCCGGACAAGGGTTTCGTCGCAACCTTCACCGACATCACTGAGCGCGTCGAAGCCGACCGCGCACTGAAACTTGCCAACGAAACGCTGGAACTTCGCGTCGACGAGCGCACAGCCGAACTCACCCGCGTCAACACCGAGCTGGCCGAGGCGCGCGCCTCCGCCGAAGAAGCAAATCTCGGCAAGACACGGTTTTTCGCTGCTGCCGGACATGACATTCTGCAGCCGCTCAATGCGGCGCGGCTCTATTCTACCTCTCTGGTGGAGAGACTCGGCGATTCGGAAAACCGGTCGCTGGTCCACAACATCGACTCTTCGTTGGATTCGGTCGAAGCCATCCTCGGCGCCGTGTTGGATATTTCCCGCCTCGATACTGGCGCAATGAAGCCGCAGTTGCAGGCCGTGCGCCTCGACGATCTCCTGAAGCGGATCGAAACCGATTTCGCGCCAATGGCGCGGACAAAAGACCTGTCGCTCAGGGTCGTGACGAGCTCGGTAGCGGTGCGGAGTGATCCGAATCTGCTACGTCGCCTGGTGCAGAACCTCGTCTCCAATGCGATCAAGTACACCAACGAAGGCAAGGTGCTCGTGGGCGTGCGTCGCCAGGGCGGATACGCGGTCATTCAGGTGCTCGACTCCGGTATCGGAATACCGTCATCGAAATTCAGAACCGTCTTCAAGGAATTCGCCCGGCTTGACGAAGGGGCCCGTACCGCGCCCGGGCTCGGCCTTGGCCTTTCGATCGTCGACCGGATCTCCCGCGTGCTGGGTCACCCCGTCGACCTGCAGTCGACATTGGGGAAGGGAACAAGCTTCAAGGTCCGAATTCCCATCGACGCCACGGCAGCCGGTCGGAAAGCTCCAACGGCCAGGGAGAGATTGCCTGCGGGTGAGCCGCTGCACGGTCTGAGGGTGCTGTGTGTCGACAACGAGCCGAAAATCCTCGACGGAATGCGCCTTCTGTTGACCGGCTGGGGCTGCGAGGTCGTCACAGCGGACTCGCTTGCAGCGATCGATGCGCTTCTGGCCGGCTCCTTCGGCACCCCCCACGCGATCATCGCCGATTACCATCTGGGCGACGGCACGGGCATTGTGGCGATTGCCCGCGTTCGCGAAGCACGCGGCTCCGATATCCCCGGCCTGCTCGTCACGGCCGATCGCTCTGCCGAAGTAAGAGCACTCGCGGAAAGCAGCGATATCATGGTCCAGAACAAGCCAGTCCGTCCCGCCTCGATGCGCGCTTGGCTGACGCGGCTCGCCAATCTGAACATGGCAGCAGAGTAGAGCCGCCAGCGCGAGGCCCCGGCCGCATGCATCTCATGGAGGATTTAGGGAGCGACCTCAGGCCGCTGCGGCCGCGGCACCGATCTTGCCGAGCTGGATCACCGCCTGTGTACGGCTGTCGACATTGAGCTTCAGGAGGATCGCTGAAACATGCGCCTTGATCGTCGCCTCTGAGACACCCAGTTCGTAGGCGATCTGCTTGTTCAGCAAGCCTTCAGCCAACATCGACAGCACACGCGACTGCTGCGGGGTCAGCGTACGTAATCGGTTTATCAGGTCGCCAACCTCGGCATCCTGTTCGGCGCCACGCTCATAGCCGTCAGGCGTGTAAATATTGCCTTCAAGGACGGCGGATATTCCTTTGCGTATTTCGTCGATCGACGCGGACTTGGAGATGAAACCCGAAGCGCCGAGATCGAGCGCGCGACGGATCGTCGTGGCGTCGTCACTCGCCGAAACGATCACGACCGGCAGGCTCGGATACTCGGCGCGCAGCATGATCAGTCCGGACAGCCCGCTCACTCCGGGCATCGACAGGTCAAGTAACATCAAGTCCGCATTGGGATTCCGTTCGACGGTCGCACGCGCCGCCTCGAAGTCGCCGGCTTCGACCACTGCAGGCTCTTCCGCCATTCCCAGTAGCGCCTGCTTCAGGGCGCCTCGGAACAACGGATGGTCGTCGGCAATGATGATCGTCATTCCTGTCGTCATGCGGGCTCCCTCCCAAGAGCACAGTCATGATCAGTCCCGCCGGCGCGGCGTCGCGATGAAATCGCGCACTCAAGTCTTCTCCGGCAACTGGTCTATCTGCGGGTCGGTCTTGTCCTTCCCGCCCTCCAGATTCTTCACGATATCCATGAAGCGCTGCATCATTCTTTCCATGACGCCCATGGTCCGGTCAATCTCCTCATCGGTGGGTAGACGCGGTTTGTCGACGGAAAGCGCAGATCGCTGCGCCTTTTCCAGCGCCTCGACGCGCTTCGTCAGCCGATCGAGTTCGTTTTCGAACGCAGCGCGTTCATCCGCCGCCATGCGGCAGGCAATCTGGCCGGTTCCTTCCTTGCAGAGCGACATTTCGCCAGTGACCGTATCGAGCCGCACGAAGCCGTCGGCCGTCCGCTCCATCTGGTAGCGTCCCTCTCCGTCGGCATATGCTGCCCCCGCCACAAGTAGGGGCAGCGAGAATGCCAGGCCCGCAATTGTCTTGCGCATGCGACTTCCTCCTGAAAAACAGCGCCAGAGACGGAATTGGCCGTGGACAATTCCGCAACGATGCTGCAAGCGCTACATCGAAACAATACGCCCGCCCATTCACCTAGAGAAGCGAACCATGTCCGACACGATTTATAAAATTGTTCCGGCAAGTCTGTGGCAGTCCGCAAGGGCAAGCGGGCGCTTCGAAGGGGCCGCGATTGACCTTGCCGACGGCTACATCCACTTCTCGACGGCTGCACAAGCAACCGAAACGGCGGCAAAGCATTTCGCCGGCCAGACAGACCTGCTGCTGATCGCAATCGACGGTGCGGCACTGGGGAAAGCTCTGGTCTACGAACCCTCGCGCGGCGGCCAACTCTTCCCCCATCTTTACGGCGCGCTGCCGTTTGATGCCGTGCTTTGGGAAAAAGCCCTGCCGCTTGGCGACGACGGCCAGCATGTGTTTCCGGAGATGAACTGACATGGCAATCGCCGATCTGGCCCGCAAAGGGCTGTTTCTGCTCGATCCGGAAGCTGCGCACGGCCTCTCGATCACCGCGCTGAAGAGTGGTCTGGTTCCAGCCTGCCGTCTCCGCCCCGATCCGCGGCTGCGTCAGACTCTCGCCGGCCTCGACTTCGCAAATCCGCTCGGCATGGCCGCCGGGTATGACAAGAACGCCGAAGTACCCGAAGCGCTGATCCGGCTCGGCTTCGGCTTCGCCGAAATCGGCACGGTCACGCCGAAGCCGCAATCCGGCAACCCGAAACCGCGCATCTTCCGACTGACCGCAGATGAAGCGGTCATCAACCGGCTCGGTTTCAACAACGAAGGCCACGCTGCTGCGCTGCAGCGGCTCGAGGCGTGCTCACGCCAGTCGTTGATCGGAGTGAACATCGGCGCCAACAAGGACAGTGAAGACCGGATCGCCGACTATGTCGCCGGCATCCGCACCTTCTACGACGTGGCCCGCTACTTCACCGCAAACATTTCGTCACCGAACACGCCCGGCTTGCGCGATCTGCAGGCGCGGGACAGCCTCGCGGCCCTTTTGTCGGCCGTGCTTTCCGCACGCGCCGAGCAGGCCATCCGCACCGGACGCCGCGTGCCGGTCTTCCTCAAGATCGCACCTGATCTGACCGAGGAAGGGCTCGACGATATCGCCGAGGTCGCGCTCGCCCATGACCTGGACGGCCTCATCGTGTCCAACACGACGCTGTCGCGCGATGGCCTCACCGACCGCACCCATGCAAACGAGGCTGGCGGGCTTTCCGGACGGCCGCTCTTCGAAAAATCCACGATCGCGCTTGCGAAGATGCGTGCGCGCGTCGGCCGGGCGCTGCCGATCATCGGAGTCGGCGGCGTCAGCTCGGCGGAGACAGCCGCAGAAAAGATCCGCGCCGGCGCCGATCTCGTTCAGCTCTATTCCTGCATGGTCTATGCGGGACCGGGACTGCCCGCCTCGATTGTCAGGGGCCTCGCGGACCTTTGCGACCGCGAGCGCCTCGCTTCGATCCGCGACATCCGCGACACCCGCAACGCCTATTGGGCCGGACGAAAGATCTGACGGGCGAGTTTCGGCACACGAGCCGCCAAAAACACTCCGCGAAACGCCAGGAACAGGTTCAGCGACAGCCAGAGCCCGTGATTGCCGAAAAGCGGCACGAAGATCACGAGCGCCGCCAGGTAGCCGAGAAACGCCATTAGCATCATGTTGCGCATGGTGCGCGACCAGGTCGCACCGATGTAGACGCCGTCCATCTGGAAGGCGAGCGCGCCGGTAATTGCCGTCAGCGCAGCCCAGGGCAGATAGGACGCGGCTTCCGCGCGCACGCTTTCGGTGGTCGTCAGCAGCGCGATGATATCCGTTCCGACGATGAGGAAAAGCAGCGCCGTCGCAGCGCCCATCCCGAACGACCAGACCATGGTGAGCCTGACCGCGCGGTCAAAGGCAGGCCGGTAGTCTGCGCCGATCGCACGGCCGACAATCTGCTCCGCCGCATTGGCCAGCCCGTCGAGGTAGTAGCCGGCGACCAGGAAGATGTTCATCAGCACGGCATTGGCGGCAAGCGCCAGCGGTCCGAACGAGGAACCGATGCGCGTCATCAGCGTGAAGGCGGCCAGCAACACGAACGTCCGGATCATGATATCCCGGTTGAGCGCGAACAGCGCCTTCATCCGCACAACCGCAAAGATCGACCCCTTTGGCGGGCGATCTGCGCGCTGGAAGCGATAGAGAACCAGCACAAGGCCAACCAGCATGCCAGTCGTCTCGCCGATCAGCGCGCCGATGGCGATGCCGGCCACGCCCCAGCCATAGCCGAGACCAAGCACGATCGAGAGTGTGATGTTCATCCCGTTGATGATCGCCTGCAGCAGCAGGCCGGTGGTCCCTTGCCCTCGCCCGAGCACGAAGCCAAGTATGGCGTAGTTGGCAAGCGCCATCGGCCCCGCCAGGATGCGGATCGCAAAGTAGGTGATGGTCGCCTCGGCCACGCCCGGCGGCGGCGCCATCAACATCAACCCGGCCTTCAGCAGCAAGGGCGAGGCAAGTGCAATCAGGAGCCCGCAACAGATCGCGATTGCGAGCGAACGCCAGAAGATTGCCTGCTCCTCGCTCCGGTCGCCGCGGCCGAAAGCTTGCGCGACCAGTCCGGTCGTTGAGGCGCGCAGGAAATTGAAGCTGCCGAGAATGAGGTCGAAGAGGACGGCACCGACCGCGAGACCTGCCAAGGCGTCCGCCGAACCGAGCCGTCCGGCGACCGCCGTGTCGGTCAAACCGAGCAAAGGTGTGGTGAGGAAGCCCAGCGTCATCGGAATGGCGATCGACAGCACCAGCCGGTGCGTCACCTCAAAGGGCCCCGCTCCCTCGTTTGCCCCAACCGATGCGTCCATGCCTCTTACCTGCCCTCTGTCGAGCCGCCGACGAACGCGTCAGAATCAGTTCAGCTCGACAGCACCATTGCCCAATAGGGGCGGCTTCCGGAAGCCGGATTCTTCGCTTCCGCCACACCGAGCCCGCGATAACCGGGGCCAAGCATGTTGGCGAGATGCTTTGGCGAGTCGACCCAGGCCTGGAAGGCGCGCGCCGCATCGCTTTGCCCCACGGCAATGTTCTCCGCCGCCGGCAGCGGCACTTCCATGCCCTTCATCCGCTTCGCGAAATTCGCACCCAGGCCGATGTTGTGCTCCATCTTGCCCGCCGAAGCCATGCGTTTTGCCTGGTCGACAGCAGCGTTCGCAGCGGCGGGGTGGCGCGACAAAGGTCCCAGCCCGCGAGCACCACGGAGCTTGTTGATCATCGCCAGTGTCGCATCGGTCTGGTCGCTGGCGCCCGAGGCCGTATCGATCTTGTCTGTCGTCGTGCAGCCGGCCACAGCGGCGGCAAGCGCGCCAAGGGTGGTTCCGAGCAAGGCCCTGCGGCCGATCGGCTTCATCGTCTGCGATGTCATGTCAGCGCCTGTAGCTCAGGACGCGGATAAGCAGGAACACCGGCACGACGATCACCGCGCCAAGCACGAGGTAGTCGCCGACCTGGCCGAGTGCTGCGAAGCCCTTTTCCCACAGGTGGATGACGAAGTCGCGCACGCCGCGCAAGATATCGTCCGGATAGAGGCCGAAGACCGACATCAGGAAGCCGAGTGCGACGGACAGGATCAGAAGTTTTACGGCCACCCGCAACGGCGTATCGCCGAGGAATCTGTTCACGCCATCCGACATGGTTTCTCGCTCCTGTTGCTCTCATGTGCCTCTTAAGCTGACGCGGAAAAGACCGCAAGGTGAGCTTTTTTGAGGCTTGCCGCCGAAAATCGTGACGAATCCGCTTGCGTTTTGCCGTTTCTTAGACAATTAGCGAGCCATCTCGCATCAAAACGCGCAACCATGACAACCGCCACGCAGCATTCCTCCGGCGATATCCTCGCCGATCGCCGCGCCGATTACGCCCACATGTTTGCGGGTGGTGGAGATTTTGCGAGCGCGATGGAGCTGATGGAGCAGGCCTTGGAGCTCGCCCCCCGTTGGGCAGCTGGCTGGTTTCGCCTTTCGGAGTATGCGGAAAAATCCGGACTGAAGGAGGCGGCTGCGGCTGGTCTCGCCAAAGTGCTGGATCTCGCCCCAACCGATCCATTCGGCGCGGGGCTGAAAATCGCGGTGCTAGGGGCGAGCGACGTTCCCAAGGCACCACCGAGCCGCTACGTCGAGCAACTCTTCGACGACTATGCGGAGCGCTTCGACACGGCGCTCGTCGAACGGCTCGAATACAGCGTTCCCGAAAAACTGGCCACGCTGATCTTCGAGCACATACGGTCGGCTCGCTTTTCAAGCGTCGCCGACCTCGGTTGCGGCACCGGCCTCTTCGGCACAAGAATCCGCGAACGGGCTGCCTTCCTCGAAGGCTTCGATCTCTCCGCCAACATGCTCGCCAAGGCGCGGGAGAAACAGGTTTATGATCGGCTTGCGCAGGCCGATCTATCGCTCTCGCCCGACGAGTGCGGCGTCTTCAGCGCTGACTTGCCACTCGGCAGAGCCGAACTCGTCAGTGCCGCCGACGTATTGATGTATCTCGGCGAGCTAACCGCCCCTTTTTCCATCGCCGCCAGACTGGTCGCACCCGGCGGTCATTTTGCCTTCTCCGCTGAGGACGCCGGCGCGGACGAGGGCTATGTGCTGCGCTCGTCGCTGCGCTACGCCCATGGCGAAGCCTATGTCCGCGACCGTGCGGCGGCGGCGGGCTTTGATGTCCTCGTCAGCCAGGGCACCGTCATTCGCAAGGATGCCGGCGCACCGGTTCACGGTCGACTGTTCCTGGCAAGACGATGCACCTAACCGCGACCGCGGGTGCTCCGGCGCGATGCCCAATCCGAACAAATCCAAATCAGAGGATATGCAAATGAGCGGCGACAAGCGGCGCTTCGGCTTCTGGAATCCTGCGCCCGCGCGCCACTCGCCGCTGGAGGATGCGCAAGGCATCTTCACCGGCAGTATGATCGCCGCTCTCGGGCTTAGCCTGATCGGTAGCGCCGGACTTGTCGCGAGCGGTGTAGCAGGTGTCGCGTTTATCCTGCACTACCTGACCGGATACAGCTTTGGCCTCTACTACACCGTGCTGAACATGCCGTTCTACGCACTATCACTGAGCCGCCTGGGCAGGGCGTTCACGATCAAATCCTTCCTCGCTGTCGGCCTGACCTCGCTGATCACCGAAATCCAGCCGCGCTTCTTGAAGATCGAAACGCTGGATCCCGTCTGGGCAGCGCTGCTTGCCGGAGTTCTGCTCGGTTATGGCCTGCTCGCCCTCTACCGCCACCGTGCAAGCCTGGGTGGCATGGGCATCCTCGCCGTCTATCTGCAGGATCGCTTCGGCTGGCGAGCCGGACTGGTCCAGCTCGCCTTCGACCTCGTGGTGCTGGCAGCGGCCTTTGCGGTGGCGGCCCCCTTCATCGTTCTCTGCTCTGTGATCGGCGCCGTGGTGCTGAACCTGTTTCTGACTATCAACCACCGCTCCGACCGATACATCGCCATGTGATGATACGAAAGTGTGGTGGGGCACCGTCTTGCGCTCACCGTCGTTGGTTTTAGAAAGACAGGCAGGGGATCGAGGGGAACCGATCAAAATGTCCGTGAAGACTGCTTTTCCAAACTGGCTGAATTCCAGCGCGGACCGCCATTCGCTCTTCGACGACGTGCAGGGCATCTTTGCCGGCAGCATGCTGGCCGTCCTCGGTGTGACGTTGCTTTCCGGCGCGGGGCTCTTGACCGGAGGTACGGCCGGGCTGGCTTTCCTGATGCATTATGCGACCGGCTGGGGTTTCGGTCTCTGCTTTTTTGCCGTGAACCTGCCCTTCTACTACCTGGCGTTCAAGCGCCTTGGGCTAGCGTTCACACTCAAGACCTTCGCCGCGATTGCACTCACTTCTGCGCTTTCGGACTTCGCTGCTCGCGCAATCGACCTTTCGCACATCGATCCGATTGCCGGCGCGCTCTTTGGCGGCCTCGTCATCGCAAACGGCATGCTTGCCCTCTTTCGTCATCGCGCAAGCCTCGGCGGGATCGGCATCCTCGCCCTCTACCTTCAGGATCGTTTCGGTTGGCGCGCCGGGTTCGTGCAACTCGGCTTCGATGGCGTGATCCTCGCGCTCTCCTTCTTCGTGGCCAGTCCCTTCATCATCGCCTGTTCGGTGCTCGGCGCCGTCGTCTTGAACCTGACGCTCGCAATCAACCATCGCAAGGACCGCTACATTGCCATGTAGAACGGGTCAGTGCTCTTCTCTTTCGTGAGCGTTCGACTACTTTCGGATCGTGGACCAGATCGATTCCGACGCCGTCACTTACCTGCCTGATCCCTTCACCCGCTGGTTCGCGGCAAGGGGGTGGGCGCCGCGTGCGCATCAATTGGAACTGCTTGAGCGCGCACGCACCGGCGAAAACCTGCTCCTGATCGCACCAACCGGTGCCGGAAAGACGCTCGCCGGCTTCCTCCCCTCGCTCACCGACCTTTTCGCACGCGGCAGGAAACCGCCTGGCTCCCGCTTCACCGGCGTCCACACGCTCTACATCTCGCCGCTGAAGGCGCTGGCCGTCGACATCGAGCGCAACCTGACCAAGCCGGTCGAGGAGATGGGCCTGCCGGTGACCATCGAGACGCGCACCGGCGACACGCCGCAATCCAAACGCCTCCGCCAGCGCCTAAACCCGCCGGACATCCTGCTGACGACGCCCGAGCAGCTGGCGCTGCTGATCGCCAATGCAGAGGCACCGCGCTTTTTCAAGGACCTGAAATTCGTCGTCTTCGACGAACTGCATTCGCTCGTCACCTCCAAACGCGGCCACCTGCTCTCGCTCGGCCTCGCTCGGCTGCGCAAGCTGGCGCCGGGGCTCCAGACCATCGGCCTTTCCGCCACCGTTGCCGAGCCGATGGACCTGCGTCGATGGCTGGTCGGACAGGCGCTCGACGAGAACAACCACGCGGGCCTGGTGCTGGGGCCCTCCGGCGCCAGGCCGATCATCACCATTCTGAAAAGCGAGCAGCACATTCCCTGGTCCGGCCATTCGGCGCGCTATGCCATGCCCGAGGTCTATCAGGCGCTCCGCGAGCACCGCACCGCCCTTCTCTTCGTCAACACCCGCAGCCAGGCCGAGATGTTGTTCCAGGAGCTCTGGCGTCTCAACGAGGAGACGCTGCCGATCGCGCTGCACCATGGCTCGCTCGACGTCGCCCAGCGCCGCAAGGTCGAGACCGCGATGGCTGAGAACCGCCTGCGAGCCGTCGTGGCTACCTCAACGCTCGACCTTGGCATCGACTGGGGCGATGTCGACCTCGTCATCCATGTTGGGGCGCCAAAGGGCGCCTCGCGCCTTGCCCAGCGTATCGGCCGCGCCAATCACCGCATGGACGAACCGAGCCGGGCGATCCTGGTGCCTGCCAACCGTTTCGAGGTGATGGAGTGCCAGGCGGCATTAGACGCCAACTATATCGGCGCGCAGGACACCCCGCCGATGACTGCCGGCGCGCTCGACGTGCTTGCCCAGCACGTGCTCGGCACGGCCTGCGCCGCTCCCTTCGACGAGGACATGCTGTTTGCCGAGATCACCTCGGCCGCCCCCTATGCCGCCATGCCGCGCCAGACCTTTTCCCGCGTCGTCGAGTTCGTCGCGACGGGGGGCTATGCACTGAAGACTTACGAACGGTACGCCAAGATCCGAAAGACGAAGGAGGGGCTCTGGCGCGTTTCCAACCTTCAGGTTGCCCAACAATACCGCCTGAACCTCGGCACCATCGTCGAAATGCCGATGCTGAACCTCAGGCTGGTCAAACGCAACGCGCGCGGTTCGCTCGGCCGGGGCGGCGCGGCGCTCGGCAAGGTGGAAGAGTATTTCCTCGAAACCATGGCGCCGGGGGATACCTTCCTCTTCGCCGGCAAGGTGCTGCGTTTCGAGGGCATCCGCGAAAACGAGTGCCTCGTCAGTCAGGCCTTCTCTCAGGACCCGAAGGTGCCGGTCTATGCCGGCGGCAAGTTCCCGCTCTCGACCTATCTTGCCGAGCAAGTGCGCATCATGATCGCCGATCCCGAGCGCTGGCGCGCCCTGCCCGGCCAGGTCCGCGACTGGCTGTCGATCCAGCGCGACGTCTCGATGCTGCCGAAGCGCGACGAGCTTCTGATCGAGACCTTTCCGCGCGGCAGTCGGCACTACATGGTCATCTACGCCTTCGAGGGCCGGCTTGCGCATCAGACGCTCGGTATGCTGCTGACGCGGCGGCTCGAACGGGCCGGCCTGAAGCCGCTCGGCTTTGTCGCCACGGATTACTCCCTGGCAATCTGGGCGCTGGACGATCTGGCCAGCGCCTTTCGTGCACGCTGTCCCTCCCTCGCCGACCTCTTCGATGAGGACATGCTTGGCGACGATCTTGAAGCTTGGCTCGACGAAAGCTGGATGCTGAAGCGCACCTTCCGCAATTGCGCCGTGATTGCCGGCCTTATCGACCAGCGTCACCCGGGCAAGGAGAAGACCGGGCGGCAAGTAACGGTTTCGGCCGACCTCATCTACGACGTGCTGCGCAGCCATGAGCCGGACCATATCCTGCTTGAAGCGACGCGGCACGATGCGGCTTCGGGTCTTTTGGACATCGAGCGCCTCGGGTCTATGCTTGCCCGAATCAAGGGGCACATTACCCATCGCTCCCTCGACCGCATCTCGCCACTTGCCATCCCGGTGATGCTGGAGATCGGCAAGGAGCCGGTCAGCGGCGAGGCACATGACACTGTGCTGGCCGAGGCGGCGGAAGACTTGATCGCCGAAGCCATAGGCGAAATGGCGTGCCGGATGCGACGGTAGGGGCCTGGCCGGACGCGACCGGCCAATGAACGACGGAATGAGAGTGGAGCGCCGATGAACAGGTTGGCCCTGGCAGCCGCCGAAATACGGGATTTTGGATCGCTTTCGGCGCGAACAGTCGTGGCAGATGTCGAGGCCGTCTGCGATCCGTTCGGCGCGCTCTATTTGCCGGAGACGCGGCTGCTCGTCATCTCCGATTTGCACCTGGAAAAGGGGGCCGCATTTGCCCGTCGCGGCATGCTGCTCCCCCCCTACGACACGCTCGCAACCCTGAAAATCCTGGAGGCGGTTATCGCCCGCCACGACCCGGCAATCGTCGTCAGCCTCGGCGACAATTTTCACGATCGCGTCGGCTCAGCCCATCTGCCGGAAATGTTCCGACACAGGATCGAGGCGATGGCGCGCGGACGCGACTGGATCTGGATCAACGGCAACCATGACCCGGACGGCACGACCGACCTGCCGGGCCAGTCTGCCGACGAGCTGCACTATGCCGGCCTCATCTTTCGCCACGAGCCGTCGCTAGCTGACGGCACCGGCGAGATCGCCGGTCATCTGCATCCGTCCGCGACCGTTCGCCGTCGCGACAAGTCGGTGCGGCGACCCTGCTTTGCTACCGATGGACGGCGGATGCTGATGCCGGCCTTCGGCGTCACCACCGGCGGGCTCGACCTGCGCCACCGCGCGATGGCCGGGCTGTTCGAGCGCGAGACCCTCGTCGCCCACCTTCTCGGCCGCGATCGGGTCTATTCCGTACGCTTTGCCAATCTTCTGGCCTGAGGCCGTATTCAGGGGCCGTCAGGCCGCAGCCTTTGGCGCATAACGCAGGATCACTGTCCCCGTCTTCAGCGGCCGCGCCTCGATCAGGCCGAACCGCTGCTGCACATCATTGCCGTTGAAGAAGTGATTGCCCTTGCCGAGCAGCGTTGGCACGAGACCGATCCACAATTCGTCCACGAGCCCGGCATTCAACAGGGTGGCGGTAAGTTTGGCGCTGCCAAACACGAAGATGTCCTTGCCGGGCTCCTGCTTCAGCCGCGACAGTTCTCCGACAATGTCGTCGGCCATACGTGTGTTGGTCCAGTCTGACTCTGTCAGAGTACGCGAGGCGACGAGTTTCGGCAGCGCATTCATGTAGGCTTTCGTCTCCAGATCCTCCTCCGTCGTCGTCCAGAAGGATTTCATGCCTTCATAGGTCACGCGACCGAAGACCAGCAGACTCGCTCGAGAGCCGAATTCATTGCTCATCGCGGCAAGTTCGTCGCCCCAGGCATGACCGTGGAAGGAGAGATCCCATTTGTTTTCGCCCTCGAAGTATCCATCAAGGGTGACCAGGTTCCAGGCGATCAGCTTGCTCATCTCAGTGTCCTTTTGCGCTCTTAACCAATTGCATATTGAAAGCAGTTGAAGGCTACGCATACCGGTGGCAAAATGCAATCAGAATCGCGGAGACTGCAATGAAGGACGAACATCGATCGGGCTGCCCGATCAATCTGACGCTCGAGATCCTCGGGGACCGCTGGAGCCTGATCGTGATCCGCGACATGATGTTCGGCAATCGCCGCCATTTCCGCGAACTCCTGACGCAGTCCGAGGAGGGCATCGCCTCCAACATCCTTGCCGACCGACTGAAGCGCTTGGTGGACAAGGGGCTGATCACCAAGGTCGATGATCCGAGCCACAAGCAGAAGTCGATCTACAGCCTGACCGATAGGGCAATCGGCCTCGTGCCGCTCTTTGCCCATATGGGCGCTTGGGGTCGCCGACACCTGCCTGTGAGCGAAGAATTGAGCATCCGTGCCGAGCTTCTCGAAGACGGCGGACCGGCCATGTGGAGTGACTTCATGGACGAACTGCGTGCCATCCACCTCGGCGCCATACCGCCGAAACGTTCCGTCTTTGCGGAATTGCAGAGCGCCTATGAGGCCGTCCTTACCAAGAAGGCCGCGATGTTCTCGGGTTGACCATCAATCCTTGCGGAAGACCACGCTCGCGATCCAGCCGGTCAGGACGGCAAGGACGACGGCGAGGACACCGTAGGAGATCGGGCGGTTAAAGGCGGCATTCGAGATCATCTGCTCCAGGCCGGTCTTAACGACCCGCAGCGGCAGCGCCTTCTCGCTGATGAAGACACCATCGCGGAACAACTGGGCACGCACGACGTGGGTTCCGTTCGGCACGTTGGCCGGCAGCTTCACGGTCGCCTTGAACAGGCTGGCGCTGATGAACTGTACCCCGCCCGGGTCGCGCTGGAAGTAACCGCCGGTTTCCTTCAGTTGGAGGAAGGCCTCGCGGAACGCTGCGACGCTGCTGCCGTCGCCAATGAAGCCGATCGGGTCCAGCCGGATATGTTGCAGCCCGACGCCGATGCTGTTGAGAACCTGGTCGGACGCGATTTGGTCGACATCGCGTGTGCTCGACAGGGAGTAGGATTCCGGCGCGAGCTCGAAGGTCATCGAATGACGGTTTACCCAGACGCCGAGCACCCGCTCCTTGCGGCGGACCGTCATGTTGTCCTTGGGCCCTTCCAGCGCAACGACGATATCGTACTTGCTCTGTGCCAGCAGATTCGGATCATAGCCCTCGATGGCGCCGAAGATGGTGAGGTCCGCCCCACGAAAATCGGAGGAGATGGCGATCTCATCGGTGGAGATGCCAATTTCCAGCTTCTCGGTGTTTTCGGACTGCTTCTCCTGCGCATGAACCGGCCCGGCAAACGCCAGAACGACCGCGGCAAGAAGGGTGTACGCCAGGCCTCTCATCGGCGCCCCCCTTCACTGACGACGGAATAGATGTTCTCGGGCGCCAGAACGAGATCGACCGCGAGGCGCATGCCGACCGCGAGCACGAGAAGGGCAAGCAGTGCACGCAATTGCTCGCCACGCAAACGCTGACCGACGCGCACGCCGTACTGGGCGCCGACGACGCCTGCCACCATCAGGATGAAGGCAAGCACGATATCGACCGAGTTGTTCGTGGTCGCCTGCATGATCGTGGTGTAGGCGGTCACGAAGATGATCTGGAACAGCGATGTCCCGACGACCACGTTGGTCGGGATGCGCAAAAGGTAGATCATCGCCGGCACCATGATGAAGCCGCCGCCGACGCCCATGATCGAGGTCAGCACGCCGATCGAGAAACCGAGCACGACGAGGGGAATGATGCTCAGGTAGATCTTGGACTTCTTGAACCGCATTTTCAGCGGCAGGCCGTGAACCCAGTTGTGGTGACCCGGCTTGCGCAGCGTCACCGGTTGGTCCTTGGCGGCACGACGCAAGGCTCTAATGCTTTCAACTAGCATCAAGGCGCCCACTGTGCCGAGCAGCGCCACGTAGAGCAGCGAAATGACGAGATCGAGTTGACCGAGGCGCCTCAGCAGGGCGAACAGCCACACGCCCGCGGTCGCGCCGCAAAGGCCGCCCACCAGGAGCACCGTGCCAAGCTTCATGTCGAGCGTGCCGCGGCGGAAATGGGTAATGGCGCCGGAAATCGACGAGGCAACGACCTGGTTTGCACCCGTTGCGACGGCCACGACCGGTGGAATGTTGTAGAAGATCAGGAGCGGGGTGATCAGGAAGCCGCCGCCGACGCCGAACATGCCGGAAAGAAAGCCAACCGCCGCGCCCATGCCGAGAATGATGAAGATATTCACCGAGAGTTCGGCGATGGGCAGATAAACCGTCACAGCATTACCCCGATGGGCCGACAGCCCGCACTCCTCGGCGCCCCCTGACGCCGCCCCTCACCAAGTCTGGCCCGGATGCTGCGAGATCTGCGGCAGAAAGCCCGGCCTGACATACAGAATTACTTCGGGCGCGCATGATGCCAGCCCGTTCGCTATTCCATCCACTCACGATGTCGGCAAACGCCCATGCTCGGATGGACGCCGCTTCCGTATCATTCTGAAGCGGCTTGTGGTTTTTTCATGATCCGTCATGCCCGCGCAGGGGTAACCCGTCAACTGCTCAACGGCCGAGGGGCAGGCTTTATGCGCCACGGCGCTTCAGCAGAGTGTTATCCCTGCGGCTTGTTGCGCTTCAGCAACTCATTGACGAGCTTGTCATCGATCTTTCCCGTCTCCGCCTGTCCCACGGACTTCTGGAAGGCCTTGATCGCCAGCACTGTCTTCGGCCCCATGGCGCCATCCGGCGTGCCGGCGTCGAAGCCATTGTTGTTGAGGATCGCCTGGATGTTGCGGATCGCCTTCTTCATGTCGACGGATGCGGTCTTGGTTCCCTTGCCGACCCATTCGTCGGGCAGGTCCACCGAGTTTGCCTTCTCATCGAGCGGCTGCTCCTTCCAAAGCTCCAGTTTGGCCTTCGCGCTCGAAAGCTGCTCCGGCTTCATGGCGTTCGCCACTTCGTCACGCTTTTCGGCAGCATCCCGGTCGCCGTCACGGGCGGCGATTGCAAACCACTTGTAGGACTCTTCCAGATCCGTCGGTACGCCGTTGCCGCGTGCATAGAGGATCGCAAGGTTGAACTGGCTGTCGCGAACGCCGAGGTCCGCCGCCTTCTTGAACCACTCGGTAGCTGCCGCAAAATCCGGTGCCTTGCCGCCACCAGTCGCAAGCACGACCGCAAGATTATGCATAGCGCTGGCGTTGCCCTGCTTAGCCGCCTGCTCATAGAGGCTGCGGGCCTTAGCGAGGTCGCGCTCGACGCCCTGCCCCTTTTCATAGAGGCTGCCGAGACGGTACTGTGCAGGCGCAAAGCCGCGTTCCGCCGACAATGCATACCACTTCGCGGATTCGGCCATGTCGATCGAAACGCCGCGGCCGTCCGTGTAACGCGCTCCGATCTCGAACAGCGCCAGACTGTCGCCTTCGCCGGCCGATTTGGCCAGAGATGCCGGCTCGATCGTCGGCGGCACCGTGATGACGTTGGCAACATCCTGAGACGGGTTGCTGGCGCCGACGACCGTTTCCGTGGTGCCGCCTCCATTCTCGGGAACGTCCTTGACGCCGCCGGAAACCTCCGTCGTCACAATAGGCTCGAAACCGCCGGTCTGGGCTGCGATCGAGTTGTCGGCCGGCCGTGTCAACTGCTCCGCGCCTGTCACCGCCAAGGCTGGCGAGGCCGTATCGAGCTCGGTGTTCTCCACCGTCGGCTTGGCGATCTCCACGGGCACGGCTGCGTTGTCGAGCACCGACGAATCTCCCTCGATGACCTCGACCGGAACCTTGTTCTCCGGCGTCGGGACGGCGAGGTCTTGCGCAGCCACGGCCTCACTGCCGACCGGCTTAGCCTCGTCGCTCGGCGGTGCGGCAACGCTGGCCTGCTCGATCGCTGTCGGCTTGGGCGCCTCGTCGCCACGCACCAGCGTGTTGACGAGTGGATAGGACATGATCGCCAGCAAAATCGCGCCGACGGCCATCAGGATCGGCCGGCGATGACGGCCGAACGTCGCGGCCGCCGCGCCGGAGCTGGAGCCCTTCCTTTCAGGCGCAACACGGGCAAGCGTATCGGTTTCCTCCGCCGCCATGCGCGCAGCGCGACGAGCCGCGGCGATGAAGTCCGCCTTGCCGGCATCGGCCGATGCCGTCCTGCCTTCCGCCTGGTTTGCCCTGACGCGTTCGAGAATCTTGCGCACGTCCGGCGCGCCGGAGCCGGGTTCCAGCAACTGGTTGGCCACTTCGGGAGCGATCTCGTCGCCCGGATCGATCGAAGGAGCGGAATCGATCTGTTGGCGCTCCGCCACAACCGGTGCTTCCTTTTTCGCCGGCGCGAAGCGGCGCGCGAGGCCGGCAATCAGGCTGGTCTTGCCGGCCTTCGCGACCGGCTCCGCAACCGTGCCGCCGATGGCGCCAACCGTCGCCGCTTCGACGACATCGACTGCCATCTCCAGTTCGCGGCCGGCTTCTTCCAACTCGCTCGTCGGCTGACGATCGCCTTGCGCTCTGGCTGCGGTTTCGTAGCCGTCATCAACGAACGGATACTCTTCTTCTTCGAAAACTGGAGCCGTGGCGCGCTGTATCGCGGGCGCGGGCTGCCGCTCTTCCTCATGGTAGCGCTCGTGGGGCGTGTCGAGTTGCTCAAGGCGCCCGGCAATTTGGACCAACGTATCGTGCAGCGCTTCGAACGTCCGGGCCGTGCGATCCTCGCTGGAGCGCATGACGTCTTCGAGCGTGCGCAGATCTTCAGCCAACGCCGAGATCGCCGCCATGTCGGAGGGAGCAGCGCTCCCATCACCATGGCGCTGATACGCCTGCATCACCGTCTCGGCCGCCTGGCGGGCAGCTTCGATGATGTATTCGTCGTTGGTCGCCATGTAGTCTTCGATCGTCGCCATGCGGCTGTCGAAATCGGACGGCAGTGCGGCAGCCGGCTGCGGTGTGCTGATCAGCGTCGAAAGATGGGCAATCTGAGTTTCCAGGCTGCGCAGTGCGCTACCATCGTCGGCGGGTGCGGCGCTCGTGCGGTCGAGCCGCTCGGCGATCGCCTGCAGGCGGCCCTCGATGGACGAAAAGCGATCGCCGGCGAACGGTGCTTCGGCCGCCACATCGAGTTCATCGATGCGTCGGGCAAGATAGTCGAGCCTCTCGGCGAGCGCATCATTGACCGAACCATGATCGAGTGCATCGATCTTGCGGGAGATGTCGGAGAGATGGCGCGTCAGGTCGGCGCCCGCCGCCGGCGCGCGCTGGCCCTGCTCGATCATGGCCGAAAGCTGATCAAGCCGCTCCTCGAGACGGATCGCCGCTTTTTCGTTCGTCAGTTCCTCGATCCGGTAGGCGAGCGCCTCCAGCCGCTGGCCCAGATCCTGCTCGGCTGCCGGGCGGTGGGCCATCGCATCAAGCTGATCACCGAGATCGACGATCCGGCTCTCGATGCGCTGGAACAGAGCTGCGTCGGCGGCCGTGCTTTGCGCGCGGCCGCTTGCCGCGATCGCCCTGCTGATTTCGTCGAGCCTCAGGTCCAGCCCTTCGAAATGGGGAACAAAACGCCGATCATCGTGCTGAACGCTGCGGCCGAGTGCTTCCAGGGCCTGGCCCATCGCATGCAGTTGGCGTTCCAGATCGCGAAGGGCCGGCGTTGCGCTGACGGACTGGATCTGCGCCTTGAGTTCGTCCAATCGATAGGCAAGCGCTACGAGCTCGTCGTCACGGCTCTGGTCGAAGGCCGAAAGCCTCTCCTCCATCCCGCTCCAGCGATCCTCCATGCGACGGACGGAGTCCTCGCGCGCCAGACCGTCGAGCACCGAGCGCAGCTCGTCGAACTCGACACGAAGGCTGTCGGTTTCGGATCGGCCGGACCGCCGTTCGAGCTGATTGATGCCATGGGCCAGCCGCTGCAGGTCTTCGCGCACGTCGTCGCCGTGGTCACGGGCTTCGGCGGACTGGCGGATGGCGCGCATCTCGGCGCGCAACGTGTCCATCTCGCGTCCAAGGCCGTCGGAAATGTCCCGCTTCAGGTCCTGTCGCAGGCCGACGAGCGCGCGTGCGATCTCCTTCATGGCGAAGTCCGGCTGGGCTTGCTGCGCTGGAGGGGAGGTGTCGGACGGCCGTTCAGTCCGCACGGCGTGCCGTTCGCGGCCCGCGTCGAGTGCGCGCTGGCGCTGCATGATTTCGCCGACAGGATCATCCCGAAGAGGATTTGCGCGCGCGCCTTCCGGCCGAGGCGGCTCGCCGCGTCCGTATCCGCTGTCGCGCCCGCGTTCGCGTCCGCCCATCAACCCCTCGATGCGCGCCTCCAGACCTTCGATGGTCCGGTTCAACGCATCGAATGAAGGCCTGTCGCCATAGCGGGGGGGATTTGCTCGCGATCCGTTCATGTTCTTCGCCTCGCTTGGGAGCCCGTCGGCTCTCCGGGAGAACCCGCGTCACGCTCGCCGTCCATGGCGCGTGCCGCCTCTTGTTTCTTGGACCGGCGAGACTTGCTGCCGGCATTCTCCGATGTTCACGTGCAAGCCGGAAAGGGCATCCTATATGGCGCATCTTTCCCGGACCTGACGCTCCGATTGGCAGGCGAAATCTGGAACGATGAAACTATTTCGTGAGCTGCCCTCAAGCGCCACAATTCACGGAACATGGTAAATAAGCCGTTAACCGGACCGAACTTTTTTAACGATTTGCTCATAAAACGGCTTACCGCCTACCATTTCGGGACATCGCGATTTTGCACGTCGCCTCATACGGCGGTCTGCCGCAGCTTACGGCACGAAAATTTCACGTAATCGCATTTTGACGTTTACGCAAACGTCAAAATTTTCTAGTATCGCGGCAAAGGTCGGACGATCGTCCGTCGGGAACACGAGGAACATGCGCTCATGCCAATCTATAAAGCCCCAGTGAACGAAACGTTGTTCGTCCTCAACGACGTGCTCGGTCTGGAGCGATACAACAATCTTCCCGGGTTTGCTGACACGACGCCGGACACGGTCGAGGCAATCGCAGGGGAAGCGGCAAAGCTCTCCGAGGAGGCCCTGTTCCCGCTCAATCTCTCCGGTGACCAGGAAGGCTGCAAGCGTGCAGACGACGGCTCGGTCAGCGTGCCAAAGGGCTTCAAGGAGGCCTTCGACCTTTATCGCGAGGGTGGATGGCTGGGTCTTGCCGTGCCGGAGGAATTCGGCGGCCAGGGCCTTCCCTATGTGATCCACACCGCGGTCGGCGAATACATGTCGTCAGCGAACATGTCGCTGATGATGTATCCGGGCCTGACGCAAGGCGCGATCGCAGCGATCCTGGTCCATGGATCGGACGAGCAGAAGAAGACCTACCTGCCGAAGATGGTCGCCGGCACCTGGACCGGGACGATGAACCTGACCGAGCCGCATTGCGGCACAGACCTCGGAATGTTGCGCACCAAGGCCGTACCGAACGGCGATGGCTCCTACAGGATTTCCGGCCAGAAGATCTTCATCTCCGCAGGCGACCACGGCATGTCGGAGAACATCATCCACCTGGTGCTCGCCCGCATCGAGGGCGCCCCGGACGGCACCAAGGGCATCTCGCTTTTCATCGTGCCGAAGTTTGTTCTCGATGAAAGCGGCAATCCCGGCAAGCGCAACGGTGTTTCCTGCGGCGCCATCGAACACAAGATGGGCATCCACGGCAATTCAACCTGCGTCATGAATTACGACGAAGCGACCGGCTACCTCATCGGCACGGAGAACAAGGGCCTCAACGCCATGTTCGTGATGATGAATGAAGCCCGCCTCGGTGTCGGCCTGCAGGGCCTCGCTATTGCCGAGGTCGCCTACCAGAACGCCGCAAACTATGCCCGCGATCGTATCCAGGGCCGCTCGCTCTCCGGTCCGAAGGCTCCGGACAAGCGCGCCGACCCGATCATCGTCCATCCCGACATCCGCCGCTCGCTGCTGACCATCAAGGCCTGGAACGAGGGCGGCCGCGCCTTCCTGCTCTGGACGGCGCTTCAGTCGGACATCGCCCATCGCGCGGCAGACGAGAACGAGCGGCAGGCGGCCGACGACATTCTTGGTCTCGCAACGCCGATCCTGAAGGGCGTGCTGACCGACAAGGGCTTCGACCACGCGGTGATGGCGCAGCAGGTCTTTGGCGGCCACGGCTACATCGAAGAACACGGCATGAGCCAGTACGTACGCGACGCGCGGATTGCGATGATCTACGAAGGTGCAAACGGCATCCAGGCGCTCGACCTCGTCGGTCGCAAGCTCGGCATGAACGGTGGCCGTGCAGTCATGGCCCTGTTCAAGGAGATCGGCGACTTCTGCGAGGAGAACCGTGCCGACGAAAGCCTCTCCTTCTTCACCAAGCACCTGAAGAAGGGACTGAACGACCTGCAGGCGTCGACCATGTGGTTCATGCAGCACGCCATGGCCAAGCCCGACAATGCCGGGGCCGGTTCCACCGACTACATGCACCTGTTCGGCCTCGTCGTCGTCGGCTACATGTGGGCAAGGATGGCCAAGGCAGCACAGGTGGGACTTGCGGCAGGTGCCGGCGAGCGCGAAGCGTTCCTGCGCAACAAGCTCATCACCGGCCGCTTCTTCATGGAGCGCATCATGCCGGAAACGGCGTTGCGCAAGGGCCGCATCGAGACCGGCGCCGAGACGATGATGGCGATGGCCGCTGAGGCATTCTAACAGTCTGCCCCTCACCCCGGCCCTCTCCACGCAGGCGGGGAGAGGGAGTACAGTCGCCGCGGCATCTACCTTCGCCCCGCTTGCGGGGAGAAGGGGCCGGCAGGCGGATGAGGGGCCGGCCGACAGTGCAAAGATTGACGGTGCATTTGCGCCGATAGGGAGAAAAGATTGATGACCGAAGTTTTTATCTATGACCACGTGCGCACCCCGCGCGGGCGCGGCAAAAAGGACGGCGCGCTGCACGAGGTACCCTCCGTTCGCCTCGCCGCCAAGGCGCTGGAAGCCATCCGCGATCGCAACGGGCTGGACACGTCGAAGGTAGACGACATCATCATGGGCTGCGTCGATCCGGTGATGGACGCCGGCGCCGTCATCCCGAAGGCCGCGGCCTTCGAAGCCGGCTACTCGACCAAGGCGCCCGGTATGCAGATCTCGCGCTTTTGCGCCTCCGGCCTCGACGCCGTGAACTTCGGTGCTGGGAAGATTGCACAAGGAGCGGACGACATCGTTATCGCCGGTGGGGTGGAAAGCATGTCGCGCGTTGGCATGGGCATGTCCGGCGGCTCCTGGTACATGGATCCGTCCGTCAACTTCCCGGGCTATTTCATGCCCCAGGGTGTTTCCGCCGACCTGATCGCCACCAAATACGGTTTTTCCCGCGACGACGTCGACGCCTACGCGGTCGAAAGCCAGAAGCGCGCCGCCAATGCCTGGGAAAAGGGCTACTTTTCCAAATCCGTCGTGCCGGTGAAGGACATCAACGGCCTGACCATTCTTGACCGCGACGAGCATATGCGCCCCGGCACTGACATGCAGGCGTTGGCGCAGCTCAACCCGTCCTTCCAGATGCCGGGCGAGATGGGCGGCTTTGAGGCCGTCGCCATCCAGGCCCATCCGGAGATCGAGGCGATCAACTACGTCCACCACGCCGGCAACTCGTCCGGCATCGTCGACGGCTCCGGTGTGGTCCTGCTCGGCTCGAAGGAAGGCGGCGCGATCCTCGGCAAAAAGCCGCGCGCCCGCATCAGGGCCTTCGCCAATATCGGCTCAGATCCGGCACTGATGCTGACCGGTCCGGTCGACGTGACGGAAAAGCTCCTGAAGCGTGCCGGAATGAAGCTTTCCGACATCGACCTGTTCGAGCTGAACGAGGCCTTTGCCGCCGTCGTACTGCGCTACTGCCAAGCCTTCGAGATCCCGCGCGACAAGATCAACGTCAATGGTGGCGCGATCGCCATGGGCCATCCGCTCGGCGCGACCGGCGCGATGATCCTCGGCACGGTTCTGGACGAGTTGGAGCGGCGTGACCTCAATACGGCGCTGGTAACGCTCTGCATCGGCGCCGGCATGGGTACGGCGACCATCATCGAGCGCGTCTGAAAGGTTTCGGGAGAGAGAAATGACATACAAGAACTTCAAGATCGAAACCGACGCTGATGGCATTGCGCTTGTCACCTGGGACATGCCCGACAAGTCAATGAACGTGCTGACCGTCGAGGTAATGGAAGAACTCAACGCGATCATCGACCAGACGGTTGCCGACGGCGCCGTCAAGGGCGTCGTCATCACCTCCGGCAAGTCCTCCTTCTCCGGCGGCGCTGATCTTTCGATGATCAAGTCGATGTTCACGCTGCAGCAGGAGGAAAAGGCGAAGGATCCGGCGCATGCGGTCGAAAAGCTGTTTGCCCTGACCGGCCAGATGAGTGGCCTGTTCCGCAAGCTCGAGACCTGCGGCAAGCCCTGGGTGTCAGCGATCAACGGTACCTGCATGGGTGGCGCCTTCGAGTTGTCGCTCGCCTGCCATGGCCGTGTCGCCTCGAATGCCAAGTCGGTCAAAATTGCGCTCCCCGAGGTGAAGGTCGGCATCTTCCCCGGCGCCGGCGGCACCCAGCGCGTGCCGCGCCTTGCCAATGCGCAGGACGCGCTGCAGATGATGACCACCGGCTCTTCGCTGACGGCCGCGCGCGCCAAGGCTATGAACCTTGTCCACCAGGTCGTCGCCCCCGAAGAACTGATCGCGGCCGCCAAGCAGATGATCAAGGACGGCCTGAAGCCGATCGCCCCGTGGGACGAGAAGGGCTTCAAGGCTCCCGGCGGCGGCATCTGGACGCCGGCTGCGGCCCAGCTCTGGCCGGCAGCGCCCGCGATCCTGCGCCGCGAGAGCGCCGGCAACTATCCGGGGGCGCTGGCGATCCTCAAATGCGTCTACGAGGGCCTGCAGGTGCCGTTCGATACGGCGCTCAAGATCGAACAGCGCTACTTCACCTACATTCTGCAGACGACCGAAGCCTTCTCGATGATCCGCTCGCTGTTCATCTCCATGCAGGAGTTGGGCAAGGGTGCGCGCCGGCCTGCCGGAGTGCCGAAGAGCGAGTTCAAGAAGGTCGGCATCGTCGGCGCCGGTTTCATGGGCGCCTCGATCGGCTATGTCACGGCTGCCGCCGGCATCCCCGTCGTGCTGATCGACCGCGACCAGGAGGCTGCCGACAAGGGCAAGTCCGTCTGCGAGGGCCTTGTCTCCGGCAGCGTCTCCAAGGGCCGCATGAGCAAGGAGGAGGGCGAAAAGCTGCTAGAATTGATCACGCCAACTGCCGACTATGGTTCCCTGTCGGATGCCGATCTCGTGATCGAGGCGGTCTTCGAGGACCGCGAAGTCAAGAAGGCCGTTGCAGAGAAGATCGAGGCGGTTCTGCCGGAAGGCTCGATCTTTGCCTCCAACACCTCGACGCTGCCGATCACCGGCCTGGCGAAGAACTCCAAGCGTCCGAACCAGTTCATCGGCATCCACTTCTTCTCGCCGGTCGAGAAGATGATGCTGACCGAAGTGATCCTCGGCAAGGAGACTGGCGACAAGGCGCTCGCCGTCGCACTCGACTATGTCGCGGCAATCAAGAAGACGCCGATCGTCGTCAACGACACGCGCGGCTTCTACGTCAACCGCTGCGTCTTCCGCTATATCGGCGAGGCCTACGACATGTTGATCGAGGGCGTGCCGGCGGCGATGATCGAGAATGCGGCAAAGATGGCCGGCATGCCGGTCGGCCCGCTCTCGCTCAACGACGAGGTGGCCGTCGATCTCTCCTACAAGATCTTCAAGGCTTCCATCGCCGATCTTGGCCCGCAGTCCGTCGATCCGCGTCATATGGAACTGGTGACGAAGCTGGTCGAGGACGGGCGTCTCGGCCGCAAGAGCGCCAAGGGCTTCTACGACTATCCGCCGAAGCCGGCCAAGAAGCGCCTCTGGCCCGGCCTGAAGGATCTCTATCCGCAGCAGAAGCCGGAAGACGTCGACGTCAAGGTGCTGAAGGAACGCCTGCTCGTGACGATCGCGCTCGAGGCCGCTCGCACGGTCGAGGAAGGCATCGTCACCGATCCGCGCGAGGCCGATGTCGGCTCCATCCTCGGCTTCGGTTTCGCTCCCTACACCGGCGGCACGCTGTCCTACATCGACGGCATGGGCGTGAAGACCTTCGTCGCGCTCTGTGAGAAGCTCGCTGCCAAATACGGTAGCCACTTCAAGCCGACGCCGCTGCTCCTCGACATGGCCGCCAAGGGCGAGACGTTCTACGGCCGGTTCGATCCGTATGCGAAGGGCAAGGCGGCCTAGGCCGCCTCTGCTTGCATCGCCCAGTGGATTGCTGCCACCGCGGCGTGGGCGGTTGCTTTCCAAAAGAAGACCGCGCCCCGGCTGCCCGTCGGGACGCGGTTTTGGATTCGGACGCTGTGCCTAGTTCGAGGCTCTCTGCATGTTCTCCATCACCTGATCGATCGAGAAACTCCCTGGTTTCTGACGGGGCGGGAACTCCTTGAAGGTTTCAAGGAATTTCGCGACATAGGCCTGCGCCGGCACCATGACGAAGAGATGTTCGACGCGCCAGCGCTCATAGTCCATGCCTTCGTGGTCGGCGGTCTCGAACGGATCGGACCGCAGGTTGAACAGCTTGGGCAACCGCAGTGGCACGAAGGGCTCCTGCCAAACGTCGAGCCCTTCGGCTCGTTGCTCGGCAAAGACGATCTTGTATTGATTATAGCGCAGACCGACCAGTGTTCCGTCGTCCACGAAGTAGATGAACTCCTTGCGCGGATCTTCGCCCTTTCCGGCGAGGTATTGGGTGATGTCATAGCCGTCGAGATGCACCTTGAAGGTCTTTGCGCCGGCGGTATACCCCGCGAGCAGCTTGGCCTTCACGTCGGGTTCGCCCGCCGCAGCGACCAGCGTCGGGATCCAGTCCTCATGTGCGACGATCTCATTGTAGATCGTTCCGGGGGCGATCGTCCCCGGCCAACGCACCATGCAGGGTACGCGGAAGCCGCCTTCCCAGTTGGTGTTTTTCTCGCCGCGGAACGGTGACGTGCCGCCGTCAGGCCAGGTGAATTTCTCGGCGCCGTTGTCGGTCGAGTACATAACGATCGTGTTTTCGGCGAAGCCGAGATCGTCCAGCGCCTTCAGCATCTGACCGACCGCCGCGTCATGCTCGACCATGCCGTCCGGATAGATTCCGAGGCCCGTCTTGCCCTGGCTTTCGGGCTTGAGGCGGGTCCAGATATGCATGCGGGTGGTGTTCCACCAGAGGAAGAAGGGCTTGTCCTGTTCCTTGGCGCGTTTCAGGAAGTCGATTGCCGCGTCGGTGACCTCCTGGTCAATCGTTTCCATGCGCTTCTTGGTCAACGGGCCAGTGTTCTCGATGCGTCCATCCGCATAAGCATGCAGGACGCCGCGCGGGCCGAACCTTTCCTTGAAGGCCGGGTCCTTCGGATAGTCCGGGTGTTCCGGCTCGTCCTCGGCGTTGAGGTGGTACAGGGAACCGAAGAACTCGTCGAAGCCGTGCGCGGTAGGCAGGTGCTCGTCGAGATCGCCGAGGTGGTTCTTGCCGAATTGGCCCGTCACGTATCCATGCGGCTTGAGCAGTTCCGGCAGTGTCGCGTCCTCGGCCTGCATGCCTTCCTTGGCACCTGGCAGGCCGACCTTCAACAACCCGGTGCGATACGGCGATTGACCGGTGATGAATGCGGCGCGCCCGGCCGTGCAACTCTGTTGCCCATAGTAGTCGGTAAACAGGCCGCCTTCCCTTGCGATCCGGTCAATATTCGGCGTCTTGTAGCCCATCATGCCCTGGTTGTAGGCGCTGATGTTCCAGTAGCCGACGTCATCGCCCCATAGGATCAGGATGTTTGGTGGCCTGGTGGGGGCCTGCGCGCGCGCCAGCCGGGGTGTGAACGACGTTGCCGTGGCGGCAGCCAGGGCCGTGCCGCCGAGTAGCAGGAGATGGCGCCGGCTGAGACCGGCTGAACCGTCGCGCGCCTGAAAAGCGCGACCGCATAGAGATTTTCCGACATCCCTCAGCATGTCATTCCTCCCTTTGCTTCAGATTTTCTCCAGTCGATGTAGCCCCCTCGAAGACGATCATGAGATCACGATAAGCCACCATGCGCCCGTTACCCATCTCCCGCAATGGTGGAGAACTGCCAAGGAACGTCGGATCCGCCCGGGCGCGCCTGGCCGCATGGGGGCCGCCAGAACACCTGCCCAGCCCGTGCATTTGGCGCACTATGTCGCGCGACCGCCCCCTGATCTAATTCAATAGCAGGGCGGATAGGGATAGTAACCGCAGGGTGGTGGGTAGGGGCGATATGGATAGGGGGCGGCCGCGTAGCCGGCACCTGCTGCTGCCCCGGCATACCAGGCACCGCGATAAGCAGTCCGGCGGGCAACGCCGGCGAAAGACGCAGGTGTTCTCGGCATCCCAATGATGTCGATGAAGATCGATGCGGGGCCGTCGGCGCCCTCAAGGCTTCCTTCCAGGACCTCCACTGCGAAACTCAGCCGATCCCCCTCGCGCTTGGGCGATTTGAGCACGACCACGGCATCCCTTATCGTCGCACCGTCCTTGCTGAAGGCCGAAACCGTCGCATTCGGCGGGTCCTTGGCGAAGCTGTCGCTGCCTTCCGCCCACTCCTCAAGAAGATGCTCGGTCAGCGCATGACCCGCGCTCCTCACCGGACGATCGGCGAATATGATGGCGTTTGTCGAGACGCCGGTCAGCGTAAGCGTGTCTGCCGCCAGGCTTGCGCCCGCAGAATTCAGCACGATCAGCGATGGAACGATGTCAGGCTTGGCCTGGCCGATCGTTTTCTGCAATGGCACATGTGCCGGCGCCGGTTGTGCGGCCTGCCCAAACGCAGCAGCCGGAACGAGGGTGAGCATGAGAACTGTCAGCATATGCGTGGCGCGAACCATCGACCCCTCCCAAGGAAGTGTGTTTCGATTAATCCAATGCAGGGGAGTAGAATCCCCGACGCCTCCTGTCCGGCGCGCAATTAATGTACGCGCCGCAAACTTCACAAAGCCATGCGGGACAACCACGCCGTTAATCTACGGCATACAACAGGGCCCCGCAAGGATCAGCTTGCTCGATCCGACTGCAGCCTTTCGGAGGCCGAAGACAACCCGACTCAATTTATGGGGATGCGAACGCCCCCGCCAGCTTCCGGCGGACGGGCATAATCCGTGTTGTTCGCGGCACCTGTGGTACAGCCCGAAACGGTCAACAGAACAATTGCGGTTGCTATGAAGGACTTGAACGGCATTGAATTCTCCGATCCGAGTTGCCAGTCGACTTACGGTCCAAAAGGCACCACCGCAAATCGGCCGGCCCCATTTGAGAAGCCAAGTTCAGGTCAGAATCAAAATCAGGGCAAGCCCCCAGAGGGAACAACAGGCGCTTTTGTCCCGTGTTCGGTGAATGGCTTTCCCTTTCGCTGATCAAAGCGAAAGCTTGTAGCCCACATGGCTGGCGACAAAACCGAGGTCGTCATAGAAGCGGTGTGCGTCTGGGCGGCTTTTATCCGTCGTCAGTTGCACCAAACGGCAGCCACGGGCACGGCATTTGGCAATTGCCCACTCGAACATGCGGTGGCCAAGCCCCTCCCCGCGCCGTCCGCTGGCGACCCGCACCGCCTCGATCTGGCCGCGCCAGGCGCCGCCACGCGACAGGCCGGGAATGAAGGTAAGCTGAAGTGTGCCAACGATCTCGCCGTCACCTTCTGCGACAACGAGCAACTGGTTCGGATCGGCCTCGATCGCGACAAAGGCTGCTTCGTAAGCAGCGTCCGGCGCTTCGCCAACCGCTTCCCGCAGTTTGCCCAAGGGATCGTCGGCAAGAAGCGCAACAATGGCAGGAAGATCGCGGCGCTCGGCTTTGCGAAAATTGATGTCTTTCATGGCGGAGTTTCTAACCCGCCCGGATGGTTCCCGCAAGAACGCCAAAGGGGCGCAGCACGGCTGCGCCCCCCCTTCGCTCTCAATAACCTGTGGCGTTCCTATGCCGCTTCAGTGCCCTGGATGGCGGAGACCAGCCAATCAGAACCCGGCTTGCGCACGAAGGTCCACACCTCGACGGACTCGGTCAGATTATCCGGGTCTCCACTGACGGCCTTGCCGGAAGCACGATCGCGCATCACGTCGACGCTCTCATAGCGCATGGCGACCGTGGCGTAGTCAGTGCCGTCTTCGTTCCACGCCTCGGCGACGTCGCCCTGGACGAGATGGACGTCGCGGACTTCGTTCTTCACGCCGCTGGTGGCGTTGTCGCTCAGTTCCTCGGCGAGCCACGACATGGCCTCGGGCGTCGTCAACTTGCGAAGTGCGGCATAGTCTTCCGCGCCATAGGCGGCCTGGACGTCCTTCAGCATCCGTTCGAACTGCTCAAGGTCTTCCTGGCGAACGCCGATCTCATCCGGCTGTTGCGGGGGGGCGGCGCGGCCACCCAGCCCACCACCGATGCGCGGGATGGAGAAGGATGGTCCGTTGTTGTTGCCTGTCGAACGCGCCATGCCGGAGAGGCTGCCCAGTGGGCCGCCGGGTGCAGTTCCGGCGGCGGCACCGCCGCCACCGTATGCCGGCTGACGGCTACGGCCGAAGAAACGCATCGCAAGCATAATCGCGCCGATGATCAGACCCGCCTGAAGCAGCAGACCAAGGAACCCGGCCGCGCCACCGAGGCCGTTGCCCATCAGCATGCCTACAAGACCGCCCAGCATCAGGCCGCCGAGCAATCCGCCGGCGAGACCGCCGAACATGCCCGGCCGCTGGGCCGCGGGTCGATTTGCGCCCGTCGTCTGCTGGTTGGCGCCGGGAGCCTGCTGGCCTGCCGGCTTCTGCGTCATGCTGCGGTCAATCGGCGCTGTCTGCGTCGGCGCCGTGCGCGTCGCGGGCGGCGGCGAGAACGTGCGGGTGCCACGGCTGCCAAAGCCGCCGCCGGCGCGGCGCGCCTCCGCCACGTCGACCGCCGTCACCATCACCATGACGGCGACGCCGATCATCGCGAAAATTCGTCCAAAACGCTGCATGCCAAGCCTTCCCATTGTCTGTTCCCGCGCGCGTCAACGCGCATATTGGCGCCATATAAGGTCGGGCATTTTCGAGTTTAAGGTGGAGTCCGGCTTTTTTTGCCGTCCGGCGATCACGTAAATGTCAGGAGACCCGGCGAGGTTCGGGCGCGAACTTGCTCAAACCAAGCCATTGCTGCATGGCGCTTGCGATGAGCGGATCGCCATCGAACTCCACGTTCCCCGCGTCAACCTCCCGGCGAACGACGGAAAGTCCCATCCAGATCGCCGTCATGCTCTTCAGCGAACTCGTCACCAGAAGATCGATTTCGAAACCTGGATCGAAGCCGCATAGGTCGACCGAGCCGCCATCGACCACAAGCCACCAGTTCTGCCGCGCGATCGGCAGTTCTGGGTACAAAAACTGAATCGTGCAGCGCCGCTTCGGCAGCGGTTGCGGGTTCAGATTGCGGCGCATGTCCCACATCAACAATGATGGATCGAGATTTTTTAGCGAAAGCTGCGACTCCACCCAGCGCTGCCCCCAAAAGCCCATACTCATGATGATCGGCTGCAGGTCCTCGCCGGCCGGTGACAGGCGGTATTCGGTCACTCCCTTCTCTGCCGGTGCCGTGATGATCACGCCGGCGCGCTCCAACTCCTTCAGCCGCTTGGATAAAAGCGCCGGCGACATGCGCGGCACGCCGCGGCGCAAATCGTTGAACCGCGTCGTCCCGCACAAAAGCTCGCGCAGGATCAGCACGGTCCAGCGGGTGCAGAGTATCTCGGCGGCCATCGAAACAGGACAGAACTGGCCGTAGCTTCCATGAGTTTCCATGATCGTAACCGGGCGGCAGAGTTCCGCCGCGATAATAATCCAAAATATCGCCCGCGGCCACGGGTGGTACAGTTCGTGAACTGGACGAAAGACGTAGATCGTTGGAGCCTGCCATCGTCCAGTGCAGAACCCCGGCATCGGGATCGATGCGCGGAAGACTTACGCGCCGTTTCAAGTGTTACCGCGTGCTTTGTGCGCCCCCCTTTCGGACGCCAGCGCGGCAAATGGAGGAGTCCCATGAACACGATGGCAGACATACCCCCCAGAGATGCAGACAAGGCGCCGGCAGCGGCCGGCGATCCAGTCGAAATCGCGCGCGCACTCGTACCGGTCCTTGCCGAGCGCGCCGCACGGTTTGACGAGAGCGACGAATTCGTTGCGGAGAATTATGAGCTTCTGAAGGAAGCCGGCCTCGTCGAGGCCGGCGTGCCACGCGAACTGGGCGGCGGCGGCGCTGAGGTTCGCACGCTCGCCGAGATGCTGCGGCTGATGGCCCATGCCTGCTCGTCCACGGCGCTCGCTTTCTCGATGCACACCCACCAGGTGGCGATCCCCGCCTGGCGCTGGAGCCATCAGCAGGTCGCAGCCGTCGAGCCGTTGCTGCGACGCGTTGCCGCCGAGAAGCTAATTCTCCTTTCCAGCGGGGGCTCCGACTGGATCGGCGGCTCGGGGAAGGCGACCAAGGTCGAGGGCGGATATCGGGTTTCGGCCCGGAAAGCCTTTACGTCCGGCGCCAATGCAGGCGATCTACTAATGACGGGCGCCGTCGTGGAGACCGCCGAAGGCCCGGATGCCGTTATCCATTTTGCGGCCCCCATGAAGGCATCGGAAGTAAACATCGTCGAGACATGGCGTGCGCTCGGCATGCGCGGAACCGGGTCCAACGATGTCGTCATCGACAATCTGTTTGTGCCCGATGCTGGCGTCTCGTTCACCCGGCGCGCCGGCGAATGGCATCCGGTGTTCCAAATCATAGCGACGACCGCTTTTCCGCTGATCTACGCGGTCTACCTCGGGGTCGCCGAAAGCGCGCGCGACATCGCGCTCGACATGGCGAAAAAGCGGCATCCGAGCGCCGCGCTTCTCGACCTGGCGGGTCGGATGGAGACATCGTTGCGCGGCGCGCAACTGGCGCATCGGTGGATGCTTGATACGGTCGAGCGCAATTCGCCGTCGGCCGAATCCGTCAATGATGTGATGATCGGCCGCGCACTCGTTGCCAAGCATGCCATCGCCACTGTTGAACTGGCAATGGAACTGGCGGGCGGCGCCGGTTTCTATCGCGACAACGGGCTGGAGCGCCGGTTCCGCGACATCCAGGGCGCTCGCTTTCACCCACTCCAGCCGGGACCGCAAGCCCAATATGCCGGGGCCCTCGCGCTCGGCCATTCGGTCGCGCACATTTTTTGAGTACTTTCGCATCGCGCGCGCCTCTTCCGCTTCGCCCGGGAGAGGCGCCGGTTGCTCGGTCGGGCAGGCTGCAGCAGCGCCACGCGGAGATTGGCGCTTCGGCGGCAATTTTTCGGCCCTGCGGCAATTGACAACCGACACGACAGAAGACACGATGAAACCGGTTTCAATCGCAGTTCGGAGAGCGCGTGCGGTTTGATCTGTCGATACTCCTGCCGCATCTCGGCTTCCTCGCCGAGGGCGCGCTTCTGACGGTGGAGGCCTGCGCGCTGTCCTTGCTTGGCAGCGTCATCGTAGGCGCCTTCGTCGCCATTGCCCGGACGTCCGCTTCCAAGACGCTGCGCAAAGTTGCCTTTGCCTATGTCGACGTGTTCCGCAACGTCCCCTTCATCGTGCAGCTCTTCTTCTTCTACTACGGCCTGCCTGAGATTGGCATCTACATCGACGCGTTCACCACCGGTGTGATCGCGCTTTCGATCGCCGGCGGGGCCTATGCGTCCGACGCAATCCGCGCCGGCATTCTCGCAATCGACCCAGGCATCATCGAAGCGGCAGAGGTCAGCGGCCTTTCCAAGCGCGTGATCTTCACCCGCATCGTGCTGCCAATCGCGCTGCGCACCGCTGTACGCCCGCTCGGTTCCGTGCTGATCAACATGATCCTCACCTCCTCCATCCTGTCGACGATCACGCTGAACGAACTGACCGGCTCGGCCCAGATCGTCGTTTCTGAGACATTCCGGCCCTTCGAGGTCTATGTCGTCCTGCTCGTCGTCTATGCGACGCTGACCTACCTGCTGTCGCTCGGCATCGCCTATCTGCACCGCCGCCTCAACCGCGACATGATGGAGGCGGTGGCCTGATGCGATTTACCGACTTCACCCCCTACGATCTGGTTCTGCTCGCCCAGGGGCTCGGCGTCAGCATCGCGCTGTTTCTCGCGACATCGGCGATAGGTCTTGTCATCGGCACACTTTGGGCAGTGGTCCGCTTTTACCGAGTGGCCGTGCTGACCCCGATCATCACCTTCCTGGCCGAACTCCTGAAGAACTCGCCGGTGCTGGTCCAGCTCTTTCTCGTCTTCTTCGGCCTGCCGGGCCTCCTGCACATCCGGGTGACGCCGGTCGAGGCGGCGATGATCACGCTTTCGGCCAACACGGCCGCCTTCGTCTACGTCATCGCGGTCTCGGCGATCGAATCGATAAGCCGCGACCAGATCGAGGCGGCGCGCGTGTTCGGACTGACCCGCTGGCAGGTGTTGCGCCACGTCGTGGCGCCGCAGGCAACGGCATTTGCCATCGGCCCGCTGGTGGCCCTGCTGGTCAACCAGTTGCAGGTGACATCGCTGATCTCGGTGATCGGCGTGGTCGACCTTACCAAGATCGGCGACATCCTGAACCTCAGGACACTGAAGCCGTTCGTCGTCTGGACCGCCGTCGGCCTGCTCTACTATTTCTCGGCCAAGCTCGTCGCCTTGATCGGCACTCGCTTTGAAAATCGCCTGAGGGCCCACAGCGCATGGAGAGGGCTCTGACATGCTCAAAGTCGAACACGTAAAAAAGTCCTTCGGCCATATGACGGTGCTCGATGGCATCGACCTGACGATCGAGCCCGGCGAGGTCGTATCGATCCTCGGCTCATCGGGATCGGGCAAGTCGACGCTGATCCGCTGCATCAACGGCCTGGAACGGCTCGACGGCGGCCGGATCACCGTCGACGAGTTCGATGTGAGCAGGCCAAAGGATCTCGCCGAGGCGCGCAAGCGCTCGGGCACGGTGTTCCAACTCTTCAACCTCTACCCGCACATGACCGTGCTCGGAAACATCACGCTCGCGCCGATCGAGGTGCTGAAGCAGCCGCGCGCCGAAGCGGAGGCCAAGGCGCACGCACTACTGAACTCGGTCGGGCTCGGCGATCGCGCAGGCGCCTACCCGGCCCAGCTCTCCGGCGGGCAGCGCCAGCGCGTCGGCATCTGCCGGGCGCTCGCCATGCAGCCGCGCTATCTTCTGCTCGACGAAGTGACGAGTGCGCTCGATCCGGAGATGACAGCCGAAGTGCTGGCGATCCTCGCCAAGCTCGCCGAAGAAGGCACAACGATGTTGTTCGTCACCCATGAAATCGAGTTCGCGCGGCAGATTTCCGATCGCATCGTCTTCCTCGACAAGGGGCGGCTGCTGGTCGACCTGCCCACCGACGAATTCTTCGCCGCCGACGGCGGCATGGCGCAGCCCCGCGTTGCCCAGTTCCTTTCCAAAATGCGCAACGACTAGAGGCTTTCCCATGCTCCTTCTCGCCAACAACGAAGCCTGGCCCGGCTTTCCCACCTCGGTGCAGATGCTGCGCGACGGGGCGAACAGCCTCGACGCCATGGTTGCCGGCATCGGCAAGGTGGAGGCGGAGGTGAAGGTGCGCAGCGTCGGCTATGGCGGCTGGCCGAACATGCTCGGCCGGATGGAACTCGACGCGGCCGTGATGGATGGCAACACCCGCGATGTCGGCTCCGTCGGCGCCGTGCCGGATACGCTGCCCGTGGCAGCGCTGGCCCACGAGGTGATGAAGCGCCTGCCGCATGTGATGCTGACCGGCGACGGCGCGCGCCGCTTTGCCAGTGAAATCGGTTTTTCCAAGGATGACTTGCTTTACGACGACAGCAAGAGGGTCTGGTGGGAGCGGCTGGAGCAGGAGCTGTCGCCGGAGGAACTGGCCAAATTCCCCGACATTCCGCTGGCACAACTGAGCCGCGCCATCACCGATCCCGAGCGTGTGCGCGACACCACCGTCTTCCTGTCGGCCGACCCGACGCGCGGCATTCATGCGGCGACCTCGACGTCAGGCTGGGCATGGAAATATCCGGGCCGGCTTGGCGATTCACCTATTCCCGGCGCCGGTTTCTATGCCGACAGCCGCTACGGTGCTGCCGCCTGCACGCATACGGGTGAGATGACGATGCGCTGCTCGACCGCGCGCACCATCGTGCTGGCACTCAAACTCGGTTATTCGCTCTCCGACGCCGTGAGGCTTGCGATCGAAGAGCTCAACGAACTGTCCACCGGCTTCCTGGCTGGCGTGGTGATCCATGCCGTCGATGTCAAGGGAAACCACGAGGTGGTGAATTTCAGATGCCCCGGCGAGATCCGCTACTGGCTTTGGGAGGACTCGATGCCCGAACCGGAACTTCGGGCGGCGAAACTGGCATAATCACGAAGAGGGAAACTGCACATGAAGAAAATCCTAACTACCCTTGCCGCGCTGGCCGTCGTTGCCGGCTCGGCCCTTCCGTCCTTCGCCGGCATGATCGACGACATCCGCTCGCGTGGAACCGTGCGCATCGGCGTCTCGCTCGGCGGCGAGCCGATCGGCTTCCGTGACGCGCAGAACAACCCGGTCGGTTACGACGTTGACGTTGCGACGCTGCTTGCCGAGAAGATCGGCGTGCCGGTCGAGTTTGTCGACGTCTCGGGCGACGCCCGCATCTCGATGCTCGTCTCCGGCCAGATCGACGTGGCAGTCGCCAACACCTCCGCCACGCTCGAGCGCGCTAAGACGGTCAACTTCACGATCCCCTACAACCGCGCCGGCCTGCGCATTCTCGTCCAGAAGGACGCCGGCATCACGGACCTAAAGGGCCTTGCCGGCAAGAAGGTCGTCGTCGGCCGCGGCACCACGGGCGAGAGCTTCCTGAAGAAGGCCGTTCCGGAAGCGGAACTCGTCTATGTCGACCAGTTCGCCCCGGATGGCGTTCTGCAGCTGCAGCAAAAGCGCGTTGATGCGGCGATCGAGGATTCTTCGCTGCTCGACTATCTCGCCACCAAGAACCCGGAACTGGTGACGCTGCCGGGCCTCTACTCCAACGACCCGATCGGCATCGCCGTCGCCAAGGGCGATCCGGAATTCGCCCGCTGGCTCGACATGTTCGTCTCCGACTACATTCAGTCCGGCGCCTACGAGGCCAACTACAAGAAGTGGTGGGGTGAAGCAGCCAACCCGCCGGCTCTGAACCCGCTCTGGTAAGCCCCGTATTACGATCTGAAGGCCGCCTGCGGGCGGCCTCTTTCGTTCAGGCTGTCAGGCGCGGCACGAAACGCGTCGGCACGGTGACCGGCGGCTGGCCGGGGTGAAAATCGCCCGGATTGGCGATGAAATCAACAATGTGCTCCACATAGACCGACTTGTCGAAACCGATCGAGGAGATCGGGTAAGCATCGAAATCCGTCAGCGACAGATTGTCGAAGCCGTAGAGGCGGAAACGGGCGGGGCGGTTCTGCGGGAAATCGGCTCGACGGACGTCGAGAATGCCCATCGCCATGGCGTCGGAGGTGCAGAATACAGCATCCGGACAATCCTTTCCGGAAAGTGCGGCTGATGCTGCATGGCCGCTCTGGTACGAATAATCCCCCTGCACAGTCCAGACCAGTTCGATGCCGCTCTGTGCGAAAGCCTTGCGATAGTGCCCGATCCGGGCCTGCTCCACCGGCGACGAGTATCGCCCCGTCACGAGCGCCGCGGTGCGGACGCCCTTTGACGCCGCATCCGCCACTGCTTCGGCAATCCCCGCTCCTTCATCTGCGATGACGACCGGCGACAACGCGTCGTGCAGCCCGTTCAGCATGACCACCAGATCGGAGCGGAACATCTGCCGCACGGTCGCCGCGTCGGCGAAGTCGGAGAACACCAACGCAGCGTCGACGTGATAGGCGACGCCATTGCGTAGGAACTCCTCGATGCGATCGACCGAGCCGATGCGGACCAGGATCACCTGCTTGCCGATCGACTGGATGCGGTCGATCAGCCGATCGAACAGGTCAAGGTCGGAAAGATCATGGATATGGTTGACGACAACAGCGACGAGATTGACCTTCTTCGTCGTCAGGCTCTGTGCCAGGAGATTTGGCTTGTAGCCGAGGCGTGCTGCCGCCTCGACAACGCGCTCGCGCTTGTCGGCCGACACCGGGCGCGGTTCGTTCGAAAGCGCCCGGCTGGCAACTGCGCGCGAAACGCCCGCAAGCCGCGCCACATCGGCGATTGTTGGAGCGGCGCTGCCGCCATCATCTCGATTCATGTTCGGAATCGTCCACCTCTGCCCTTGTGATAACGCAAACCGCCGGGCTCGACTATGCCAATCTGCACCGATTCCAAAGGGATGACGAGCATGACTGTTCCGCTTTTCGGCGATGGGAACCGGGCGGTGTGAACGCCTGTAATAGATCCTGATCGCAGTTGAGTTGCCATCACATCGCGTCGATTGTAGGATGGCGGCGTCCACACCGAAGCGTGGATCGAACCCCCGAGTTGCGGATGCCGTTTGGCCCGCACTCATGCATTGCTTTGTGCTAACGGCTATCTTTAGCTGGACGCACGCAATCGACGATCAGCCGCCAGAGGATCATCCAAAGCTCCGATAATCTCGATATTCCATTGCGGTCCGATTGGCGATCCCGTGAGAAGCGAAGAGAAGTACTTGGAGGGTAAGATGAAGAAACGTACGGCCACCGTTCTCGTCGGTGCCACATTCGCCCTGTCGGCTTGCGCATCGCAGCCGGTTTCCCAGAGCGTTATCGATCGCAACACCGAGTTTGCCTGCGTCGCCGGAACAGTCGGCGGAGCGATCGTCGGCGGCCTCGCCGGCGCCACCATCGGTGCCGGAACCGGCCAGATTGCCGCGATCGGCGGCGGCATCGGCGTTGGCGGGGTGCTCGGCAATCTCCTGACCTGCAGATATCGGTGAGGCGCGCATGAGGCTAGCAATTTTCGTAGTCGCCCTCGTGGCGAGCCAAGCTGTATTTGCGGTTACCCAGGCACAAACGGCGCAGATGCACCAGGGCCAGAAGGACCAACTCGACACCAACAAGGATGGAGTGGTGCAGCGTTCGGAATACCAAGCCTTTATGAAAACAGCCTTCACTGGTCTGGACAAGAACAAAGACGGCGTGCTGGTTGTTTCGGAAGTCGGCGGCGTCCTGACCCCCGACCAATTCGCCGCAACGGACGCCAACTCGAACGGCAGCATCAACCAGACCGAGTTCATGAACCGGGTGATGGCTGACTTCGCCGCAGCCGACAAAAGCGGCGACGGTAAACTGCAATGACCGCTGTCTGACGCCGGCCGGCTCACCTATGCGTTCGGCAGCCGGCGTCGGGCGACTGACGGCGGTTATGTCTGTGTTTCGGCTGGTCGACGTGAAAACCGCTCGGCTGCGATGATGATCATGCCGGCGGAGAAGATCAGCACCGCGCCGATGAAGACATTGTGCGCCGGAACCTCGTTCCAGATCAGGAAGCCGAGGATGAAACCCCATACCAGCGAGGAATACTCGAAGGGCGCGAGCAGCGACACCTCGGCCCGTCGCATACCCTCGAACAGAGCATACTGGGCAATGCCGGCGAGAATACCGGTGCCTGCCATCAGCGCGAAGTCCGAAAGGTTCATTGGCAGCCAGACGAATGGCGCGACAACTCCGGTGAACAGGATCAGAAACCCGCTGGAGATCGTCATCTGCACCAGCGTCGTTTCCTGAAGCGCGGTCTTCCGCAGCAGGATGGTCCCGATCCCCCAAAAGACTGCCGCCTGCAGCACAAGATAGACAGGAAGCGAGATGGTCATTCCCTTGTCGAAAACGTCACAGGCGATCAGCACGCCGAGAAAGCCTGTCAGCACCGCCACCCAACGGTTCAGCGGCACTCTCTCGCCCAGGATCGGTATCGCCAACACGGTCACGATAATCGGCGAGGCATAGTAGAGCGTCGTCAGTTCCGCCAGGCCGAGATCACGCGACGCCGTGTAATAGGAGAGCCAGGCAGCGAGCAGCAGCAGGTTGCGCAGGATCATCGGCTTCACAATCGGCGAAACCGATGCACGGCGCAGGAGCGATCCTCGCCCGATCGCGGCGCAGATCGCAAAGATCGTGACGCTTCGCACGAACAAAACCTGCCACACCGGCAAGGCTGCCACCAGCCACTTGACGGAAGCATCCTGTACCGAAAACAGGAAATAGGAAAAGCTCGTCAGCAGGATGCCGGAAAGGATGCTCTTATTCACGGACGGGAACTCCGGGCGCGGAACCGCTTGCGCCCGCGCCACTGATAGCGCCGTCGGCGGCATTGTGAAAGAGGCCAGAAATTGCCTCTTAGCGGTATCCTTGTGTCACCTCCGGGACGCACCTGTTCCACCGGGAACAACGCCGTTGACCGCGTGCTGCAATGATCCCCTTAGAAAATTAGGGGGTACGAATAAAACGAATTGCCCGTACGTTCACATGAGGTGCGAATTGCTTTCGCAAATCCACATTTCGCACGGGAAGCGAAACAATTGAAACAGCCCCGCACGGGGCCTTCTCCCGAAATGGAATTCATGAACAGCCAACAACATTGATCCGCCGTGGCCGTGCTCCTCTGAAACAGCGCACCGCATCGGCGCAGGAGAACGGACATGACATACGATTCCAAGAAAGACGCACGGGCGGCGCTTGTCAGCGCGCTTCTGCTCGCCGCGATCGTGACGGTGAGTGGTGGGTTCACCATCCTTTCGGCCCATCCCGGCTCGACCGGCGATAAGACCGCCGCCGGCAAGGTGAGCCTGAGGGAAATCCGGCGCGAGGCCTATTGTGCCCACGCCGTCAAGCGGCTCTCGCCGAAGGCGGAGAACATCCGTCTGGTCGAAAGCCCCAACGCCGACACACGCATCATGCGTTTCGGCAGGGAGGGCCAAAACATCGCCCGCTGCGAATTCCTTCCGCAGGACCAGACTGACAGCCTTCGCATGGCGACGATGAGCGTCAATGACAAACGGCTGCACCGCCAGGTGATCGACGCGATCAACATGCGCATAGACGTGCTCGAATATCACCGTAGCTGACCAGTGCAACGGGCGAGGCGCGCATCTCGCCTGCCCGTTTCGCAGCCAGAGAGGATTGCAGGTGCAAACCGACCCGCCCCGGTATAAGGCGGGGGCATGGAAGCGAAACGCAACGGCTATATCTTTACCCTCCTGGCGATTGTCATCTTCGCCATCCAGGACGGCATCTCCAAGCATCTGGGCGGACTTTACCCGCCCGCCTTCATCGCAATGATCCGCTTTTGGGCTTTTGCAGCGTTTGCCATTTTGATGGCCGCGCGCTCGAAGGGAGGCCTGCGCGCCGCTGCGGCGACCCGGCGTCCGATCCTGCAGGTCCTGCGTGGCGTCATGCTGGCACTGCAGATTGTCATCGTCATCACATCGCTGGCCATGGTCGGCCTTGCGCATTCGCAGGCGATCTTCTCCGCAACGCCGCTGTTCGTCGCCCTTCTCTCCGTTCCACTGCTGGGCGAGAAGGTCGGCTGGCGCCGCTGGACCGCCATTCTGCTTGGGCTCTTCGGCGTGCTCATCATTCTCGAGCCGGGACCTGACGGTATCGACCCCAAGCTGCTGGTCCCCCTTGCAGCGGCAGCGGTGTTTTCGCTTTACGTCATCGCCACGCGGCTCGTCAGCCGCGATGATTCGACAAGCACCAGCTTCTTCTACATCGGCACCGTCGGCGCGATCACGCTATCGTTCATCGGTCCGTTCTACTGGACCTCGCTTGCGGCGGCTGACTGGGGCTGGATGGCGCTGCTTTGCATCACCGGCATGGCAAGCCACTATTTCCTCATCCGCGCCTATGATCTGCTCGATGCGGCGGCCGTCCAGCCGCTGACCTATCTGCAACTGGTGTTTGCCGGTCTCATGGGCGTGACCATTTTCGATGAACGACTGACACTGAACATGGTCGTCGGGTCAGCCATCGTCGTCGGGGCCGGAATCTTTACGATCTGGCGCGAAAGCATCGTGGCCCGACGCAGGCAAGAGCCGCAGGGCTAGGCAGGATTATATTCCTTTTTCCTTTACTAGAGACCGCAGCTTCGCTATGCTCAACGGCAATCGGCCCGGTGCACTGCGGCCGTTGAGCAGGACGAACGACGATGTTTTCCCACGAGAGGATCTGGGCGGCGATCGATGCCCTCGCCGAACGCCACCGGCTTTCGCCGTCCGGGCTCGCCCGGCGCGCGGGCCTTGATCCGACATCGTTCAACAGGTCCAAGCGACTGGGCGCGGACGGGCGACTGCGCTGGCCTTCGACGGAGTCGATCGCGAAGGTACTGGACGCGACGGGCGCCACAATCGACGAGTTCATCGGCCTCGAAACGGCAGGCAACCGCAACGCAGGTTTGCCGCAGGGCACCTTCCCTCCCCAGTCGAGTTCAATTCCGTTGCTCGGTTTTGCTCAGGCCGGTGCCGGAGGCTTCTTCGACGACGGCGGCTTTCCGGCGGGTCAGGGCTGGGACGTCGTTGAGTTTCCGGCCTCGCCGGAGCGTAAGCAGGGCGTCTATGCATTGGAAGTTCAGGGTGAAAGCATGATGCCGCTCTATCGCGACGGCGATGTGCTGATCGTAGAGCCGGGCGCGCAGATACGGCGGGGCGATCGGGTTGTCGTCAAGACGCGCGAGGGCGAGGTTATGGCGAAGGTCCTGCACCGGCAGAGCCCGCGTTCGATCGAGTTGTTGTCGCTCAATCCAGAGCACTCCAACCGAACCTTTGATATCCGGGAAGTCGACTGGATCGCCCGGATCATTTGGGCAAGCCAATGACACGGAGGCTTCCGTCGTGACTTCGTTTGCCTCAGCGTGGCAAGGCCGTGCAGCTCTCGGCGGGGTCGTCTGCATCGGCCTGACGGCGGTCATCGTCATTCTCGGCGCCGGCCAGATTCGCGGTCGCGAAGCCGCAGGCGGCACCGATTTCACCCTCGAGGTGCCCGACGCCAGTATCATCCCGCCAGCGGACGGCGAGGACGATATTCCCAAGCCGCTGCCCTCCGAAAAAGACGGCGAGGCAAGCAACTCGCCGGTAGACACGCAATCTGACGGTGTGGCGCAAGCCGCGCCGCCAGGCGCGCCAGCCGATACACAACCCGATATCCCAAGCGAGCCATCCAACGCGCCACCCACGGCCGCCGAGCCGGTAGCCTTGGCCCGGCCGATCGTACTCGCCGCCGGCCGCTTCAGCATTGGCGGCAAGGTCCTGGAACTCGACGGCATCGTCCCGATCGCTGTGAACCGGCAATGCACGGACACGTCGGGAGAGGCCTGGCCGTGCGGGCGGATGGCGCGTACGGCATTCGCCAATCTCGTGCGCGGACGCACGATCGACTGTGACGTGCCATCGGCGGAATGGAGTGGCACCGCCATCGCGCACTGCACGCTCGCGGGAAGGGATCTTTCACAGTGGCTTGCGGAAAACGGCTGGGCCGAAGTCCGACCTGGCTTTCCCCTCGCCGCCATCGCCGAAGCAGCACGGCAAGCAGGGCGCGGGCTCTACAGTCCGGATCCGCGCCGCAAGGCCAAGTCACAGGACGGGGCCGGAAATGGCGCGCCCATGGACACCCAACAGCAGCAACCTTGAAAGAGCCCCATGACTGAACGTCACGAATTGCAGGAAGCCCTCGTCCACGTGATGGTGATTATGTCGGCCGTCGACAATGCGATGACCGACGCGGAACTGGCCCGCATCGGCCGATTGGCGCGCGTCCTGCCCGTCTTTGACGGTTTCGATGATGCGCATATCCTCCACATCGCCCGCGAGTGCACCGCATTGCTTGCCGCGCCGGAGGGCCTCGATATCACGCTTGAGGTGATCCGCGAGCGCATTCCCGCCCGGCTTGCGGACACGGCCTATGCGCTCGCCGTCGAGATCGCGGCAGCCGACCAACGCATCCGCAACGAGGAGATCCGCCTGCTGCAGATGTTGCGCGATCGGCTTGGGCTCGACAAACTCACCTGCGCAGCTATTGAGCGCGCCGCAATAGCCCGCTTCCGCGGAATCTGATGGAAAAATGACGCCCTATGGCTCGGGTAGCGTGGCCGGCCGTCAGTAGATGCCGACCGGGAAATAGCGCAGGTAGATTTCTTCCAGCCGCCCGCTGCGGGAAAGCGACAGAAGTGCATGATCGATGGCTTCACTGATCACAGGCTCATCCTTGCCCGTCATGATGGTCAGGCCCTCGCCAAGAAAGGCTTCGGAAAAGTAGGGGCCATCGAATAGCCGGCAGCAATTTTCGGCGCGTGGGCCGGCGATCCAGAAGGCCATTTGCAGACCATCACCGAAGGCGGCATCAACCTTGCCCGCCGTCAGGGCTGTCTGCAAGTCGGCCTGGGTGGTGAACAGCATGGGATTTAGCGTCGGGAAATAGGCCTTCAGCATCGCTTCGTGCACACTTCCCGTCACGACGCCGATCGGTCGCTGCACCAAATCCGCCACATTGCCTCCTGCAGGAACTGCGGCGGTGCGCACCGTGAAGCGGGCCGGCAGCCGGAGGTAGGGACGCGAAAAGGTGAAATCACGCCGCAGACCTGTGGTTACCGCCATTCCGGCCATGACCGCCTCGCCGGCATCCTCCTCCAGGCTCTTCCGCAACTCCCCGAAGGGCAGCGCCTGAATCTGGCATTTTGCGACAATGTCCAGATCCTTGCAGATCTCACGTGCCAGATCGACGTGAAATCCGGCGAGCTTGCCGGTCTGATCGATGAAATTTAATGGCGGAAAATCGACTGTCGTCAGAAACCGCAGCCGCGCGATGGCAGACAGGTCCGGTTTCGGTATCCGCTCCCGACTGTCGAAGCCTGTCGGAAAATCGTCCGGCCTGATCGTCTCCGCCGCCTCTGCCTTGCCGAGACCAATGGCGAAAAACACGCATAGCGCGATTGCTTCGCAGATTTTTCTTGAAGAAATTCCGACTTTCCGCATTATCTCAACTTGGGGTTTAGAGGGGACGTCGCATCATGAGGACGCGACGCACAAGTCGCATGCGTTTGGCAGACTATCCCGATCAGACGTCGGTTTCCACCGCAATCCCTTTTGCCGTGGAGCGGCCTTCCTCGCCCCCGCCGGCAACCGGGGTATGCCCGGACCATTTGGCCGAGGCCAGGATCCTCCAGCAGCTCGGCATCGGCAAGCCGCTAATCGCCCAGCTTCTCCTGCGGGCAACACGCAACGACACGTCGATCGAAACTGAGTTGCTGGCCTCCGGGGCGGTACGGGCAGAAATCTACTACGAGGCGCTCGCCGAAAGGCTCGGCCTCCCGTTCCTGCGCGATATCGACCCTGCCCGTGTCACCGACATGGGGGGCATCGACACCCAGCTCGTACGCCCACAAATGGTGCGCATCAACTTCTCCGACCGACCGCCGCTGACCGCGATCGTGCCGTCGGCAGGTCGGATCCTGTCAATGCAGGCCACTCTCGAACAATCGCCGACGCTACGCGCGCGCCTAGCGGTCACGACCCCGCAGGCGATACGCGGTGCTGTTTGGCGTGTTGGCGCGGCAAGGCGCTCTCGCACTACCATCGGTCGGCTGTTCGACGAGGTACCGGAGCACAGCGCCCGGGTGACCTTCTGGGGGCGTCAGGGGTTTTATACAGGCGCGATTGTCTCAGCGGCGCTGTTTACCACGGTACTTGTGCCACGAATTGTCATCGTCGTGCTGCACCTGATCCTGTCCCTGCTCTTCCTTTCCGCCTTATTCATCCGACTGTCTGCCCTTTTCAGGGCTGACAGAGACTGTTCGCAGCAAACTGACCTTCCCTCCGTGCCGCACCCGGTCTACTCGGTCTTTGTCGCGCTCTATCGGGAAGCCGATGTTGTCGCGCAACTTGTCAGTATGCTCGACAGGCTCGATTGGCCGCGATCCCGCCTCGACATCAAGCTGATCTGCGAAGCAGACGACGCCGCGACCCTCGACGCATTGCGAAGTCTCCCGCTTGGGCCGCAATACGAAATCGTTGAAGTGCCCCCGAGCCTGCCACGCACGAAACCGAAGGCACTCTCCTATGCACTGCCTGCGGCGCGCGGCGAATATCTCGTCATCTACGACGCCGAAGACCGCCCCCACCCACAACAACTCGCCGAGGCATGGGCAAGATTTCACGCTGCACCGGCCGAGCTTGCCTGCCTGCAGGCCCCACTGGTCATATCAAACGCAGGCGCCTCGTGGATCAGCGCCCTTTTCTCGCTGGAATATGCTGCACTCTTCCGCCGGCTGTTGCCGCTCCTTGCCGCCAAGCGCCTTCCGATGCCGCTTGGCGGAACATCCAACCATTTCCGCACGGCGGCACTAAGGAACTGCGGCGGCTGGGATCCCCACAACGTGACCGAGGACGCCGACCTTGGCCTGCGCCTTTATCGCATGGGCTACACCTGCGCGACGCTGAACTTGCCGACGCTTGAGGATGCTCCGGAAGACATCCATTCCTGGCTCGGCCAACGCACCCGCTGGTTCAAGGGATGGCTGCAGACATGGCTCGTCTTGATGCGCCGGCCGACCCTCCTCGTCAGTGAAATGGGCGCCATTCCGTTTACCGTGTTCCAGGTCCTGATTGGTGGCTTGCTCCTGTCGTCGCTCGCCCATCCGCTACTCATCGCTTATGTCGGCCATGCCGTCTGGCAGATGACGAGCGACGGTCCGTTCACCGCGAATGGTCTGCTCCTCTGGCTCTTTCTCATCGACGTTGCCAACATCTTTGGTAGCTACGCCGTCTTCATAGCCCTTGGCCGAGCGCCGATGAAACAGCGCGAGCGTGCGGCGGTGGGGTGGCGCTGGATCCTGGTCCCCTTCTATTGGATGTTCGTCTCGGTCGCTGCCTGGCGGGCATTGGGGGAATTGCGCGGCAACCCCTTTTTCTGGAACAAGACCACGCATCGTCCAGTTGGCACCCGGTATGGGTGAGCGCGATATGCCGGGCTTGACCTAGGACTCCCACGTTTTGCGAAAGGAGGGAGTGGAGCGGGCAGCGGGAATCGAACCCGCACGTTCAGGTTGGGAAGCTAGCGACCTTGCTATACGGCCAACGGCTTGGCTATGAAACTTGCCGAAATCCAACCAAACGATATCAATGCCTTATCTGCCGCCTGTAAAACTCGTTTGCCTCTCGCCACCCCTCAACGGCGACCGCCAGCCGGTGGCGAGTCGGCCACGCGACTGCATTTCGCGCTACACGCGGCGCAACGCCCACCCTTCTTCTTGTCAACTCGTGCGTGAAGCCGCCGTCCACCTAAGCAGTCGAGACTTGAACTGACGATGCAGGACGGGCTAAACGAGCCTTGGGACATACTCTAGAAACTTGGGTAGCGAAGCATGTTGAAACCGATTGCCGCTAGGTTGAAAGAGTTCTACCTGCGGAACAAAAACACGCAGGCGGGCCAGGCAGTTACAAAGTCTGCCAAGATTGCCGCTCAATTTGTCGACAAGCTCCACGCTCCGTTCGTGACGATCTTCCCAAGCAGCGCGGCAGTCCATCATAGCCGGGGTCGTTGGCAGGCGAGGCTTTGGCAAACAGCAGCCGCGGTCAGCGCACTTGAAAAGGCATCGCAACTCAACGCAAACGATGCTCAAGTTTGGGAGCTATTGGCGAGGCTTTATGACAAGCAACGAAGGCCATGGCTTCAACTGCAGGCAATGCAGAACGCCGTAGCCTCGGGCAAAGCCACGGCATATAGGCTACACCGCCTTGCTGTTGTCGCTCAGAAAATGAACCGCCCGGAAGAAGCGATCGAAGCATACGAAGCCGCCTTAAGCAAGCTACCAGGCAAATCGGTTTGGCGCTGCGAGTTTGGTTTGCTTTTGGCGTCTGTCGGCAAATTCGACGCCGCCATTGAGCAATACCGCCTTGCCGAAAAGGAGTCCGACGACAGCAATGTTCGACGGTTCGGCGTTGGCCACTTGCACCAGAAAGCGCAACGGTGGAGCGATGCTGCCTCAGCCTACAGGGAACGGGCGCTCACATCCAAGCCAGATGCCGAACTCTACTATCGCACGGGCCAAGCGTATGACTACAGCTATCAATGGGACGACGCTGCCCACTGGTATCACAAAGCCATTGAGCTAGAGAGCGAGCCGCACTGGCCGGCTCGACTTGGGTACATCAATGAGCGCCGACAAAATTTTGAAGAGGCTGCAACCTTCTACCGCAAAGCACTAGAACTACGCGACGACAGTGGCTGGCGTTTTCGCCTGGGCGTGGTCCTCGCCGCTCAAAGTGATTGGATTGGAGCTGCAACTGAGCTCCTTAAATCACTGCATTGCAATACGCTACCGAACTGGTTTACCGCCCCCTCGAATGCCATTCCCCCCAAAGTGCTGCACGACTTTTCGGTTTCCGGATTGCAGGCAACTGGCTCGTCCGCGATAACAAAAGAGGATTGGCCGACCGCCGTGGCGGCGTATCGCTATCTCATCGACAGATCCAATGGCCACGATGTCAACAATTACGCGACGCTGGGCTATGCCTTGATTCGAAGCGGCGACTTGCCTTCCGGTGTTGGCGCTCTGATCGAAGCTCGGGTAGATGCTGAAAACTATGGCATGGACCATGCGATTTTCCGCAGATCCAAAGACCGCCATGAATTGGAAGACTATTCTTACATGCGGTCATCACTGCCAATTCAAGCCAAAACCATTGTCTATGAATCTTTCGGTGGCTCCTCGATGAGCTGTAATCCGCTGGCCATCTTCAAGTATGTTCTTGGGAATCTGGCATTTGCGGATTGGAAGCATGTGTGGGCTGTAAATGACGCAACTGCCGTGCCACAGGAATTTCGAAACAGGTGCAACGTCATCATTGTCGAGAAGGAAAGCGACGCCTATCGTCGGTATCTAGCCACTGCGAGCCACCTCATCAACAACAGCACGTTCCCGTACTGGTTTACACGTCGACCGGACCAAAAGTATCTCAATACCTGGCACGGCACACCATTGAAGACGCTTGGGATCAAGATGAATGGCCGTTTCTTGGAGCACGCCAACGGCGCGAGGAATTTCCTTCAAGCCAGCCATCTGATTACTCCCAACAGTCACACCACAGCTAGTACCAGAGATGACTTCGGCGTTAAGGGACTTGTCGAACACAAGCTTCGCGAGAGCGGATATCCGCGAGCAGACCTGACGTTGAGCGCCTCGATCGAGCAGAAGGCATTGACGCGGAAGTTACTCAACGTGGAAGGCGACAAGCCGATACTCTTCTATGCGCCAACATGGAGAGGCACGCATAAGAAAATTAAGGTTGACCTGGCGAGGATCAAGCGCGATCTGGCTGCGTTGAAAGATTGCGGCTATGCGATTGTGTTTCGTGGCCACTCGATGATGCAGAAAGCGCTTTCCGATAAGGAACTCGGCGTTACGATCGCTCCAGCAAGCTTGGATACGAACGAAATTCTCGCCGTGACGGACGTTTTGGTCACCGACTATTCTTCTGTTTTCTTCGAGTTTATCCCATTACGCAAACCGATATTCTACTACGCCTACGACTATGAAGAATACACGAGGGACCGAGGCTTCTACCTGGATATCCACGACATGCCAGGGCAAGTCGTACACACTGTCGAGGAGCTGACATCGTCTGTGAAGGCTTTGGGTAGCGGAAAAGACTTCTACGAGGCAAACAAGGCAGCATACGAAAAAGCGATCGCCGCATATTGCGCGGATGATGATGGGCATGCGAGCGAGCGCGTCGCCGAGTTCTTTTTCAAGGAGTCGCCAGACCCCATCGCAACCAAGCGGACACTATTTTACGCGGGCCCGTTCATGGCCAACGGAATCACGTCGTCGTTTATCAATCTGGCGGAAGCGCTAAATCTACCGGGAAGTGTCAACTACCTCGCGCTTGATCCCGGATCAGTCGCTCGAGAGCAGAAGCGGTTGGATGAAGTCACGAAGCTGCCGGGCAACGTGCAGATCTTGGGACGAGTGGGCATTATGCCCATGTCCCCCGAGGAAAGGTGGCTCGTAAACAAGGCGCTAACGATGGAGACCATCACCAGCCCTCGTATTTCTTCGATTGTGAACAGGGCACATTCAAACGAATTTCAGCGTATTTTCGGCGACACCCAGTTTGAAACCGTAGTTCACTTTGAGGGCTACAACTACTTCTGGTCCATGCTGCTGGCGAATTCTGGCGCGGCCAAGAAGATCGCCTATTTGCACAACGATATGTATCAGGAATGGTACACGAAGAACCCTCCGCTTCGTTACCTGTTCAGAAGCTACAAAGACTTTGACGCTATCGTATCCGTTAGCGACACACTGCGCGATCACAACCGTTCGGTGATGTCGCCTGCCTTTGATCTCGATCCCGACAAGTTCGTCGCCTCCCCCAACCTGGTCTCATCCGAAAAGATTGTCGCTAGAAGTAACGCGCCATTGGACGAAGATCTTCGTCCGTGGTTTGAGTGTGGTATCGTTCTGACGACGGTCGGGCGGCTCTCGCCCGAAAAGGACCATCTCAAGCTGGTCAGCGCTTTCTCGCGGATTGCGGGAGAATTTCCAGACGCCAAACTCGTGATTATAGGCGACGGACCGCTGCGAAGTACGCTGGATCACGCCGTTTCCGACGCGCGCATGGCTGACCGAATCCTACTGGCCGGTCATAGGCAGAACGCCTTTCCGGCGATGAAGCAATCGACGTGCTTCGTCCTCCCCTCCAATCACGAAGGGCAACCCATGGTGCTGCTGGAGGCAATGGTTCTCAACATCCCCATCGTAGCGACAGATATTCCCGGCAACCGCGGAGTTCTTCACGAAGACTATGGGCTGATCGTGCCAAATAGCGAGGAGGGCTTGGTGGAAGGCCTGAGAAAAGTCCTGACAAAAGAGATCGACGCAAAGGGCAACTTCGACCCCGTAGCCTACCGCGATGACGCAATCGGAAGGTTCACGACGCTGACAAAAGCGCATGGCCGCGCCGAACCACCAGCTGGTGGGCTAGCCGTTTCTGCCGATCGGAAGTGAATGATCGGCGCCTTTGAGCGACTGGTTCTCTTTGGCAAGGTCGATCAGTGCGGCACTGGAGCCGAACCGCTCCGTCCAGCCTTTCTGCGCGTCGACCACCTCGCCATAGTTTTCGACCTGAGAGGCTCTTGTAGCTTGTCCAGGTTGTGGTCGTAGATGACGCCGTAGCATTCTGGTGGCTGCCGGCTCGTTTCCGTCTCATAGCCGAATGCAAGCACGCCGCGCCTGGAGCAACGGTTCTATCCATCTGACTCCCCTTTAGGTTGGAACTAGTGCTCTGGGCTGGGCGACGGGAAGAGTTTCCCGGGCCATTGGTTTTCCTCGATTTGTGAGTGCCTGTTAGGCGCGCGTGAATACAAGTCCACGTTGAGACGTTGTCGTGATGGTCGTTGGGCCGCTGTCAACTCTGGCCTCAAACGGGGGTATCGATGTCGTTTTCGAAAATTAGTTTTAAGGAAGCCCAGAAACTCACCAGGGGGAACAAGTTTCCCTATTTCGCTAAGATCGGCGACGGCCGAGGCGGCGCCGAGCGGATCGAGATGGACTTTCCGAGCATCCACGTCGATCCCAAGTTCCAACTGGAAAAGTCGGACGTCTTCTTCACCATCGGGTCTTGCTTCGCGCGTAACCTTGAGAGGGAACTTTCAAAGATTGACGTCACGAATCTGACTTCGAATTGCGTGTTCGATGGAGATCTGTATGGGATGCGGGGCAGCGCTCGGAACGGCGCACTGAATGCCTACACGCCGAAATCCATGCTGGACCTTCTGCGCCTGCACAAGCGCAGCGATGCGATGACTGCCGGGATCATCCAGACCGGCGACAACGAATTCTTCGACATGATGACTTCGGGCCTTCGCGCGCTTACGGCCGATGAGTCCGAGGCTGTGAGGTCCAAGCTTCTCGAGACCTACCGCTCGCTCAAGGATGCGGATGTCGTGGTCGTCACACTCGGCTTCACTGAAACTTGGGTTGATGAGCAGGACAACATCCACATCAACCGTTCTCCGGGTGGCGAAAAGAAGCTGGTACGCTCCACGGAGCGGTACGCTTTCTTCAATGAATCCCCCGCCTCTACCATGGAGACGGTCGAGGCGATCGTACATGAGATCAAGGAACAGACAGGCGGTCGCGCGAAAGTTGTCATTACGACATCTCCGGTTCCACTGCACCGTACCTGGCTCTCACGCGATATCGTCTCAGCGAACCTCTATTCCAAGTCAACGCTGCTAAGCGCCGCCACACATGCAGCGGCGCAGTATGATTTCGTCGACTATTTCCCGAGCTATGAAATGGTGACGTTTTCGCCTCGCTCCATCGCGTGGAAGGAAGACGGCATGCATGTTCACCCCGAAGTCGTTGAGAAGATTATCCGCAGATTTTCTGATCTCTACTTCGCCAGCAAACTGGCGGATTGATTGGACGAAAAAAGTCGCGAAGCGAAAACCTTTGCACGTTGCTTGGCACCTTCGCAAGATATTGTCATATCCAAAGCGAGCTACCCGCGCCCTGAGGCGGGTAGCTAGCTAGTCGGCACCTCCCATCAATTCACGCGCATGAATGACACAACCACGCCGATAGACGTTGAGGCGTCGTAGGTGAACCCATGCTTCGACATGTCGTCGAAGATCGATTTGATGCCGGCTGGACCGACGATCTTTGGGTGGATCTCCAAAATGATCCGATCCAGGCAAGAAATATCCACGTCGGTTAGTAAGCCGACCTCCGCTCCCTCAATGTCAGCGATGAGAACTTGTGGCTTCTGCTCTTCCATGAACTTGGCAATTGAGACGGTTGGCACCTGGGCGACACCATCTGTATTGCGAATGTTGGTAATCGAGGATGCCAAGAAATTTTTACCGAGATTGAATTCATAATACCCTCGCTCCAAAGCATCCTTATCCGAAGTCGCGATGCAATGATGAACGCGGGCAGACCCTACGCCGTTGAGTTCGTGGGTGTCCTTGATGACCGGTATCATCCGCGGGCTTGCCTCGACTACATCGTACGATGACGGGTTACGATGCTTGCAGACCACGGTCGACACATAACCGATGCCTCCGCCGAGCTCCAGCACGCGTTCACCGCCCTTCAGGCAATTGAGAATCGCCTTAATCTCTTTGCGCTCGTACTTTCCAGCTTTGATGATTTCTGCCTGTTCAGCGGTCATGTACTCGGTATTGAACCTGACCTTAACCCCCTGAACCCTATCGACGATGATCGGCGCATGCGAGCGATTGTCGGCATGAGCCCCGACTTTGCTTCGCAGGTGCGTGCCATTGTGGCTGGGAACAGGAGCCTCGATGATTTCGCGCCAAGACGCCTGATACTTCTCGGCTGTGAATCTCGCAGCGGAAGCCAAGGCAGCTTGAGCCATTTCGGTGACCTTCTTCTTATCCGCCAGCAACTCGATCACCCGATCTGCCATTCCCGAGATGTCGCCTTCGCGGACCAGATAGCCATTCACTCCGTTCTCAATCGCGTAGGCGGGCCCGTATTTGATGTCGTACGACACTATCGGTGTTCCGACCGAGAGGTTTTCCAGGAGAGCGAGTGGCAAACCCTCGTGCCGCGAGGTCATTAGCGTGAGTTGCGCCTTAGCCAAATATTCAAGCGGATTGGGGACGTATTCGTTTATTGAAACGATTCCGGCCAGCCCGAGCTCATCCCGCAACTTTTCGAGCTCCTCCCTGTCCTCACCTTGGCCAAATATATCAGCACGCATTGCTGGATTGGCGGCGTGAACTCGCTCTAGAACCCTAAGGGTATCCTGCAGGCGCTTCTGGTGAACAAAGCGCGCCGCAACCACGATGTAGTCGTCCCGCTTGCTTGCTAACTTCGCCGCCGGCTCAATTGAGATGTTTGGCAGCACCTTCATTCGAGCCGTTGAAAAGCCCATCGTGGCTGCATCGTCGATTTGCTGCGGTGTCAACATCGCCACCGTATCGACTCTGCTTTCCTGAAACAGCGCATTATAGTTTTTCGTCACAGCGCCAATGTCGGAATAGGGTGGCTCCAAGTGGTTCATGTGAACCACTGCTACCCGGTTTATCTTCTGCTTTAGGCCAGCAAGGATGGGATCGTAGGTGCGGTGGTCGTCAATGACGACGTCGCCATCGGCGAGATGGGTCTCGACCCACCTTTGTTGCAAAGCTTCCAGGCTTTCAAAACGAGCGCCGCCTTGCTGGTCCCAAGTGGCGACTGAAATCGAATTGCCTTTCTTGTCGTATTCCACCGAAATGCGAGGTGCCCCCCCCTTGTCAAAGTGGGTTTCCTGAGCGATCGTCTTGCCATCAACGAAATACACCAAGGATCTCTTCTTAATGGGCCAATCCCAGAAGGAGGACGTTTGGGTATGCCGACCAACCTCGTCATAGTACTCCGCCCTGGCCGGTCGCTTCCCATGCATTACATAGGTGAAGCACCGCCGTCCCTCGCGGAAATAGTCTACCGTGTTCCCGTTCTCGATTTTCTGCAGGGCAGCGAGGTCGGGCTTTTCCGGTTTCACTGAAGAAGAAGTGGTGCCCGAAACTGCGTCTGCCCAAAAATTCTTTATAACGACTTTGCCGTCGACGGCCTTCTGAGCACGCAGCTTCTTGATGATGTTGTCATAGTTTGACTGATACTTCAGAGTGAGAAGGGTAACAGGATAGCCCATCTTCACAAACTCGTTGGCCCTCAACATCACCGCCTTGGTGACGCCGCCGCGGTTTACATTCAAAGATGCGGACAGAAAGAAAATACGCTTCACGTGGGTACCCCTCTCGTAGAGGCGACGGGTCTACCATGGGAGGAGCGTTACAGACAACTGCGACAAGTGTGGCTAGAAGCCTGTCATGAAAAACGACGACAGCGACATCATAGAGCCTCATATGTTCAGGCGCATTGAGCTGACGCCATCGCCATCCTTCAGGTTCAGCAACTCGGTCAAAGACACCGTCGAAACAACCGACCTCTAGATGAACCAAGTGGCAAACAATGCCATGTCGCCCTAGACGCCAGCATTTTCTGCAATCTTGGCCAACTTGGCCTCAACCTTCAACAGGCGGGCATTGATTCGATCGACACGAGCGTCACACCGTGCGTGGATCTCAACGACCCGCTGCTTAAACCTGTCCGATGATGTGATGGCGTCAATGGGTGCGGGAAACTGGATGTTCGAAACCTTCTCATCGAAGGCAGCGGCATCCTTTGGATTCTTGTAAACATGCTTCAAACCGTTCTTTTCCAAGAACGACTTGTATTTGGCGAACCGGGCGGGGTGTCCCTTCATCATCGGTCCATAGTCAGCCATTTCATAAAGATCGTTGGCTGACATCTTCTCGGTAATCTGGTCCCCTCTCAGATGAGGGATATCGTAGTACTGCGAGAGCTCAAGCGTCCTGGAATCGTGCGCGATGACGAACCCCGGGGTCCCGGCAAGGATTGAGAACACGTTCCCATGGATGCGGGTGCCAACACTGAAATGCATATCCCCCATATAGGACTTCCAGGTAGGGACATCGGTAAAGAAGCGCGCTGCTCCATTATCAATGAACGGGTTATCGAGATCGGCGGGAATAAAGTCGCCTGTTCCAGCTTCCTTGCGTGGCTTGCCCCACAAGAGAAGCTTGGCATCTTCGATGTCCTGGGCGATGTAGGCGGTCTTCGGGTGTGCCTTCAACACACGGTAAAAGAACGACCCAACCGCTGGCTTCTGTTTGTTTGTGATGTTCACCGTGACAAGGCTGTCTTTGTCGAGATGCCTCACCTTCTTTTCAACAACCAGCCTTTCGCCATTCAGATACATCGACGGGCAGCCGATCGTTTCCACCGCTCCGAAGCCAAGCTTGTTGAGGTATTCACGCGTAACGTCGCCGCGGACACCGATAACAGCCGATCTCTCCAAAACAGCCGCGGCAAATTCCTTCACCGACTCGTCAATCGAGGAGCCCTTCAACTGCGAAAAGGACAAGTCTGTTTGCGCGCCCACCCCGATAACAACGCATGGAATTTTCAGCTTCTTGATAAGTGCAGTATAGCTTTTGAGTTGCTTTTCAAAGCTTCCGCGAAACGCATTCGCGAATGGCAACACGAAAAAATCGTACTTCTCGCTGATCTCATCCGCCATGGCCGAGTCTGGTGGCTTGTACCCCGCCACATCTATCTCTACATTTGGCACCGACAAACTCTTGAATACCGACTGTGCAAAGAGCAGGTTGCCGCTGTTGTTGGCGATCAGGTTATCATCGATTGTGACAACCGGATCGATTACTTCGAAGGGCGATTTCCCCCCGCGCATTAGTATTCTAGTCATATGCCCTCCAAAAGCGACACGCCGGCATAGCGTATCTGCAGGAGGCGGGTCAACGCGGATCCTTGCGCCCACCGCGCCTCAGCTAGGCGCCGAGTAATTTCAGTCATCCTTCTCAAGCGCTTTCATGCGTTGCCCCAGTTCGTCTGGCAAGGCCATAACGCCCTGAACGCACCGCGCGACCACCGTCATCAGCTTTGAGTAATCCACCCGCCATGGCTGATAGTCGCCTTCCGTCAGATCCGGCGTCGCCAGTTGTCAGATCGATAAAACCTCCCGGCGTTACTGCACGCGGGCTCGACCTCTGACCCCCGTGCCACCAATTTAACCAGCCGTCGCTTGTCTGCTAACCGTGGGATTGTCTAGAACGGGGCCGCCATGAACAACGCTGAAACGGCACTCAGCGCCTCTCATCAACCCGTTCCGTATTCTAAATGAAGACGAAGCCTCCGACATGTCTCAATTTGGATCGGGAGGCCTGCGTCCCGACCAAATGACCGGGACTCGGACGCTCTGACTCGGTGGCTAGACGCCTAAAATTCCCAGGCGCGCTTGTGTGGTGGTTCCGTCGATTGCTCCGCCACCTGAGCCGTACCGTGCCCACACCTCGTAATAGGCCACGGCGTTGAACGCATCAGGGAGAAGGAAACCCTTCCAATAGCAGGACGACCACCGGTCCGTCAAAAAAGCGATCCGTTCTGATAGATGAACAGTTCGACTTCCTGTCCGCTCGCCAGACCGGTAAACGGGACGTTGGCACAAAGCCGAAGAACCTGACCTGTTCGTGGATTGAACCGCTCATTCGTCAGATCAAAGTCAATACCGTTCGAAGCGGTCACATCGTCCCATGTGATTTTGTTGCCTGTTGGCCGTCAACGTTTGACTATTCCCCGCCGTCGTCGCGGCAAGACGAACCTTTTTCGATGGCATGAGTGCGCCCGCAACACTGGAAAATCAGGCTGGAGCGGGTAGCGGGAATCGAACCCGCGCGTTCAGCTTGGGAAGCTGACAGGCTACCATTACATCATACCCGCTAATGGCTTGGCGCAGTCATCGGCGAGATTGGGCGGTGTGTCAAGGGTCGGGGTGCGCAGGTTGGAATGCGCCTGCCCGTGAATACGCCAATGCCCTATCGATAAATGGCTCGGTGTCAGCGGAAGCTGATGGAATGGACCGAAGAACAGTGCATTGCCTTGAGGCACATCCAGCCTGGCAAGCCGCAGCAGAGGACCTATATCGAGCGCTACAATCGCACAGTCAGGCATGAATGGTTCGACCAGCAAATCATCGAAAGCACCGACGAGGCACTGAACTTCGTCACGCAGTGGCTATAGACTTGCAACAACGAATGACCCAATATGGGTATCAGCGGCATCACACCCGTAGAAAGTGAAATGACTGTTTGCGTAGAGGCCCCTGTTAAAGTGGGGAGATTACCCATCCATTTCATAGTTGAATAAATTTCGACGTCCGGCATGACTGTTCAACTTATAGATCGGCTTCCGCAGCTTTTGCAGTCTTTGAAAGCGTCATTTGCGGAGGGTGCATGCGACACCCGCCCCCATGAGAATATAGCTGTACCAGATCCAGTACGCCTACAATCAATTTTGGCCTCCGTTCGAAGCCCGCTCGCGGATGCCCAATCGAATGGCTTTCTGGCCGACCCTTTCCATGCTCTAAAACTTGGCCGTGACGAAGTGAGGAATGCTCATCTGCTGGCATGGTTCTTACTTTGGCGGAGCCATCACGGGCTAGGGCCGCGCCTTCTCGATAGCCTGATCGGTATAGTAGCGCGCGAGCTTGGAATTCCTCCCATCACGTCCTCAAAGCACTGCGTTGTCACAACCGAAGCGCTCGCAGACGGAGGCCGTGAGAACCGTGTCGATATTCTAATCAACGACCCAAGCATCTTTGCAATCATAGAAGTAAAGATCGATGCGAAAGAGCAGGCTTCTCAACTAGACAGATACTGTGAGATTGCCAAGCGACGATCAGGGGGCGGCCGTGGGCGGTTGTCTATCTCACACCAGATGGCCGAGCTGGGACCACGGGTTCCGTCTCGCCCGAAAAAATCGTTCAACTCTCCTGGATTGATATCGCTAGGCTTGCCAGGGCTACTCTCCGAGAAGTGGACGGACAGAGAGTGACCGCGTTTCTGGTCAATTCATTCGTTTGCCATATTGAAAAGAAAATCGGAGGAACTGCATGCAAGGTGAAAACCAGGGCCGAGAGGCTGGCGCTCTAATTCTCGACGACTTAGAGGTTTTCAACCAGTCGAAGCTCTGCTTCGAGAAAGAAGTTCAGACGGAAGTTTGGCGCCAGATCATGGCGTATCTCGAGGCATGGACCAATTCAAACAGACTATCAGGTGAGGCCGAAGCACCGACGTATTTCTTTTTTTGCCCTCCGTCCTGGAACTTAGGTGACGACCTTGGACACGTCGCGTGGTTCGAGTTTCAGCGAGAGGGGGAGGAGGACTCTTATAATGTCGCGGACCTTTGTGGTGTCGGCACAGGACGCGTGGGGCTGAGATTCAAATTCGCAACGAAATTGTTCGGCGGCCGAAGAAATTGGCTGATGATCACCAAACGGGACGAGTTTGTACAATTCATTGAGCGACTGAACTTCGCGGGCTTCGTGAGTGATACGATCGGGGAGTTGTACATGCAGGTAATAATACCACCATCAGATATCGCCGCAGCATGGAGAAGCCGGGATTGGAAGACTGCGCTTATTCCTCTTGGCGAGTCTCTCGAACTTGTTAAAGCTAATCTCGATCTCTTCATCGAGTTTGTTGATTGGGCGAGGTCGGTCTCAGGTCAACCAGATCTAGGCTCGCCAGCAGTGACTTGATAACGACTGCCGACATCCTCAAGAGGGTCAGACTGAACCTCGTGACCTTGGCCCCCAGCTTTATCCATCGACGAGCAAGGGAATGAATTTGTTCGTGGAAGAAATGGACATGGTTCAACATTTCCCAGACTTTGGAGAGATTCCTTGTCCGCTCTCTGGAATTTCGAGCACTCGAAGCCAAACTTGATATCTTCTGCCCTTTTGAGGCGCTCGGTGTCGTCGGCGCAGGCAGCGATACGGGCAGGCAGGATTTGATAGACGCGCTGGCACCCGTGCGAAAACGAAAGGGCAACCCCAAGCCTTGGTCAAAGATCTCTCAACGGGACTTGCTGACAGCAAACGATTTGGAATTGACGGACACCGTAGCGTTGGCGGGGAACGTCATCGATCCGGTAGTAAGGGGCCAGCAATGACATCAGATTCCGAAAATCGACCCGACAATTGAACATCGTGACCGCTTCACCAAAGTTCATCAAGCAGATTGCTCGCGGTCGCCAACCTTTAACGCCATTAAATCGAGTTCGCGCCGGGAGACCATTTGTTGACCTGTTCAAGCCTGCAAGACGTAGTCGCGCCTTGTTGGGGGCACGGCGGGTACGACAGCCAGCTTGACGTCGTCGACGTGAGGTGGGTGGAGTACCACCCACCGTACCCTCAAATGTGCAGCGAGGGCGACGTCGTCAATCACTACCTTCCAAGGATCGACCGGGAATTTTTTGACCGGCCTTCCCGATGAACCCAGCTTGATGTACCGCCCCCCGCGAGCCATCACAGGGTGATGACCGGTGTCGCGGGGTTGGGGGATCACTGCGAAATCGGATCAGAACTCCTCCCAGTTTTCGCGCGGGGCGACCGCAGCATTTCCGCTGCGGCCTACGGAACCTGCAACCCGCTGGATCAATGCGCGCACTGGGGAGGGGGAGCGCTCAACAGGAGCAGACTGCCGCGCCGGCTCGCGAATCTCACCGAACCGGAACTTGGCGAGCAGTTCGTTGAGTGCCGCCGCTTCAGACGCGAGGCCGTGGCTGGCCGCCGAGGACTGCTCCACCATTGCCGCATTCTGCTGCGCGCTTTGGTCCATGAGGTTCACAGCCGTGTTGATTTCTCCGAGGCCAACCGATTGCTCCCGGGCTGCATCGACAATCGCCGTGACGTGATGGCTTATCTCCTGGACTTCCGCTGCAATCGTCCTTAGCGCATTGCCGGTCTCATCGACGAGCGAGACACCGGTATTGACCTGCTCTGCCGAGCTCGTGATGAGCGACTTTATCTCCTGAGCGGCCTTCGCCGAACGCTGGGCGAGTTCGCGGACCTCCTGCGCCACGACGGCAAAGCCCTTCCCGGCGTCACCGGCACGGGCCGCTTCCACGCCAGCGTTCAGCGCAAGCAGGTTCGTCTGGAAGGCGATGTTGTCGATCACCACGATGATATTGTTGATCTCCCGAGAGGAGGCTTCAATCGCGCCCATCGCAGCGACCGTCTTTTCGACAATGACGCTGGAACGTTCGGCCTGATCACGTGCCCGTGCGACCAGGCCGCCGGCCTCGCTCGCTCTCTGGCTGGTATCCCTCACGGCTGTCGTGATCTGCTCTATTGCAGCGGCCGTCTCTTCAACCGAGGCGGCCTGCATTTCCGTTCGCTTGGAAAGATCATCAGCCGCCGCCCGGATTTGCTCCGATCCTGAATGGATGGCTGCAGCATTGTGACCGACCGACCGCAGCGCCTCCTCCAGTTTGCTTGCTGACTGATTGAAGTCAGTCCGCAGGCGGTCCAACGATTCTGCGAATACTGTCTCGATCCGATGGCCGACATTGCCTTCGGCCAGTTGGCCGAGGCCCGTACCAAGTGCGTCAACGGCCTCCTGCATTTTCCGCGCCTCGACGGCCTTTTGCGCGTCACGTTCGCGCCGCTCGCGCTCGGTCAATTCGCGTCCCTCGTTGGCTTCGGCTTCGAGGCGGCGATTGTTTAGGCCTGCTTCGCGGAACACTTCCACTGCACGCGCCATTTCACCGATCTCGTCTGTGCGCTCGACCGAAGGTATAGCGGCATCGAGATCACCTTCAGCCAGCCGGGACATTGTTTCCGTAAGCGACTGGATCGGGCGTGTGACCCGGGTCATGACAATCCAGAACGCGAAGGCGCCGAGAAGCACTGCCGCAACCAGGACTGCGGAACTGGCCATGAAGCCATTGCGCCCGCTATCCTCGATTTGTTGCGTATAGGCACCGGCGGTTTCACCGATCGCGGTTGACAGCGCCAGCAGACCGTCGATGGCCCGGGTGGCTGCGGTCATCCATTCGTCACCTGTTATCGGATAGGCGCGCACCTCTGCGCTGGCGGCGTAGACACTTTTGCGAACATCCTCGAACGTGCCAAAGAATTCGGAACGCACAGCAGCGATTGCAGGAAGGACCGACGGATCGGCGAAATCTCGGCCTGCGTAGCTCTCGATGGTCGCCCAGGATTGTTCGAGCCGTCCGCGATACTCGGAAAGGGTCGCAAGGGTGGCGTTGTCCAATTGGCTGCCGCGCGCGATTGCGCTACCGATTGCCGCACGCTCCCTCCCGGCGAATTCGCTGACGACCCACATGGCTTGCCGCAGGTCGAGGACGATCTGCGTGCGGGCAAGTGCCGTGGACGGAACGACCTGTGCCGCGATGCGCAACTGCTGGGACGACATGATCAAGGCCGTCGCTGTCGGCACCCATTGCTTAAGAACAGCCGGATTTCGCGTCGCTGCCGGCAAGGCGAGCTGCCCGTCGACTTCGCGCCGAAGCGCCGTCAATGCGCCATGGTCCTTTTGAACCTTCGAAATCAGTGCTTCCTTGTCCTTGAAGTCGGCAGAACTGCGCAGTTGTTCGAGCGCCGCGTTGAGTGCCCCATCAGCCCGCTGACGGTGCTCTTGGATCTTCGCAATCGTTTCCGGCGCCGCGCTGGCCGAGTTGGCGAACGCCGTGTTTGTCGCACCTCGCTCACTGGCAAACGCTCCTGCGCTCGCCAAGAAGAGATTTCCGATTTCATTGTTGGCGCGCATGGCCTGCGCACTGCGCATGCTTTCCCACGTCGAGACCATGTTCATACCGGCAAGGAAAAGCAGTGCTGCAATGAATGCCGACAAGATAAAAAGCAATGTGGACTGGATCGTGATTGAGATCCAACCGCCGGCATTTGTAGGACCACGCCCTGCGGTAAAATTGCCCCCGGAAATACTTGCATTCGCCATAGGAAGTCCTCTCCCACAAATCGTGGTACCTTCGAAATATTACTCAACGTGCCGTGAAGTAGTATCCTCCCGCTCTACATGAACGGTCGCCCAGGTCATGGCCAGGCGCATCCACACGGCCCTCATGCCGCATGGCTGACTACGGGCTCAGCCCGCACGCTCCTACGGTTCGGAGCCAATTGGCCGCCGCGAGTAGAACGCTTGCCCAGGAAACATCTCCTCCACCCACGGCCATCCCCGAACCGGGACCGAACCTTCAACAGACACGCAGCAATGGACGTGGCGGCCGGAGCAATGAACGGTATCGTACCGTCGCAAAGTTCGGTTAATTATTGATTACGGCGGCGCGGCAAGAAAGATTGCCTTGAATTGAGGAAAGCAAATGTCCCTCAACGCCAAGCTCAAAGCAATTGGAAGCTAAAGCACGGCGCACTTCTTTCCAATTCCACTTCGGATCGCTTGGAGGCGCCGAGCGCCCACGTACGTCGTTTGGCACCGCATGCTGTCTCGAAGTGGAACTGCCACGGGCTGGCCGGCAGCTCTCTCGGGTCATCGTCGGTCCATTTTCGCACTCAATCTGCCTGGCTCGGCACGAAGCCTAGCCAACTCCAAGGTGGTGCTTTGCCGCCATCAGACGGGACCACGGGACTTTCGTCTTTCTATCCGTAAGTGACAGGAACCACCGGGGCACCGGGGCACCGGGGCAGACCAAAGCGTGATGTCTGCCCATGCGCTTATTGATGAGTGAAAGCGCCAGGCAGGCACACTCGATCTGCTTGGACTCGACAGCGCCATTCGGGAGCCTTGATTGGCGCGAGCCCGAGCCGCCGTAGATGGCCATTCCCCGCCTCCCGGAACTGAGGCGGGGAAAGCTGGTCCTCAGATGATGAAGAAGTCGCTGTAGGCGATACCGGCGGCCTTCAGGTTCGGTGACAACACCGCGAACTGCACGGCCTTGTATGCCGAGCCGGAGCCGTCGCGGTCGAAGGACAGCGCCCCCGTCGCATCGTTGTAGATGATGCGATCGCTGGCGTCCGCCGCGGCGGTTCCGATCCGGAAGGCGCCTGCCGCCAACGCACCCGCCTTCAAGCCAAGGAAGATCGCGTCGTCCAGATGGATGAGGTCGGCCTTCGTGTCGAAGTCGCTGATCTTGTCGACATTCTTGCTACCCAGGCCGGAGTTGAAAACGAACGTGTCGCTGCCGCGCCCGCCGGTCAAGGTGTCTGCGCCCGCCCCTCCGTTCAGAACATTCTTTCCAGCATTGCCGAGCAGCACGTTGTTGAGCGAATTGCCGGTGCCACCGATATTACTGGTACCGGTCAGCATCAGGTTTTCGAGGTATGCACCGAGGGTGACGGTCGCGGAGCTTTTGACGAGGTCAATGCCGCCCTTGGCGTCCTCCTTGATCGTGTCACCACCGTCGGTGATGTAAGTGTCGTTGCCGGCCCCGCCGATCAACGTATCCTTGCCTGTCCCGCCATTCAGGACATTCCTGCCGGAATTGCCGGTCAGCGTGTTGGCGAGCGCATTACCCGTACCGTTCAGCGCTGCGGATCCGCCCAGAACGAGGTTTTCGACATTTGCCGCCAGTACAAGGCTGACGGTGGATTTCACCGTGTCCGTCCCCGCGTTGGCGTCTTCCACGACGACGTCCTTGGCGTTGTCGACGATGTAGGTGTCGTTGCCGGCACCACCCACCAGCCTGTCGGCACCCACACCACCGTTGAGTATGTTTGCGCCGACATTTCCCGTGAGCACGTTGGAGAGGGTGTTCCCGGCCCCGTTGATCGTGCCGTTACCGGTCAGTGTCAGATTTTCAACGTTTGCAGCCAGCATATAGCTCACTGACGACTTAGCGTGATCAATGCCTGCTCCCGCGCCCTCAAAGACGACATCCTGCGCGTTGTCGACGATGTAGGTATCATTGCCGAGACCGCCTTCGAGCCGGTCGGCTCCCTTGCCGCCATCGAGCACGTCGTCGCCCTCGTAGCCGAACAGCCGGTTGGAGGCGATGTTTCCGGTCAGCGTGTTGGCAAGCGTGTTGCCGTGCCCGTCGACGCCCGCGTTGCCAGCAAGAACCAGATTCTCGAAGTTGTCGTCCAGATACCAGGTGGCGCGGGTTTCGACGGTATCGACACCTTGATCGATGAACTCGGTCAGTACAACGTCAGCGTTGCCGACAAAGTAATAGTCGTCGCCCAGACCGCCGTAGACCCTACCGGCCACGGATCCACCATTCAAAGCAAGGCGGTCGCTGCCGCCCCCCATGCGAACGTCGCCATCGATGACGCCACCCACATTGAGGGTCAACCCGTCGTCACCGTCCTCGAGCAATACCGCACCGATGACGTAACCCGCGTTGGAGAAGTTGTCCCCTCCCCCGCCGAGCCGGATATTGCCGCGGATCGTACCGGTGTTGACCACCAGTTCGGTGGCAAGACCGCCGCCTACCGCGTCCTGGCTGCCCCCCAGCTTGTCGTGCGCGGCAATGGTGCCGGTATTCAAGATCGTGTTGACCTGGGCCGCGTGCGTAAGCACCTCGAGCCGACCATTGATGGTGCCGGTGTTGTTGATCGCAGCCTTGCCGGCGGCGTTCCCATAGGCCGCTACGAGACCATTCATAACCCCATTGTTGACGATATAAGTGAAGTTCGATCTGGCAACTACAGCGCTAAAGCCTCCCCCAATCGTCCCGTTGTTGGTCAGGTCGAATTGCGTCAGGAGGACATAGATGCCTTCCTGCGACCCGTAGATCTCTCCATCGTTCTCAAGTCTCAGTGTGGCCTCCACCCCTGGTGCCCAGGCCATCATCGCCGTCGACGAGCTCATGACCGAACCTGTGTCCCCGACCACAATCTTGGTATCAGTCCCCTCGCCCAGATAAACGCCGACCCCGTCCGCGAAGACGTTCCCTTCCACGATGAACTTGCGGCTGTTCGCTTTAGCGCTTGCGTCGATTGCGCCGTACACGGGTGACGTTGCAAGCGTGACACCCTCCTGTATCAGCCAGGTATCGAAGGCGGCCGAGGCTGTAATGGGTGTAGCCGAATCTTCCTTTGTAATGTGGATCGCCATTTGAGCTTCCTGCATCAACGGTTTAACCAATGCCGCAGAAGCGGCCTGCTCCGGTTGTTAGCGCGGAGCCGGGCATCGGGTTGTCACCAAGGAAACAGTCAACGGAAAATTGCGGTCGCGTGAACGCACGGCGGCGGCGACACCGCGGCCGGGTGTGTGCCGTAACTCATTCGAGCGGCATCGCGTGTCGGACGTCCAGCTTAGCTGGTGCGAAAATGCTTCGACAGTTTCAGGCCCTGGGCCTGGTAGTTGGAGCCCAGTCCGGCGCCGTAGAGGCTTTCGGGGAGTTCGAGCATACGCTCGTAGACGAGGCGACCGACGATCTGGCCGTGTTCGAGGATGAAGGGCACCTCGTGGCTGCGAACTTCGAGCACCGCGCGGCTGCCCGAACCGCCTGCGGCCGCGTGGCCGAAGCCGGGATCGAAGAAGCCGGCATAGTGGACGCGAAACTCACCGACGAGCGGATCGAACGGGGTCATCTCGGCCGCGTAGAGCGGCGGCACATGCACCGCCTCGCGCGAGACGAGGATATAGAACTCGTCCGGATCGAGGATCAGTTCGTTGCGGCCACGGCTGAAAAGCGGCTCCCAGAAATCGAACACGTCGTGCTGGTTCTTCTTGTCGACGTCGACGACCGCCGTGTGATGCTTGCCGCGATAGCCTACCAGCCCTTCCGGACCGGTTCCCACCAGGTCGATCGACAGCGCGATACCGCCGCCCGAGACGTTCGGCGTGTCGCTTGCAACAAGCGTGTCGGATGCGTGCAGGGCCAGAAGCTCGGCATCCGTCAGCAATGCATTACCGCTGCGAAAGCGGATCTGCGACAGGCGCGAGCCGCGCCGCACGACGATCGGGAAGGTGCGCGGCGATATCTCGAGGTAAAGCGGCCCCTTGTATCCGGCCGGGATCTTGTCGAATTCCTGCGCCCGATCGGTGATAACGCGCGTGAAAATGTCGAGGCGGCCGGTCGAGCTCTTCGGATTGGTCGAGGCCGACAGATCGTTCGGTAGGTCGAGGCTTTCCATCAAGGGCACGATGTAGACGCAGCCTGTCTCCAGGACCGCGCCTTCCGACAGGTCGATCACATGCAGCTTGAGCCGGTCAAGCTTGTCGGCGACAAGGTGCGAGGGGCCGGGCAAGAAGCTCGCACGAACGCGAAAAGCCTTCGAGCCAAGCCGCAGGTCAAGGCTTGCAGGCTGGATCTGATCGTCATCCAGCGCCGCCTCGCTTACGAGCCTACCGCTGTCGAACAGCCCCTTAATGGCGCGATCCGCCAGAATTCCCGTTGCACGTACCATTGACCTATCCTTTAAACTGGCCGACAAAACCAAATGCCGGCAATTGACGCAAGCACCGCCAGGCAGTATGGACCGGATATCCCGTGGTGATTTGGCCGGTCGGCTTGCAGCCACGTTAAACAAGTAGCTAAAAAGGCCGGGTGTCCAACCGGCCTGCTTTTGCGGCCGGTTTTTTTGTTTGGAAGGCTATATCACATGAGCAAGTCCTGGCGCCCGGCAACTCAACTCGTCCATGGCGGCACCACCCGTTCGCAGCATGCTGAAACCTCCGAGGCGATTTTCCTGACGCAGGGCTTCGTCTACGAAACCTCGGAAGCCGCCGAAGCCCGCTTCAAGGGCGAGACGGAAGGCTTTATCTACGCCCGCTACGGTAGCCCGACCAACGACATGTTCGAGCGACGCATGTGCCTTCTCGAAGGGGCCGAGGAAGGTCGCGCCATGGCTTCCGGCATGGCGGCGGTCGCAGCTGCGATCCTTTGCCAGGTCAAGGCCGGCGATCACATCGTTGCCGCCCGCGCCCTGTTCGGCTCCTGCCGATGGGTGGTCGAGACGCTGGCGCCGAAATACGGCGTAGAGTGTACGCTCGTCGACGGGCGCGATCTCGCCAACTGGGAAAAGGCGATCCAGAAGAACACCAAGGTCTTCTTCCTCGAAAGCCCGACGAACCCGACACTCGAGGTGGTCGACATCGCCGGCGTGGCAAAGCTCGCAAACCACATCGGCGCCAAGGTCGTGGTCGACAACGTCTTTGCAACCCCGCTGTTCCAGAAGCCGCTCGAACTCGGTGCGCATGTGGTCGTCTACTCGGCCACCAAGCACATCGATGGTCAGGGCCGCTGCCTCGGCGGCATCGTGCTGTCCGACAAGCAGTGGGTGGAGGAGAACCTGCAGGAATACTTCCGCCACACCGGCCCGGCCATGTCGCCGTTCAATGCCTGGACGCTGCTGAAGGGGATCGAGACGCTGCCACTGCGCGTCCGGCAGCAGACGGAGAACGCGTCGCGCATCGCCGATTTCCTTGCCGATCATCCGAAGGTCGCCCGTGTCATCTATCCCGGCCGCAAGGATCACCCCCAGGCCGACATCATCGCCAAGCAGATGACTGGCGGTTCGACGCTGATCTGCATTGAGCTGAAGGGCGGCAAGGAAGCGGCATTCGCGCTGCAGAACGCACTCGAGATCGTCGAGATCTCCAACAATCTCGGCGACGCCAAGAGCCTGATCACCCATCCGGGCACGACGACGCACAAGAACCTGACCGATGAGGCCCGCGCGGAGCTCGGCATTTCGCCCGGCACGATCCGCTTCTCAGCCGGCATCGAAGACAGCGAGGATCTGCTCGCTGACTTCGCTCAGGCGCTGGAGAAGGTAAAGGCCTGACAGCGCGCATCACCGCCTGCCCGGCAGGCGCTGGATCTCAAGCCGGATCAACAAGAGCGACGGACGTTCGAATGGACCCCATTTGGACGCCCGTCACTGCAAGTTTGCTTGACGATAGACAATTGTCTTGATCCGATTGCACAGGACGTGCCAACGAAAGGTCGGAGCGTCAACGTTCGACAGCACCATCAACTACGCAGGCGCAGTCGGACGCATCAGCCAGCATCAAACCAGCAGCAGCAACCCCTCAGAGCTCAAGGCGTTGGAATGTACAGAGCGCTTACCCGCGACATAGAGGTGACCGTCGAGCCCTACTTCCTGGAGGAGCAATCCGATCCGGACGACAGCCGCTACGTCTGGGGATACCGCATCGTGATTGCCAACCATTCGGATATCTCGGTCAAGCTGATAACCCGCTACTGGAACATCACCGACCAGAACGGGATCGTGGACGAAGTCAGCGGCCCCGGCGTCGTCGGCGAGCAGCCGGTACTTGGGCCGGGAGATACCTACGAGTACTCCTCCGGCTGTCCGCTCGATACACCATCCGGCGTCATGTTCGGCCACTACCAGATGGAAACACCGGCGGGGGAAGCGTTCGACGTCGCCATTCCTGCCTTTTCGCTTGATGCGCCGGGACAGACGCGCACGCTGAACTGAATTTGCCGACGCCCCGACGCAAGAGCCCGCTACCGGTCACCTTCCGGTGAGTGACTGCTACATTGCGCTGTCGCTGTTAAAGATATCGGCCATGACCCTCCAGTTGTCGCCCGCCTTTTTCCAAACGACGACGTATTTTCCCTTATCGTGGACGGGCTTGTCGGTCGTGAATCCGAGCTCGTAGGTTCCGATCTCATAGGCAATGTCACCCGATTGGGCGACTTCGACAAGGGAAGGGGAAAAGATGAGCGAAAAATCCTTCATGCCGACGAGGCCCTTCCAGGCCGCCTCAACAGCACTTCGTCCCTTGGCGATCGGCATGCCCGGTGCCAAGACCGCCCCGTCTTCGGCATAGAACTCGGCAATGGCCTTCGGGTCTTTGGTCGCGACGGCCTTCAGCCACGTCTCGTCAATCTTCATAATCTGCTGCCTGTTGTCGTCCGAACTGGCGACCGGCATATCAGCCGCCATCACGACGCCGACGGTCAGCGGCACGAGAAAGGCAATTGCGCGTATCATGGCCTCCTCCTCGACGAGCGCGGCGGCCACAGAAAGCGGTCACCGCGATCGTACTGTCCATCATGCGCGCGACTCTAACATAAAAGCGGACGCCGGGGCAGGCGTCCGCTTCTGCAAATCGGGACGGAGTGCGTCAGACGGCGGCGACCTCGCCGATCTCGAACCGATAGGTCGTCGAGCAGAATTCGCAGGTGGCGGAAATCTGGCCGTCCGTCGCAGCGTGCTCGATCTCCTCGGCCGAAAGCCCAGAAAGAACGGCCTTGAGCTTTTCGCGCGAACAGGCGCAGCGATCGAATACCTGCTGTGGCGAGTAGACCCGCACACCGCGCTCATGGAAAAGCCGGTACAACAGGCGCTCGGTTCCGACATTCGGGTCCGTCAACTCGTCGGCATCGATCGTCTCGACCAGTGACCGGGCTTCCGCCCACTTGTCGTCTTCGCCGATCTTGTGACCAATTTCATCACCATCGCCACCGGGCAAGTCCGCCTGGCGCATACGCTCAGGCGACTCCGGGAGGAACTGCGCCACCATGCCGCCCGCACGCCAGCGGTGACGCGAATTGCCGTTACCATCACGATCGAAGAGCTCGGCAACGCCCAGACGCACGCGGGTTGGAATCTGCTCAGACTGGCGGAAATAGACGCCGGCGATCTCCTCTAGTGTGTGGCCGTCCAGCGCCACGATACCCTGATAGCGCTGAGTATAGGCGCCCTGGTCTATGGTGAAAGCGAGTATGCCCTTGCCGAGCAGTTCATGCGGGGCGGCCTTGCCGGCTTTCACCGCGGCTTCCAGCGCGTCGGCATCGTAGCGGGCATAAGCGCGCACGTTCTCGGGGCTGGAAAAATCCGCCACGAGCAGATCGACAGGACCATCGCTCTTCGTTTGCAGGATTAGCTTGCCATCGAACTTCAGCGACGTGCCAAGCAGGACCGTCAGGACGATCGCTTCGGCCAGAAGGCGCGCGACGGGCTGCGGGTAATCGTGCCGCTCGAGAATCGCGTCAAGCATCGGCCCGAGCTGGACCGCACGGCCACGCACGTCGAGGCCTTCCACCTGGAACGGCACGACGTGATCGTCGCCGGCAAAATCGAGTTCGCCAAGTTTAGGGGCTGGCTGGGCCATTATCTGCTCCTTCAACGCCAAAACCCGCCTCAGGCGGATGCTGCTCACATCTGCCTGCGGCGAGTGCGTTCTTCAGTGATACTGCGCATGACCGCCGGGATGATCCGGCGGGGCGACGCCAACCACAGGCGCCGCGGCGATATCGGGTTCGCGCCATAGATCGTGGCACTTGCAGGCGTTTTCAATAGGCGCGAACCACCGGTCAAATGACGTTCAGGCACCAGGCAAGGATGGACTTCTGCGCGTGCAGGCGGTTTTCCGCCTCATCGAAAACGACAGACTGCGGTCCGTCGATGACCTCGTTGGTGACTTCCTCACCGCGGTGCGCCGGCAGGCAGTGCATGAAGAGCGCGTCCTTGTCGGCCTTCGCCATCAGCGCCTCGTTCACCTGGAACGGCTGGAAAACGTTGTGGCCACGGGCGCGATGCTCCTGGTTCATCGACACCCAGCAGTCGGTGACCACGCAATCGGCACCGGCGACGGCCTGGTCGGCATCATGGCTAAGCACGATATCGCCGCCATTGTTGCGTGCCCAGTTGAGGATCTTGTCTTCCGGCTCGGAGCCGAGCGGCACGGCCATATTCATTCGGTAGCCGAAGCGGGCAGCCCCCTCCACAAATGAATGGAGCACGTTGTTGCCGTCGCCCGTCCAGGCGATCGTCCGCCCCTTCACCGGCCCGCGATGTTCCTCGAAGGTCATGATGTCGGCCATAATCTGGCAGGGATGCGTCAGGTCCGTCAGCGCGTTGATCACCGGCACGGTCGCGTATTCTGCAAGCTCGAGCAGGCGGGAATGGTCCGTCGTACGGATCATGATCGCATCGACATAGCGCGAAAGTACCTTCGCCGTGTCGCCGATCGTCTCGGCGCGGCCAAGCTGCATTTCGGTACCCGACAGGAACAGTGTCTCGCCGCCGAGCTGGCGCATGCCCACGTCGAACGATACGCGCGTGCGTGTCGAGGGCTTTTCGAAGATCATCGCGAGCATCTTGCCGGCGAGCGGCTTGTCGGCCGTTCCGGCCTTGGTCGCTGCCTTTCGCACCTTGGCGTCATCCATGATCGTGCGAAGGTTCTCAGCCGTCATCGCAGAGAGGTCGAGGAAGTGTCTGGCCATGCTGTCAGTCCTGCTGTTTTACCCTCGGCGTCGCCTCAGGCCTGCTTTTTCTCGGCACTCAATTTTTCCGCCGCCCGTTCGATCCGCGCCAGGCCCTCGCGAGCCTCCTCGGCCGTCGTGATCAGCGGCGGCAGCAGCCGCAACACGTTGTCGCCGGCCGGAACGAGCAGCATATGCTCGGCGCGAACCGCCTTCAGCAAATCCGCCGATGGAACCTTGGCCTTGATGCCGAGCATCAGGCCCTCGCCGCGGATATCCTCGATGATATCCGGAAAACGGTCCTTCAACGAGGCCAGTCCCTGGCGGAGCACCAGCGCGACGTCACGAACATGGGCGAGGAACCCCTCTTCCAGCACGACATCAAGGACGGCGTTGCCCACGGCCATTGCCAGCGGGTTACCGCCATATGTCGAACCGTGGGTGCCGGCCACCATGCCGGAAGCCGCTTCCGCGGTCGCAAGGCATGCGCCGAGCGGAAAGCCACCGCCAATACCCTTGGCAACGGCCATGATATCAGGTGTGATCCCTGCCCATTCATGGGCGAAGAACTTGCCCGTGCGGCCGACGCCGCTCTGCACTTCGTCGAGGATCAGGAGCAGGCCGAACTCGTCGCAAAGCGCCCGCAACTCCCGCAGGAATTCGTTCGACACGACGCGGATGCCGCCCTCGCCCTGCACCGGCTCGATCAGGATCGCCGCAGTTTCTTCGGTTATCGCGTTCTTGACGGCAGCGATATCGCCGAAAGGCACCTGGTAGAAACCGGGCGCCTTCGGCCCGAAGCCTTCGAGATATTTCTCCTGGCCGCCGGCGGCAATCGTCGCAAGCGTACGGCCATGGAAGGCACCCTCGAAGGTGATGACATGGAACTTGCCGGGATGACCCTTGGCGAAATGATAGCGCCGTGCCGTCTTGATCGCGCATTCCAGCGCCTCGGCGCCGGAATTGGTGAAGAACACCTTATCGGCAAAGGTCGCCTCCGTCAGCCGCTTGCCGAGCGTTTCCTGTCCAGGAACCTCGTACAGGTTCGACAGATGCCAGACCTTGTCGGCCTGTGCCTTCAGGCTCTCGACCAGATGAGGATGGGCATGCCCCAGCGAATTGACCGCGACGCCGGCTGCAAAATCGAGATAGCGCGAACCATCCTCCGCGATCAGCCAGACGCCCTCGCCGCGCTCGAAACGCAGCGGCGCACGCAGATAGGTCTCGTAAAGCGGCGTGGCATCAGCCATGGCGCGTATCTCCTTCGCAGCGGATGCGGAATACAGTTCCCGGGCTTGTCTTTTCCTCACGGGAAAAATCGAAAATGCCGCCTTTCGGCGGCGGCCGCACTATCTGCATTTCAGGGGCCGATGTCAACAAAAGGACGCAACGTCAATCGGCCTTAACATACCGCTGCGTGACGATTCACAACACTCGATGGAAGTGTCGCAAGTGAGTCACACCTTACGAGCAAGTTGGGGAAAACTGGAAAATCGAATCGGCCGGATTCCCGCGACTCTTGTCACAGAGTCCCCCTGTCAGTAGGTTAAAAGTCAATTGCTAGACTGCATGCGGCGGAACTAGTCACCAACAGTATCAGAGCGTTCCGTGCTCCGGAGCCATCCGGGGCGCTGGAGAGGGATTCCCGGTAGCGAACGCTGGAACGGAGGCGGTAGATGAACTGGACAGACGAGAGGGTCGAGAAGCTCAAGAAGCTCTGGTCCGAAGGACTGAGTGCCAGCCAGATCGCAGCACAACTCGGCGGCGTCAGTCGCAACGCGGTGATCGGCAAAGTCCATCGGCTCGCGCTGCCCGGCCGCGCCAAGGCGGGCGGCACGCCGACTGCGACCCGCGCCAAGCGACCGGCGTCTGCGCCGCGCCCTGCAAACTTCGCGCCCCGCGTGGCAACCCGCACGGTTGTCCGCCCGGCAGGCGCAACCGTCATCAAGGAAGAGGTCGCCTTTGAGTATGACGACCTGCCAGCTACCCGGGTCGTCACCAACGTGGTCCTGCCGATGTCGCGTCGGCTGGAACTGACGGAGCTGACCGAGCGCACCTGCAAGTGGCCGAACGGCGATCCGCTGACGGAAGAATTTCATTTCTGCGGCAACGAGTCCCCGGACAACTCGCCGTACTGCCTCTATCATCAGCGACTGGCCTATCAGCCGTCAGCCGAACGTCGCCGGATGCGTTGATCGGGCACCGCCCTTTCCTAGCGAACAAGCAGCGAGACAAATGCAAACGGGCCCCTCAAGGCCCGTTTTCGTTTCCGATTGTCGCGTCGCGACGCTCTTACGCCTCCAGCGAATACCCCGCCCCGCGCACTGTGCGTATGACGTCCTGCATGTTGGAGAAATTCAGCGCCTTGCGCAGCCGGCCGACATGGACATCCACAGTACGCTCATCGACGTAGATGTCGTGGCCCCAGACACCATCGAGCAACTGCGAACGCGAGTAGACGCGGCCGGGGGATGCCATGAGGAATTCGAGCAGCCGGAACTCGGTCGGGCCGAGGCGAACTTCCCGCGTCCGGCGATGGACACGATGGGTCTCACGGTCGAGTTCGATGTCGCCGCACTTCAGAAGTGTCGAGACCACTTCGGGCCGCGCGCGCCGGAGCATCGCTTTGACCCGCGCCATCAGCTCGGGCGTCGAGAAGGGCTTCACCACATAGTCGTCGGCACCGGTGGCAAGGCCACGGACTCGTTCGTTTTCTTCGCCACGTGCCGTCAGCATGATGATCGGCAGGCGCTCAGTCTCGGAGCGCTGGCGCAGGCGCCGGCAAAGCTCGATGCCGGAGACACCGGGCAGCATCCAGTCGAGGATCAGAAGATCCGGCTGGCGTTCCTGCAGCCGTATCTCCGCTTCGTCGCCGCGCAGGATCGTGTCGACCTCGAAGCCCTCAGCCTCAAGGTTATAGCGCAGGAGGACGCTCAGCGCCTCCTCGTCTTCGACCACGGTTATCTTGGGAACCATACCTTGGGAACTCCCGGGGATCTAATGTTCAGAGGCTTCGAGGCGATCATTCCTTGACCGCGCCGACCGAGGTGGTGTGATCGTCCTTCGGGCGCTCGCCTTCCGGCGGCGCACCTGTCGCCATGTAGAAGATCGTCTCGGCAATGTTTGTGGCGTGGTCGCCGATACGCTCGATGTTCTTGGCGCAGAACAGGAGATGCGTGCAGGGCGTGATGTTGCGCGGGTCTTCCATCATGTAGGTCAGGAGTTCACGGAACAGCGAGGTGTAGATCGCATCGATCTCATCGTCGCGCTCGCGGATCTCCTTGGCCTTCTCGATGTTGCGCGAGGCGTAAACGTCGAGAACCTCCTTCAGCTGCATCAGCGCCAGTTCGGCGAGATGCTCCAGCCCGCGAGCCAGCTTGCGCGGCATGCCCGAACTCTGCACGGCGATGACGCGCTTGGCGTTGTTCTTGCCGAGGTCGCCGACGCGTTCGAGTTCGGCGGCAATACGGATCGCGCCCATGATCTCGCGCAGGTCCGCCGCCATCGGCTGCCGCTTGGCGATCGTCAGGATCGCCTTCTCGTTGATCTGCCGCTCGGCATTGTCGAGGACAACGTCCTCGGAAATCACCTTCTGGGCAAGTGCCGTGTCGGTGTTGACCAGCGCACGTACGCTGTCGCCCACCATCTGTTCAGCAGTGCCACCCATCTCGGAAATGCGGCGGGTGAGATACTTTAGTTCTTCGTCGTAGATCGAAACGATATGGGTCGATGACATGGTCTTTCCTCAACGGGCGCAGATGCGCCGGGTCTTCATCCGGGACCGGGCTCGCGTCAACCGAAGCGGCCCATGATGTAGTCCTGCGTGCGCTGGTCATCCGGATTGGTGAACATCTTGTCGGTCTCGTTCTCCTCGACGAGATTACCGAGGTGAAACATGGCGGTGCGCTGCGACACGCGGGCCGCCTGCTGCATCGAGTGCGTGACGATGACGATGGTGAAGTTCGCTCGCAGTTCGTGGATCAATTCCTCGACCTTGGCGGTCGCGATCGGGTCGAGCGCCGAGCAGGGCTCGTCCATCAGGATCACCTCGGGGCTGACGGCGACGGCGCGGGCGATGCAAAGACGCTGCTGCTGGCCGCCGGAGAGACCGGTGCCGCCCTCATGCAGCCGGTCCTTCACCTCGTTCCAGAGCCCCGCTTTCTGCAAGCTGTGTTCGACGACCTGATCCAGGTCGGCCTTGGACTTCGCCAGACCGTGAATGCGCGGCCCATAGGCGACGTTTTCGTAGATCGACTTCGGAAACGGGTTCGGCTTCTGGAACACCATGCCGACGCGGGCGCGAAGCTCCACCACATCGATCGATGGATCGTAGATGTTGTCCCCGTCGAGCGTGATCGTGCCGGTGACGCGGCAGCTATCGATCGTGTCGTTCATACGGTTGAGCGTGCGCAGGAAGGTGGACTTGCCGCAGCCCGACGGGCCGATCAAAGCCGTCACCGTGTTCTCGCGAACCTTCAGATTCACGTCGTAAAGGGCACGCTTGTCGCCATAGTAAACGGAGACATCCTTGCCAATCATCTTGTAGGGTATTGCGTCCATCTTCTTTTCCAGCACTTCCTCGGCTGTGGCTTCGGTCATGATGTTCATCTTCTTTTACCCCACTACCAGCGGCGTTCGAAACGGCGCCGCAATAGAATTGCGCCAAGGTTCATGATGATTAGGAACACAAGCAGCACGATGATTGCGCCCGACGTGCGTTCCACGAAGGCGCGCTCGGCCTCGTTCGCCCACATGTAGATCTGCACCGGCAGTGCCGTCGACGGGTCAAGCGGGGTCGTCGGCACGTTGGCGACAAAGGCGACCATGCCAATGAGCAGCAGCGGCGCAGTCTCGCCGAGCGCATGCGCCAGGCCGATGATCGTGCCGGTGAGGATGCCGGGCATGGCGAGCGGCAGCACATGATGGAAGGTCGTCTGCATCTTCGAGGCGCCAAGCCCGAGTGCTGCGGCGCGGATCGATGGCGGCACGGCGCGAAGCGCCGCGCGCGTGGCGATGATGATCGTCGGCAGCGTCATCAACGTCAGCACCAGGCCACCGACCAGCGGCGCTGAACGCGGCAGCCCTGCGAAGTTGATGAAGACCGCAAGCCCGAGAAGGCCGTAGACGATCGAGGGAACGGCCGCGAGGTTGTTGATGTTGACCTCGATCAGGTCGGTCAGCCGGTTCTTCGGCGCAAACTCTTCCAGATAGATCGAGGCAGCCACGCCAATCGGCAGCGACAGCACCAGCACAATGCCCATCAAATAGAGCGACCCCACAAGCGCAACGCCAAGACCTGCACCTTCGGGTCGGCTCGAATTGCCGTTGACGAAGAGGCCGGTGTTGAAGCCCTTGGCCAGCACGCCCTCCTCCGCAAGCTGGTTCATCCAGGCGACCTGCTTGTCGGAGACCTTGCGGTTCTTCTCATCCACGGTGAGGTCGAACTGCCCCTTGAACGCGGTATCGATGTTGGCGCTGGCGAGAACGGTGACCGGCACGGTCTTGCCGATGATCGAAGGATCGGCGGCGACCATGTCGCGAAGCGTCACGCGCGCGCTTTCCGAGACCATCGCCGCTACCTGCTTCAGGGCCGGCCTGTCGCTCGATGCGACGCCGAGCTTTTCCGCAAGCGCGTTACGCACCAGCAGCGGATAGTTGGCGGCAACCAGCACCTTCGGGTCGCTCGCGCGCTTGTTGCTCGGGTCGATCACCTTCTCGGAGAATTCGACCGGCAGGGTGATCTCCGTCTGCTGAAAGGCGGTGTAGCCCTTGCCGACGACCGACCACAGCAGCACGAACAGGAAGACCAGACCGAAGACGATCGCAGCCAGGCCATAGAGGCGGAAGCGGCGCTCGGCGGCATAGCGCCGGCGGATGCCGATGTCGCGGCGCGGCGGCGCCTTCGATACGAGATCGCCGGAAACCGGTGAGAGGAGATCGGTCATTCGTACTGCTCCCGGTACTTGCGGACGATATAGAGCGCGTAAATGTTGAGTGCCAACGTGATGCAGAAAAGCGTGATGCCGAGTGCGAAGGCCACCAGCGTCTGCGGCGAGGTGAATTCCAGGTCGCCGGTCAACTGATTGACGATCTTCACCGTCACCGTCGTCATCGGCTCGAACGGGTTAAGCTGCATGCGTGCGGCGACGCCGGCGGCCAGCACGACGATCATCGTCTCGCCGATGGCGCGCGAGGCCGTCATCAGCAGCGCGCCGACGATGCCCGGAAGAGCGGCCGGAAGGATCACCCGCTTGATAGTCTCGGAGCGGGTCGCACCGAGCCCGAGCGAACCGTCACGCAGCGCCCGCGGCACCGCGGTAATGATGTCGTCAGAGAGCGAAGAGACGTAGGGGATCAGCATGATGCCCATGACGATGCCGGCCGTCAGAACGCTCTGCGCCTGGATGAAGTTGGCATAGTTGCCGGTGACGAGGCCATTGAGGCTGGCGGAAATGTCGCGAAGGAACGGGCCGACGGTGACGAGCGCAAAGAAGCCGTAGACGATGGTCGGGATGCCGGCCAGCACTTCGAGCAGCGGCTTTGCCATCGAACGCATGCGTGGAGAGGCATACTCGGCCATGTAGATGGCGGCGAACAGCCCGACCGGGACGGCGACGAGCATCGCGACGAAGCCGATGTAGAGCGTGCCTGCGAGCAGCGGAATCAAACCGAACTGACCGGACGAACTTGTGCCCGCCCCGGCGAAGCGCGGATCCCAGACGGTGCCGAAAAAGAACTCGGATGCCGGCACAGTACGGAAGAAGAGGACCGCTTCGCTCAGCATCGAGACGGCAATTCCGATTGTCGTCAGAATGGCAATCGACGAGGCGACAATGAGCGTCCAGAGCATGACGCGCTCGACCTTATTGCGCGCCCGCATGCGCGGCGCGATGGTGCGGAGTGCGAGGAACGCACCGGCCAATGAGATGGCGATCGAGATGGTGGCAAGCGCCATCCGGCTGGTCTGCGACATCGAATTGAGTGTCGCTGCCGAACCCAGCATGTAGGGCTGCGCCTCGGCGGCGACCGCAACTCCCTTGCCGGCGAAAACTGATTGCAGGGTCGAGGGATCGTTCGTTACGGCATCCAGCTCCTGTGCCGACAGCATCGGAAGGCCCCGGGCGATGGTGGCAACCATACCGAAGGCAAGGCTCTGCTGCGCCGGCGACTGCGCCGTGACCTCATCGGGAAAGCTGTCGCGGACGGAGGAATTGATGATGAACGGGCTGATCGTCAGCCAGAGGGCGACGAGGATCAGCGGCGGCAGGAATGCCGCGAGCGCCACATAGGCGCCGTAGTAGGTCGGCCGGGAATGGAGTGCCGATGACTTTCCACCTGACAGGGCATTTGCCCGCATGCGGCCCAGAACGTAGGCGACCGCGGCGATGGCCAGCAGAATGGCGAGAAGTAGCGTCGTGCTCATGCGGGTGTCCCAGCCGCTTCATGCGAAAAGTGAGAATGAGCGGGACCGGCGCAGCCTGGCTGCGCCGGTCTCCTCAAGATTACATGCTCTTGCCGGCTTCGACCGCCGTGCGGATTTCTTCACGCTCGGCATCCGGAGCGGAAACGAGACCGTACTCGGCGAGCGGGCCGTCCGGGCCGATCATCTGGTCGGAGACGAAGAACTCGACATATTCCTTCAGGCCCGGAACCACGCCGACATGAGCCTTCTTGACGTAGAAGAACAGCGGGCGGGAGACCGGGTATTCACCGGAGGAGATCGTCTCGACCGACGGGGTGACGCCACTGACGGTCGCAACCTTCAGCTTGTCGGCGTTGTTCTCGTAGAAGGACAGGCCGAAGACGCCGACGCCGGTCTTGTTGGCGGCGATACGGGCGAGCGTCTCGGAGTAGTCACCGTCGATGTCGACGGCAAGGCCGTCCTTGCGGACTGCGACGCACTTCTTGTGCGCTTCCTTCTCGTCGGCGATCGCCGCCTTGATCACGTCGGGCGCCCCGACTTCCTTGCAGCCTGCTGCCAGAACCTTCTCTTCGAAGACTTCGCGCGTGCCGTGCTTTTCACCCGGAATGTAGGCAGCGATCTCGACATCCGGCAGCGCCGGGTTCACTTCGGACCACTTCTTGTAGGGGTTGGCGACGAGCTTGCCGTCGACCACAACTTCGGCGGCGAGCGCCTTGTAGATGTCGGCCGGAACGAAGGCGATATCCGGGTTGCTGGAGTCCGTCGCGAAGACGATGCCGTCATAGCCGATCTTCACTTCCTGGATGTCCGTCACGCCGGCTGCCTTGCAGGCCTCAAGCTCGGAGTCCTTGATCTGGCGCGAGGCGTTGGCGATGTCGATGGTAGCCTCACCGACGCCCTTGCAGAATTCCTTCAGGCCTGCGCCTGTGCCGCCGGATTCGACGACCGGCGTCTTGAAGTCGCCAAACGTCTCGCCGAACGTTTCCGCCACAATCTTCGAATAGGGCAGGACGGTCGAGGAGCCGGCAATTTGGACCTGATCGCGTGCGACGGCGACGCCGGCGAACGCGGCAGAGGCAACCAGAGCGGCTACGGTGAGTTGAAGAGATTTCATCTGAAGTTCTCCCAGTATGGGCTTGTGTGGGTACGCCGGCGGTCGGCTCTTGCCTGCCGTCGATCAGCGGCCCCTGTCTAGCGCCGGATCGCCATTGCTTTTATGTCACTTTGACGAAACATTTGTGACACATTAAGCGACTGAAATTGCTTAATTAAATCAGATGGCTCACAGTTCGCGGCTGACTATATGTCAGAATTTGACGGTAAATGTCGTACCCTTACCGACTTCGGACTTCACGACGAGGCGGGCGCGATGGCGCGTGAGGATGTGCTTGGCGATCGCAAGACCAAGACCCGTACCCTTTTTTGAGCGGCTTGCTTCTACATTGACGCGATAGAAGCGCTCGGTGATGCGCGGGACATGCTCGGGTGGGATACCCGGGCCGTAATCCGTGACAGCCACTTCGGGATGCTCGGCGTCGGCGACCAAAAACCGTACGTCGACCCGCTTGCCCTCCTGGCCGTATTTGCAGGCGTTCTCGATCAGGTTCTCGAATACCTCGATCAGTTCGTCCCGATCGCCGGTGACCTCGACGGCCCGGTCCGGCAGGTCGAGCGCAATCTCCACACCCAGCTCTGCAGCAAACGGCTGGAGGCTGTCACGCACATGGCCGAGCAGCGGTCCAAGATCGACCGTCTGGTCCGGCGCAATGTTCGACTTCAACTCCAGCCGGGACAGGGAGAGGAGATCATCGACGAGGCGGCTCATCCGCGTCGCCTGCTCATGCATGATGCCGAGGAAGCGTTCCTGCGCCTTCTCGTCGCCCTTTGCCGGCCCCTGCAAGGTTTCAATGAAGCCACGCAACGAAGCGAGCGGCGTGCGCAGTTCGTGGCTGGCATTGGCAACGAAATCGGATCGCATACGGTCGATCCGTCGCGCCTGCGAGACATCGCGAAACGAAATCAGGAAGTAGCGCCCGCCACCAAGGCGCGGACCGAGCGCCTGCATGGGGGCGGCACGCACGATGTAGACCGTTTCGGAGGGCAGCCGTTCCGAATGCTCGATCTCCTTCGCCTGCCCGGTCGCGATCACCTCGCGCGCCATGTCCAGGATTCCGGGCGCGCGGATGCGGCCTGCGAGATCGGCGTTGCGCGGAATCGGGCCGAAGAGGACCGTGGCGGCCCGGTTCTGCAATCTGACCGTCTCGTCGGCCGTAACGACCAGCACGGGCATATCCAGTGCATCGATCAGGGCGGCAATCGCCGATAGACTGTCGGCGGCGTCTGCGTCCAGACGCGCAGCACTTGCAGGTACGGCAGTGGTGCGCCCTTCGAGCCGTTCGGCCCGCGCGAACCCGGCGAGTACCAGCAGTACGGATGCAAAGACCACCCAGCCAGCCGGCACACCGCCCATCCACATCAGGGAAGCAGTGAAAAGGACCGCAGCGAGAAGCACGCGCTCGTCCCACAGCTGCGCCAACAGCCACCGGATCGTGGATCCGCGCTCCTCCACCAGAATTCCCTTCCTCACCTTCATTGCCATGCTCCCCAATTGCCTCTGCAACGGGTAGCGATAGCGTGATTTCATGACATGTTTTTCACGGTGCGCTTGAAATCGCAATGCGGATATGGCCTCCTCGCCTTTCCACCGAGCAGAGGACCCGCGGCATGGTGACATTTCCCGACATCAAGCCTGCGGAGATCGCGATCGGCGGCAAGAAGCGCTCGTTCGACGTGGATGACTCGAAGCTTCCAGACTGGGTCGATGAGAACGCCCTGTCATCCGGCGGCTATCCCTATGAAAAGAAACTCGACAAGGACGAATACAACGACGCCTTGGAGAAGCTGCAGATCGAACTCGTCAAGGTGCAGTATTGGCTGCAGGCGACGGGTAAACGCGTGATCGCTGTCTACGAAGGGCGCGACGCCGCCGGCAAGGGTGGCACCATCTTCGTCACCCGCGCCTACATGAACCCGCGTTCGGCACGCGTGGTGGCGCTCGCCAAGCCGACCGAGAGCGAACAGGGTCAATGGTATTACCAGCGCTACGTGACGCAATTTCCGACAGCTGGCGAGTTCGTCCTGTTCGACCGCTCATGGTACAATCGCGCCGGCGTCGAACCAGTTATGGGCTTCTGCACGCCCGCGCAATATGAAACGTTCCTCGAAGAGACCCCACATTTCGAGCGGATGGTGCTCAATGACCGCATCTTTTTCTTCAAGTTCTGGCTCGACATCGGCCGGGAGATGCAGATCAAGCGTTTCCACGACCGCCGCCATGACCCGCTGAAGACTTGGAAACTCTCGGCGATGGACATCGCGGCCCTGAACAAGTGGGACGACTACACCGAAAAGCGCGACCGGATGCTGAACAAGACCCACACCGAGCGCGCGCCCTGGACCGTGGTGCGGGCGAACGACAAGCGGCGCGCCCACCTCAACGCCATCCGCCACATTCTCGATCGGATCGACTACGACGGGAAGGACCGCAAGGCGATCGGTGAGATCGACACCAAGATCCTCGGCAGTGGGCCGAAGTTCTTAAAATAGGTGCACCCGACCAATTCTGCGTCGTGTCCGAAGGCTCAGCCCCGAGCGTTGATCATTCGCCCGGCAGGACGCGAATGGCGAAGAGATTGACCCCTGCCCCGCCGCCGGCAACATCGCTGTTGATAAACAGGCGGCCTGCCTCGTTCGGCGAGAGGGTGCGGTCGAAGGTCACCTGGAACAGCAGGTCGGTGCGATCCGAAACGGCGAAGCGATGACGATCGCAATCGCCGAGTGCCGCGAAGTCGCATTCGACTGAAACCTGGACTGGATTGCCGCTTTCGGGTTCGACCGTCAGGGCAATGGTCGAGGTCTTGCCCGCCATGGCCCGCAGCACGTCGGGCTCGACCGAAACCGCCACGGCGCCGTTACGATCCGCAACCTGCGAGACGAGCCGGACCGCCGGTCCCTCATCCGTGCTGACGGGCTCAAACCGGCCCTTGGCCCCGGCGGAGAGCGCGCTTGTCTTGCCCGGATTGAAAACCTCCCGCCAGTCGGCGGAAAAGGTGTTTTGCGTGTCGAGCGCTTCCTTGATCGGATCGCTCCCGGAAAAATCCTCTCCGCGCACGGTCTGCGGCGGATTGGCGACGCTGCCGTCGCGCTCGGAGCGCGGCAGCAGTAGGCCGCTGCTTTGCACCCACCAGGCGGCCGTGCCGACCGCGGCAACAAGCGTCGTCACAACAAGCAGGAAGGAAAGCAGCCAACCGCGCCGCTTGGGTGCCTTGGCCATTCGGGGGGAGGCTGCAACGATAGAATCCGCCTGCATGGCGGGTTCGCCGGCTTCGGGCCGAGTCCCTTTGGCGACTGCCCCGAAACCCTCTCCGCGATCCGGCCTGATCTCATCGAGCGTGGGCACCGCGCGGGCCGCCGCAGACGGCTTTCCGCTCGCCAGGCGCGGTTCCGGGCGCACCTGCGGATCCACCGTCCCTGCCCTGTACTCGTTCATCGGCTTTTCGGGCTCGACCGGCGCGCGTTCGATCGGCGGCCGCTGCGCCTTGAGGGCGGCACGCTGCTCGGCTTCGATCTGGCGTATGGTCATTTCCAGGCGATGCCGTTGCGCGGCGATCGCCTCCGGATCATTGATCTCCTGCTTTCGCAGGCCCGCTTCGAGCGCATTGCGCGCCGACTGATAGATCCGCGCACGCGTCTCGGGGTTGTTGGTTTCGGCACGCGCCAACGCGTTCCTGATGGCCTGTTCCAGTCCGCTCACATTGCCTCCTCAGGCGGCTTCGCGCAGATCCATCCACGCGGCCCAAACGCGGTCAAGGCGTCTTCGTTTACCGTTGTTAAGAATTCGGTAAACGTTGGCGCCGCGTTCCGCAAGTCTCGGAGCGACCTGCGCGAATCGCGATGGGGAAAACAACTGGCAAGACTCCCATGATCCAGAACCGGGATTTCCCATCCGCTCTAGACAAAAACGATGCCTCGTCGCCTTTTCAAGGCGCGCGAACATTGCTAGGCTTCTTACGTTTTCGTAAACGTTAATGAATTTGGGACCGACCATGACCTTGCCCGCCGTCCTGCGCGACAATCTGCGACTGCCCGTCGTCGCTTCGCCGCTCTTCATCATATCGCATCCCGCGCTAACCCTGGCGCAATGCAAGGCTGGCGTGGTCGGCACGTTCCCAGCACTGAACGCGCGACCGGAATCGCAGCTGGACGAGTGGCTTGCCGAGATTACCGAAGGCCTGCGAGACCATGATGCGAAGCATCCGGACCGCCGCGCGGCGCCGTTTGCCGTCAACCAGATCGTCCACAAGTCCAACAGGCGGCTCGAGCACGACCTGATGATGTGCGTGAAATACAAGGTCCCGATCGTCATCTCGTCGCTGGGGGCAGTGCCGGAGGTCAACGCTGCGATCCACTCCTATGGCGGCATCGTGCTGCACGACGTGATCAACAACCGCCACGCCAATTCCGCCATCCGCAAGGGAGCGGACGGCCTGGTCGCGGTCGCCGCCGGTGCCGGCGGACATGCCGGCACGCTGTCGCCCTTCGCGCTCGTCCAGGAGATCCGCGCGTGGTTCGACGGACCACTGCTGCTGTCGGGCGCTATCGCGACCGGTGGCGCGATCCTCGCCGCCCAGGCTATGGGCGCAGACATGGCCTATATAGGCTCTCCATTTATCGCCACGGCCGAGGCCCGCGCCAGCGACGCCTACAAGCAGGCCATCGTCGACGGCAGCGCGGCAGATATCGTCTATTCGAACTACTTCACCGGCGTCCACGGCAACTACCTCAGGTCATCGATCCGGGCCGCCGGACTGGATCCGGACAACCTGCCCGAGGCAGACCTGAGCAAGATGGATTTCGAGAAGACGGAAAACGGCGCGAAGGCCTGGAAGGACATCTGGGGTTGCGGCCAAGGCATCGGCGCAGTGAAGGAAATTACCACGACTGAAGCACTTGTCGCGCGCCTGGAAGGCGAATACCGGGCCGCCCACGCCCGCCTCGCCGCACTTTGACAGGACCTAAAACCCTACTCGGTTCGAAAAAGCGCCAAATAGCAAACAGATGACTTGAAATCTCCGCGCAATGCGGTTATCAGCCCCACACATTCCGGCCCGCGACACTTCGAGGGCCGATGCGGGCCGCTTTAGCTCAGTCGGTAGAGCACATCATTCGTAATGATGGGGTCACGTGTTCGAGTCACGTAAGCGGCACCATAAAATCAAGCATTTAGCCTGGTTCTTGAATACACACTGAAATCACTAGCAATCAGCCTAGCGGCGGAAATCACGCCCCTGTTTCAGCGCATTTTGATTAGGTTGCGAAAACTAATTACATCTAATACGCTTGCCATGCGAGTTCTACAACCAACTCAGGGGCAGAAGCATGGCACTTCGAGTTTTCGGCACGACGGACGTCGCCAGCGGCGTCCGTGGTAATCTCGGCACGACAGATGACGCAATTGTAGCAGTTGGTGTCGTCGTCGGTTCGACTGACACCGACGCGATAAATGCCACTGGATCCGACCACTCGGTCGTGGTCAACGGGATGGTAACAGGATCCCGCGCTATCGACATTTCATCAATTACAGGCACAAGCACATCCAACAATCACGTGGTCATCAACTCGACGGGCAGCGCCTATGGGTTTGGCTTGGGACGCGCTGCAATTGCCATCGGCGGCACAAATGCCAAGCTCGATAACAGAGGAACAATCTGGGGTGAGGACTTTGGCGTCTTTATCGGTTTCGGGACCGCCGGAGCTACCAAGTCGGTCGTCTTCAATCGTGGAACCATCGAAGCTGATCAGATCGCAATTCTGCGAAGCCCTGGTGGATCGGAAACTCTCGAGATTTTGAACACCGGGCTCATTACATCCGAGGATCGAGCGCTGAAAGGCAGTAATTCGACGGGGATCGTCACCATTACCAACACGGGACGCATTGTTGGCGATATCGATTTCACGGAAGCCGCCGACAGCTACAATGGCACGAGCGGCCGGTTGACGGGAACTATTTTCGGCCGCGCAGGCAGCGACACGCTGCGCGGCGGCATCGACAACGACAAATTCAACGGCGGCACCGATCACGACAAGCTCTATGGCGGCAAAGGCAATGACACGTTGAACGGCGATGCCGGCAACGATTTTCTCCAAGGCGACGACGGCAACGATATTATCGCCGCGGGAGATGGTTTCGACACGATTTATGGCGGCCTTGGGAAGGATACGCTTTCGGGTGGGACCGGCAAGGACACGTTCGTCTTCAAAGGCATCAAGGACAGTACGGTCGATTCATTGGGCCGCGATGTCATCAAGGACTTCTCGCGGGTGGCCGGGGACAGGATCGACCTGAAATCGATTGATTCCAGCATCAAGGCCGGCGGCGATCAGGCTTTCAAATTCATCGGCACGCAGGCGTTCCACAAAACGGCCGGCGAGCTTCGCTATGAGATCAAATCCGGCGACACCTACGTCTCCGGTGACATCAACGGCGACGGCAAAGCCGATTTTTCCATCGTGCTAGACCTAAGCCTTGCGATGAAAGCAACCGATTTCATTCTTTAACACCCCGACGTCGCAGGGTTCGTCGATCGGAAGCCAGAGGCGCGGCGCTTTAGTACCGCGCCCGGCAGCGACGCCCCCGCTCTCCTGAGTATGGTCACCTGGAAGCATGCGGGTCGACCGTCGTTGTTTGCGGTGCAAAAGCTGTCCGCCGGTTCCCTTTGGGCCACTCCCTGAACGTTCGGCGCTTTTCGCGGCCGACCGTGATCGCCCTTACTCGGCCGCTCGCTTCTCGACAACCGGAGCGTTCTCGTCGGTCAGCTCCACCTCGCGTACCCATTCGCGCCAGATGGCGACCAGGAGCGCCATCAACACGGGGCCGATGAAGAGCCCGAGGAAACCCATCGTCTTGACGCCGCCGATCAGGCCGAAGAAGGTCGGAAGGAACGGCAACTTGATCGGGCCACCGACCAGCTTCGGACGCAGCGTCTTGTCGACGATGAAAAGTTCGACTGATCCCCAGAGGAAGAGGGCGACACCGGCAAACGGCGAGCCGCTGGAGATCAGGTAGATCGAGACCAGTGTGAACGAGAGCGGCGCGCCTCCGGGAAAGAGCGCCATCAGGCCGGTCAGAACGCCGAGCGTGACCGCGGAGGGAACGCCGGCGATCCAATAGGCGATGCCGAGCACGATACCCTCGCCGATGGCGATCAGCGTCATACCGGTGACGGTCGAACTGATCGTTGCTGGCACGATGCGGGAGATGCGCCCCCAGCGCATCGGCAGAATGCGCTCGCCGATCCCGTCCACTTGCGCCATGAACGTCTCGCCGTCGCGATAGATGAAGAACAGCGCAATCAGCATGAACAACATCGTTAGCAACAGGTGAAATGCCGCCCCGCTCGCGGCAAGCGCCACGCGGTAGATGTTGCCGATGTTCGCGCCGCTGATGATCTGGGTCAGTTCGCCGATCGCGCCTGGGTGATCCAGGAGGTCCGTCCACTGTTTCGCCATCCACTCACCGACAACCGGAAGGGCGCGGATCCAGTCCGGCACCGGTGCGCCTGTCTTGTTGGTTGCTACCGCCCAGCCGATCCATTCGCGCACCTCCTGGAAGGCGTAGGTAATCGCATACATGAGCGGCACGACGATGAAGCCGAGGATCAGGAGAATGGCGATCGCAGCTGCCAGCGTCCGGCTGTCGCCGATGGCTTGCCGGAGACGGCAGAAGAGCGGCCAGCTCGCCGTGGCGATCACGAGCGCAGCAAGCACCGGAACGACGAAGCCATGGAAGAAATAGATGCCGGCGATGATGATGAGGAAAAGCAGCCAGCGGGCGGCCGAGATCGGGGAGATCAGCGCGACGCTGGTCGGCCGTGCAGATCCGAGCAACCGGGGCTCGGAGCGCATATTGCGCAGTTCGGGCTGATGCACCTATTCCTCCTTGCCGATGCCGCTCGCTGTTTCTTGCGCATTTAGAGCCGCATCGCCTGAATACCGTGATAACAGCGTCTTGTGTCAGGGCAAACAAAACCTTGCGTGCCCGCTATTTTTTTTGCTCCTCTTGCGGTGCAGCCCTCTTGCCGATGCGAACCAATGGAACCACTGATTGCGACCGCTCTTGCCGCACATAGGGGGGATTGCAGGGTTCGTGTCCGGCACAATGGCCGCAGTGCTCATCGGGAGACCGCGATGCATGACAGGGAAAGCAGCCACGTTGGTGCAGCTTCATCAACGCCGTCCGGAGTCGATGCTGTGCCGGAGACAGATATAGCCCCGCCGTTCGGCGGCGTCGTCGGCTGGAGGAAACAGGAGCGGGAAAGGCTGATCGCACAGCGGCTCGCCCATTCGGCTGAAAGTCGCACACGAGCGGCGGCGAGCATCCTTGAGCGACTGCGCGAAGTGGTCGGCGATGTTCGCGGCCGACGTATCAGCCTTTACTGGCCCTTCCGCGGCGAGCCGGATCTGCGGCCCTGGATCGAGGAAATCTGGGCGGGTGGCGGCATGGCGCTGCTGCCGATCGTTGTCGAGAAACGGCAGCCACTGCTTTTCCGCAGTTGGCGACCCGGCGAACGACTGGAACGCGGCGTCTGGAATATCCCGATGCCCGTGGATGGAATTGCGGCCGACCCGGATATCGTGATCGCCCCGGTGGTCGGGTTCGACCCTGCCCGCTACCGACTCGGCTACGGCGGCGGCTTCTTCGATCGCACGCTTGCCGCCTTGCGCGAAAAGCCGTTGGCTATCGGGGTCGGCTACGGCTCGCAGGCGATCGCCACGATCCATCCCCAGCCGCACGACGTTCCCATGGACCAGATCATCACGGCAGATATCCGCTGAGCGGGGCGACAGCACCATGGGCCGGTGGCAGATAGCCTTGCGCAGAACACATGGTCCACTTCGCGCCGCCAAAGCGATCATCGGCGCAGAGCAGACCGATCCGCACTTATGGGCCTTTGTGGAAGTCAGGGCGGCACTTTCAAAACCGCAGTGAAATACCCGCTCTAAACCCGCTTCTTTGAACCATGCTGGCTTGGAGCGTTCAACAGTTGGGCGAGGCGAAGCGCGCGAAGCCTTTCGGTCTTCTTTGCTCGTGCGGCAGCTTCGGCGGCAACGATGCTCTGGGCAACTGTATGTGTTTGTGCGGCCTTGTCTTGTGCCGAGGCCTTAGCTGGCTTGAAAAACTGCTCCTTTGTCACCGCCATGCTTTCCTCCCTATTCTGTATGCACTGGTCGCGGCGCCATCTTCAGCGCGGCCTCACTGCCACTTTCCTTTTAGGGGCAGGCAACAAACCTTCGCGCTGTGCCTTCTTACGCGCGAGCTTGCGGGAACGCCGGATTCCTTCCGCCTTTTCACGCGCGCGCTTTTCGGAGGGTTTTTCATAGGTGCTGCGCGCACGCATTTCCCGGAATAGCCCTTCACGCTGCATCAACTTCTTCAAGACGCGAATGGCCTGTTCGATATTATTGTCCCTGACGATTACTTGCAAAGCTTCTCCTGACGCAGCCGGAACTGCTATTTCCTGATCCTGATTGCATTTGGATTGATCCAGCTATCTGGATTGATCCAGCTCGGTTCACCATCTGACGACGACGCGATGTGTGCATCACCGGCGCGTTCCGGCGACATAGCAGGATCGATTTCATCCTGGCTCATGCTTCGTGCGAAATTCTCATTCTGAAACCGGACTCTGTATCGGACCGATCCGTGCGTTTCGGGCAGTTCGGACACAATTCGTCCCGAGCCTTCCGGCTGGGCGCTTCCAAGCACCCGAGCTTTCAAGGTGTCCCCTGGTTGATAACGGTATTTAGGCATGAGAGCTCCCATGACCATAAAAACAAAAGGCCGGGCGTGAACCCGACCTCTACAGTCACTCATCTCTGCTGCCAGTACATCCGTGGTCAGCGAGAGCGAACGACAAATTCACACCGCCTGAAGGTTGTCGGCGGAGCTTTTGCCCGACTTCCGGTCCTGCACAATGTCGTACCGGACCTTCTGGCCATCGTTCAGCGAACGCATGCCTGCGCGCTCAACGGCGGAGATATGAACGAAAACGTCCGTGCTGCCGTCGTCCGGCTGAATGAAGCCAAAGCCCTTGGTTGCATTGAACCACTTCACGGTTCCAGAATTCATAACGATTTCCTTTCGAAGCAATCGTTGTGGTTCCCGCGATACCTTGCGGGATGAGATCGATTTTTGAGAGGAAATCCGTCGGGAGCGTACTCGCTCAGGAACGACGTCACAAGCAATGGTCGATTGAGGAAATATAGGCGCAATTTCTAATTTGGCAATGGAGCGAACCAGCCTCTGAGCTTTCTTGCCTGAAAACAGCCGGTAAGAACCTGCTTTCGCATGGAAGTTTATTTTCCGCCAAATACGACTTCACGCCTTTTCGCCCTACGATGAGGCTTCGAATAGCTCACATCGCGCCTGTACAAGGGACGAAATAACTCAAGTCCGCGACCCTGGGTTTGGAACAGAAGCTGTCATCGGACATTCGTTGATGCGCCACTGCGGCGGAACCTTTATGGAAACCGGCCATGAGCATGCCTATTGCGGCATGCACTGGACGCGCGGACCGCCGGTTCTTGGCAGATAGGTATTGTCCGAGAGACGGTAGCTCCGATAGCGGTTTGCACACCATTGCTCCGCAGTCATGCCGTAGACGGGTGCGCCCGGCCCCACCGTCACATCGCCAAGCAATTCTCCCGTGCTGAACGCAGACCGCGGGTACCAATAGCCATCCCTGTAGCGAAAGTACCCATCCCGGTAGAAACGACTGCCAAGAAAACCGCGATGGTATCGCGAACCGCCGCGCAGCGTGTCGATGGGATCGCCCCCCCGATTGAACACGTCCACCGGGTCCCCACCCCCGAGAAGGGTGGCGTCGTTGGGTGACCGTAGCGCATCGATCGCCAAAGCTGGCACCGGCCCGGCAGAGGACAGGCACGCGCCGAGTAGGACTGATGACAAGATGACGAGCAGTTTCCTCATCGCTTTCTCCTTCGCCCTCTCTTAGGTCATTCTTTCACGCATGCCGAAGCTTTTCCAGTTTCTCCGCCTACGACGCTTTTCCTTCAGCGCTTGCAATGCCGCGGTCTGGACAGCATCTGGCTCGCTGCGAATACGATGTTGACGTTTACGTCAATGTAAGCTAGCGATTGTGCTTGAAGCCAAAGTTCAAAGGCAGCATGCTTGCCGCGCCGGTAGGTTGGGAGGACCGATTCTGGCGCATGTTTTGGGGCAGCAGATGCAAGCGAAAAGACGAGGGAGGAAGCGCGAATATGTCAGCAACCGTCAAGGACCAGACCGCCACCTCCCCAAACAGGGTCTGGCTCGACTCCTACCCACCAGGAACACCCTTTGAAATTCCGCCGCTGGCCTACGAATCGATCGGCGCGGCCCTGATACACTATTGCGAGAAGCATGCCGACCGCCCGGCCTTCACCAGCATGGGCAAGTCGATGACGTTCCGTGAACTCGGCGCGCAATCGGCAAAGATCGGGGCTTGGCTGCAGTCGCGCGGCCTGACGAAGGGCGATCGCGTCGCTGTCATGATGCCGAACATTCTGCAGAACCCGGTCGTGGTCTACGGCATCCTGCGAGCAGGTTTCACCGTTGTGAACGTCAACCCGCTCTATACGCCGCGCGAACTGGAGCACCAGCTGAACGATTCCGGCGCCAAGGCGCTGTTCGTCCTGGAGAATTTTGCCTGCACGGTTCAGCAAGTGGTCGCCCGCACCCATGTCAAGGACGTCGTCGTCTGCAGCATGGGCGACATGCTGGGCTTGAAGGGGCTCATCGTCAATTTCGTCGTGCGCAAGGTGAAGAAGCTCGTCCCGACCTGGTCGCTGCCCGGCCATCACGCCTTCAACACCGTGCTCGCAAAAGGCGGGGCGACCAAGCTGACCGACCCGAAGGTCGTGCGAAGCGACATCGCCTTCCTGCAATATACCGGCGGCACGACAGGCGTTTCCAAGGGTGCCATGCTTACCCATTCGAACCTCTTGTCGAACATGGAGCAGATGGGTATCTGGCTGGAGACCGCCTTCCTGGGCAAGCACCGACCGGAGCGACTGGTCTTCCTCTGTGCGCTGCCGCTCTATCATATCTTCGCGCTGACGGTGAATTCGCTGGCCGGGTTGCTGGCAGGGGCCAACAACGTCCTGATTGCGAACCCGCGCGACATCCCCTCGCTCGTGAAAGACATGGCGACTTACAAGCCCAATGTCTTTCCCGGCCTCAACACGCTGTTCAACGCGCTGATGAACAATGCTGATTTTCGGAAGCTCGACTTCTCGAACCTGGCGCTGACTTTCGGCGGTGGCATGTCCGTGCAGCGGCCGGTCGCCGAGCGCTGGCAGAAGATGACCGGCTGCCCGATCGCCGAGGGCTATGGGCTTTCGGAGACCTCCCCGGTCGCGACCGCAAACCGGCTGGACACAACAGAATTCACCGGCACGATCGGCATGCCGATCCCTTCCACCGATGTCGACATCCGCGACGACGCGGGCAATCCGCTGCCGCTCGGCGAGATCGGCGAGATCTGCATCCGCGGCCCCCAGGTGATGGCCGGCTATTGGCAACGGCCAGAGGAGACCGCCAAGGTCATGACATCGGACGGCTACTTCCGCACCGGTGACGTCGGCTTCATGAACGACAAGGGGCTGATCAAGATCGTCGACCGCAAGAAGGACATGATCCTCGTCTCCGGCTTCAACGTTTTCCCCAACGAAGTCGAAGAGGTGGCAATGACGCACCCGGGCATCGTCGAATGCGCCGCGATCGGCGTGCCGGACGAGCATTCGGGCGAGGCAGTGAAGCTGTTCGTCGTCAAGAGAGACCCGGAGCTGACGGAAGCAGACGTGAAGGCTCACTGCGCGGCCAACCTCACCAACTACAAGCGGCCGCGTTATATCGAATTCCGTAGCGAGTTACCGAAATCGAACGTGGGCAAGATCCTGCGAAAGGATTTGCGAGCATAGTGGTCACAATTTCAAAATAAATCGATTTAATCTCTCCACTGAAAAGCAGCATCTTTCGCCTGAAAGCGGTGCGGCGCCCTTGATTCGCGTGCTCCAAAACGACTAGCTAATGGCCACCAGCCATATAGCGGATGCAGGGAGCCCTCCATGAACGCGCTTGTCGAAACGCTGAAAGCCACCGTCACCGACACTGATGCCACGAATATCCGTGCTGCCTTCGCCGCGGACCCGTACCGCTTCTCCCGCTTCAGCGTCACGCTGGAGAACTTCCTCTTCGACTACTCCAAATGCGCGATCAACGATCGCGTGCTCGACGGACTGGAGGCGTTGGCAAGGCAAGCAGGCGTGGAAAAGAAGCGCGACGCGATGTTTGCCGGCGAGAAGATCAACATCACCGAGGATCGCGCCGTCCTGCATACAGCCCTTCGCAACCGCGCCAATGCGCCTATTGTGGTGGACGGCAGCGACGTCATGCCGGATATCAACGCGGTGCTCGAGGCGATGGGCGCCTTTGCCGAAGATATCCGCTCCAGCGCGTTGGCCGGCGCGACCGGCAAGAAATTTACCGATGTCGTCAACATCGGCATCGGCGGCTCCGATCTCGGCCCGGTCATGGCGACGCTGGCGCTCGCCCCCTATCACGACGGGCCGCGCCTGCATTTCGTCTCCAATATCGACGGCGCGCATATCGCCGACACGCTGAAGAACCTCGACGCCGAAACGACGCTCTTCATCGTCGCCTCGAAGACCTTCACCACAATCGAAACGATGACCAATGCCGAGACGGCGCGAAAATTCATCGCCGGCAAACTCGGTGAAGCAGCCGTCGGCCACCATTTCTGCGCGGTCTCCACCGCACTCGACAAGGTCGCTGCCTTCGGTATCGCCGAGGACCGCGTCTTCGGCTTCTGGGACTGGGTCGGCGGACGCTATTCGATCTGGTCGGCCATCGGCCTGCCGCTGATGATCGCGATCGGCAGTGAGGATTTCGCCAATTTCCTCGCGGGCGGCCATGCGATCGACCATCACTTCTGTAACGCACCGATCCGCAAGAACATTCCGATGCTGCTCGGGCTGATCGGCTACTACCACCGCAACGTGTTGGGCTATCCGTCGCGCGCGATCCTGCCCTACGACCAGCGGCTTTCGCGCTTTCCGGCCTACCTGCAGCAGCTCGACATGGAATCGAACGGCAAATCGGTGACGATGGAAAGCAAACCGGTCGAGGGCGCGACGGGACCTGTTGTCTGGGGCGAGCCCGGGACCAACGGCCAGCATGCGTTCTACCAGCTGATCCATCAGGGTACAGACATCATCCCGGCCGAATTCATGATCGCCGCCAATGGCCATGAGCCGGAGCTCCGGCACCAGCACCAGCTGCTGATAGCGAACTGCCTGGCGCAGTCCGAGGCGCTGATGAAGGGGCGCACGCTTGCCGAAGCAAAGGCGCAACTGACGTCAAAGGGCATGGACGAGGCGAAAGCCGACAAGATCGCCCCGCACCGCGTCTTCCCCGGCAATCGTCCGTCGATCACCATGGTCTATGACGAGCTGACCCCGTTTGCCTTGGGCCGCCTGATCGCGCTCTACGAGCACCGCGTCTTCGTCGAAGGCGTGCTGTTCAACATCAACTCCTTCGACCAGTGGGGCGTGGAGCTCGGCAAGGAACTGGCGACGGGACTGCTGCCGGTGATCGAGGGCAAGGAGAGCGCAGCCGCGCACGATTCGTCCACGGCCGGACTTGTGGCAACCCTGCTGAAGGCGGCGAAGTAAGAGGCCATCGGGTTGTTTCTGCCCTGATTGGCTTACTGGGCCCTTTTCCCGCTCCCAGTCAGAAGCCGAAGGCGAGGGTAGGCGGTAGTTTACAGCCCGATTTCCTTCGCCCAGGGTGGATTGGCGCCGGCGCGGGAGACTGTGACAGCGGCCGCCTTGGCGGCAAGCGCGAGTGCATCGCGCAGTGCCGCCTGGGAGAGCGAAGCCACCTTTGCTTTTGTCAGCAGATCATTGCGCTTCAGCGATGCTAGGATGCCGGCGTCGAACGTGTCGCCGGCGCCGATCGTATCTACGACCGTCACCTTCTCGCCGAGAACGGAAATTTTGCAATCCTTTGTATAGCCGTCGGCACCGTCTGCGCCCTTGGTGATGACCACCACCTTCGGCCCGCGCTTCAGCCACTCGGCCGCAAGTTCCTCATGGGTGCCGTGCATCCCGAACCAGTCGAGATCCTCGTCGGAAAACTTGATGATGTCAGACTGCGCGGCCATGCGATTGATCCGCTGCAGATGGCCCTGCTTGTCCTTGATGAAGCCCGGGCGGATGTTCGGGTCCAGCGAGATCACCCGCGTCTCGTGCTCGCGTGCCAGCAGCGCCTCATAGGTCGTTCCGCACGGCTCGGGAATGAGGCTGATGGCGCCGAAATGCAGCGCCTCGCAATAATCGCCAAGTACCGGCAGGTTCTCCGTTGTGATCATGCGTCCCGCGGTGTTTTCGTCATAGAAGGCATAGGTCGCCTGGCCGTTGACGAGCTTGACGAAGGCGACCGTCGTCGGCCGCGAGAGGGTTGCACAGGGGCTGTAGTCCACGTTGCTGGCGGACAGCGTCTTCCGCAGCACGTCACCCAGCATATCGTCGGAGAGACCCGTGAAAAAGGCGGTCGGCACGCCGAGACGACCGAGTGCAATGGCCGTATTGAAGATCGCCCCGCCCGCGTAGGGCGCATACGCTTCCTCTCCCAGCGTCGACGTGCGCGGCAGCATGTCGATCAGCGCCTCTCCACAGCACAGGATCATGAGCTTCCTCCGATTGAACTTTCAATCGATTTAATCGACGGCAGCGAAAAACGCCAGCGCCATTTTATCAGGCGGTCGGAAGCGCGCTCACCCCACCGTGGTCAGCCGACCACAGAAGCGGCGCATTGAGAAAGGCCTCGACCGAGGCAAGCGTCGCCTCGTCGAAGAGTTTTTCGGAGCGAGCGGCGGCGAGCACGTGGCGCCAGGTGGCAATGTGATGCAGCTTCACCTTGCCATTGGCAAACCGTGCCTCGGCCTCGGGGAAGATCCCGTAGTAGAACAGCGCCATGCCATGATTGACCACGCCACCGGCTTCGCGGATGGCGTCGATGAAGGTGAACATCGAGCCGCCGGCCGTCGTCAGGTCCTCGATCACCAATACGCGCGCGCCTTCAGGCATGTGCCCCTCGATCTGGGCGTTGCGGCCATGACCCTTCGGCTTCTTGCGGACATAGATCATCGGTAGACCCAGCCTGTCGGCAAGCAGGGCGGCGAAGGGGATACCGGCCGTCTCGCCGCCGGCAACGACGTCGAACTGCTCGAAGCCCGCGCCGCGCAGCACCGTGGCCGCGGCAAAATCCATCACCGCCGAGCGGATGCGTGGATAGGAGATCAGCTTACGGCAGTCGATATAGACCGGGCTCGCCATGCCGGAGGCCAACTTGTAGGGCTCCTCGGGCCGGAAATGAACCGCCTTGATCTCCCAGAGCATGCGGGCGAGAAGCTCCGCCATGGTGTCGCGATCCGGAAACGAATTGGAAAACATGGCGTCTCTCCCTGTCTGGTGGTTTCCGAGCGCATAGCAGCAAGACGCGGCTGACGCCAGATAATCCGGCTATCGCAAGCCTGCAGAAACAAAAAACCTCCCCGGAAAACCAGGGAGGCAGGGTCAGGACTGGAGGGAGGAGAAGCGTCAGGCCCTGACTGCGTCAGTTACGCCGAGACGGGCATCGACCGAGAGAGCGCCGGGGCCGAAGGCTGCCAGCACGAGGAAACCGCCGCCAATCGTCAGGTTCTTCATCATCATCAGGCCGTTGAACATCGTCAGCAGGTTATTTGCACCTTCCGGGAAATCCGGAACGGCGATCGAACCGCTATGGAAGACAAGCGCGGTGAAAATGCTGAAGGCGGCAAGCAGGTAGGCCGCGATCTTCGTCTGGAACCCGACGAGGATGAAAATGCCGGCGACGAGCTCAAACAGGCCGGCAAGGTAAGCGAGCAGGGTAGCGGCCGGAATGCCGGCATTGGCGATCATGCCAGCGGTGCCCGAGGGATCGAGCAGCTTGGGATAGCCGGCGAGTATGAACATGGCGGAAAGCAGGATGCGTCCGATGAGGACAACGACGTTCTGAGACATGAAGGGCTCCTGGCTGGTTGCAGCGGATTTGCGTTGCGGCAATTTTTACCAGAACGGTTCGTTTACACAAGCCCGGCAGGAAGTGGACACATCGTTCAATTTTTGTGCACAATGACAGGGAAAAGTTTGAGTAATTCAGCCGATACAACTGCTGACTTTTCTATTGCAACCCACTACGCAGTGCGGGAAGAATTCCTTAAGATTACCAAAAATAGGCGGCAGTTACGGCCACAAGCGGGGGGCACAGCACATGAACGAGATCAGCAGGAGCCCGGCGTTCTGGCGCTCGTTTCCGATCTTCGAAGGCTTCAGCAAGGAGACGATCGCAGACGTCGCCTCGATCGCGAGCTATCGCAAATGGAATGCGGGCACCGTACTGTTCCAGCGTGGCGACGAAGGCAGCTACCTCATCGTCGTCGTTTCCGGCCGCATCAAGATCTCGCTGATCACCCCGCAGGGCAAGGAACTGACGCTGCGCCACCTGGAGGCGGGCTCGATCTTCGGCGAAATGGCAATCCTCGACGGCCAGCCGCGATCGGCCGACGCCACGGCCATGACAGGAACTGAAGGCTACGTCATCAGCAAGCGCGATTTCCTTGAGGTATTGGCGCGCAATCCGCAGGCCTATCAGGCCATCATCCACTATCTTTGCACCAAGCTGCGCGAAACGACGGAGCAACTAGAAACCATTGCGCTCTACGACCTCGACGCACGTGTGGCCCGCTTCTTCCTGGCGACGCTTCGCAACATCCACGGAAGCGAGCTGCCGGAAAGCGCCAACCTGCAGCTTTCGCTGAGCCAGGCGGAGATCGCCAGCATCGTCGGCGCAAGCCGGCCGAAGATCAACCGATCCATCCTGACGCTCGAGGAGGCAGGAGCGATCCGTCGTACGGACGGCATCATCTTCTGCCATATCGGCCGGCTACTCGGCATTGCCGAGCCGCTAGACGAGTAGCAACCTTGGCCCTTGAATTCCGACCGATCCGCGCCAAGCCGCTTTTCGCCGGAATTCTGACAAGCCTGCTCGGTGCCCTGCTGATCCTCACGCTGGCGGAAAAAGCGCTTGAAAGGCCGCGAGAACTCTTCTTCGATGCGTTGACCCAGGCTGTTCCGCCCCCGGAGAGCGAGAAGCTTCTCGTCATCGACATCGATCGTCGGTCATTCCAGGCGGCACCCGGCGAGGACTGGCGTCGGGCGCAAACCGCTCAGTTGATTGCGACGCTCGCTGCGGCGAAGCCTCTCGCCATCGCGCTCGATTTCGTCTTCAGCAGGAATTGCGACACGACCGATCCCGCAAACCGCGCATTGGCCGAGGCAATCGGAAAGGTTCCGACTGTTCTGGGCTTTCTGATCGGCGACCGGCCTGTTCCGGCGCCGAACCCGGTGCCGGCGCTTGCCGTGCAGCGACCCGTAGCGGTTCCGGAGCTCTGGTTTATCGAGGGAGCGGAGACCTCCTGCCCCATGTTCCAGGACCGCGCCGCAGCAGCAGCCTCGGCCTTTCTCGTCGGCGACGCGGACGCGCGGGTGCGCCGGGTGCAGGTCTATTCCATCATCAGGAATGCTGCCTACCCGACCCTGGGCGTAGAGGCAGCACGACGCGCGGCAGGCGCGGGGACGCCAGTGCTCGGTGGCGCGCCCGCGTGGCTACGGCAGGACACACGTGTCCTTCCGCTGGACGAGAGCGGAAGCCTGCGTTTCGTCGCTGCGGACGCCGCACACATCGCACGCCGCACGCTGTCTGCCATCGACGTGATGAGCGGCACCGTGGCACCAGAACGTGTCCATGGCAGGGTTGTGCTGATTGGCAGCAGCATGCCGACTCTCGGCGGCTTGAGGGCCAGCGCCTCCATGCCGCTGGAGCCTTCCGTGCAGATCCATGCTGACCTCGCCAACGCGATTCTGACCAACTTCATTCCGACAAGGGATCGGCGCTTCATTGCTGTGGAGACCGGCTTCGCCTTGATGGCCGGAATCGGTATTGCGCTTGCCGTCACACGGCTGCGGCCTACAAGAGCGGCCATCCTTGGCCTTGTCGCTATGTTGGCCAACATCGCCGGTGCTGCGCTGATCTACTGGCAGACGGGACTTCTCGTCGACGCCGTCAGTATTGTGCTGGCGCTGGCTTCTGTGTTGCTGGTAACGGGCGTTCTGCAATTCTCACGGGTCCGCCGCGCCGAGCAGACAGCCCGCCAGCGCTTCGCCCAGTATCTGCCGGAGCAGGTGGTCTCGCGCTACATCGACAATCCGGGCCTGGAACGCATGGCCGGCGAGGAGCGGCAGGTGACTGCCGTCTTCACCGACATCGAAGGGTTCTCCACCCTCTCCCATCGTATCGGTCCGCAGCGGCTCGTTCCGCTGCTGGACGTCTATTTCCGCGAGGTCAACGCGCTCGTCGAGCGGCACGGCGGCATGGTCAACAAGATCGTCGGCGACGCCGTGAACGCGCTGTTCAACGCCCCTGATGACCTCGAGCACCACGTCGACAGGGCGATCGATTGTGCGCTCGAGATCCACGCCCTGACGGAAGAAATCCGGCGGCGGCCGGAATTTGCCGCCGAAGCCTTCGGCCGCACGCGGATCGGCATCGAAACAGGCCTGGTCGTGCTGGGCGAGGTCGGGACCGGGGGCCGGCTCGATTACACTGCTCATGGCGAAGCGATGAACCTTGCGGCGCGACTGCAGGAGGCTAACAAGGTGTTTGGCACCGACATCTGCATCGGCCCTTCCGCCGCGGTGGAAACGGCCCGCCATCTGCGGTCACTCGGCATTCACGAGATCCGCGGCATCGGCTCCATGGAACTGTTCACGCCCGTTCGCTAACGTTGGACAGTCATCGAGAGGCTCGGCTGCCGTTTAGCTCAGACCGCCTTAGCGAACGCCGACACTTTCATAGGCTTCCCGGATGCGCGCCTCGCCCCATCGCCGCACCTCGCTAGGTGCTGCGCCGGGTGCCGAAATGTCGATGCCCTCACCGGCGCCGACCCGGCGTGTCACGCCGCCGCCCGTGACCTCGACGGCCCCATGCTCGACGAAAATGGCAAAGGCTCCACGGTTTGGCCCGGCAAAGAATTTGGTGCCCCGCACGCCGATCATTCCGAAGGCGGTGCGCAAGGAGACGTCGATCTTCGGCGCCCCCTCCGGCCGATCGAAGATCATGCGGCCCGTGCCCAGCTCGATCGTGCCACCCTGGCCGGCGATGAAACTGTCGACCAGGAGTTCGGTCTGGCTGCCAAGCAGGAGCTTGGTGTCGCTGCCAAGCGTGAGCGCTGCGAAACTCTCTTTACCCGTGACGATGAAATCCCGGTCCAGGATGTCGGCGCCGGCGCGGATCGGCGCATTCCTGTCGTCGCTCTTGCGGCTGACCGTGCCGCGCACCTCATCGGCGGTTCCGATGACGGCATTGGCGGCAGCGCCGCTGGCGGCCACCGTCACAAGCGCCAGCATGCTTCCGGTGAGAAAAGCGCGACGGCCTAGCGGCAACCCGCCCGAAAGATCTCGTTCCCGCATCACCAGCCTCGTCCGTTTGGAGGTGCGCCCGCTCACTAGAGGCGACCATCTCCTCGGGAAACGGTTTGGCTGGTCCGTTTCTTCAGGTCGGCCGCAACCTTTACCAGTGAAAGGCAGCGGCCGACCATGCTTGTTGCACCCGAGGATGCCCCTCGGGCAGCACCCCGCAAGGAATCGTCAGACGATCTCGCCCGCCTGCGGTCCCCAGGTGTCGGTCATGGCAAAGCCGTTGGCCAACGGATCGGTCGGATCAAGCGCGACCTGATGCAGGCCGAAGGTCCAGCCACGACCGGTGATGGTCGGGATGATCGCCTTGCGGCCGGCGACTTCCGTCTCCGCCTGCAGGCCGACTTCGAATTCGGAGCCGATGATCGAGCGCGACTTGAAGGTGTCACCGACCTTGACCTTGCCGCGGGCGTGGAGCGTGGCGAGGTTCGCCGAATTGCCCGTGCCGCAGGGCGAGCGGTCGACGCGACCCGGCCACATGGTCGTTGCGGTGCGGATCGTGCCGTCTTCCTCGCGGTCGCGGAACATCACATAGGCGATACCGTTGATTTCAGGGATTTCCGGATGGACGACCGGCATCGCCTTGTTGATCAGGTCCTTCAGCACCATGCCGGCGTCGACCAGCTTGCGGGCGTTGGCCTTTTCGATCTTCGTGCCGATCTGGTCGACATCAACAAGCGCATAGAAGATGCCGCCATAGCTGATGTCGAAGCGCACGCGGCCCCAGTCGGGCGTGTCGATCTCCGCGTCGAGCTCGTGGGCGAAGGACGGCACCATCGTCAGCTTGACCTTCTCGCAGCGGCCGTCGCGGCAGGTCGCCGTCGCCCGGACGAGACCTGCGGCCGTATCGAGCGTGACGATCGTTTCCGGCTCCTTCATCTCGATTATGCCGCTTTCCAGCAGCGCCGTCGTGATGCAGATCGAGTTGGAGCCGGAGGAGGCGTGTGCCTGGTCGGCCTGCAGGATGATGAAGCCGGCATCGGCTTCCGGGCGCTTGGCCGGCAGCAGCAGGTTGACCGAACCGGTCGCAGCCGCGCGCGGCTCAAGGCACAGCCACCGCCGCAGGCTGTCATCGACCGTGTTGATGTAGTTGAGCTGCTCGGCGATCGTATTGCCGGGGATCTTCGGCACGCCGCCGATCGCGACCTTGCCGATCTCACCCTCGCAATGAACGTCCAGCAGCTGGATCGTACGTTTCCATCTCATCGTTTCATTCTCCACTCATGTGATATGTGGGGCGCCGCACGCTCGACCCGTCCTTGCGGGCAAGCGATGCGAGCGTTGCAATGTCGTCGAGTGCCCGCCGTTGGCGAACGATCGCCGCGACGGCTTCTGGCCTGTCGATCCGAACGAACTTCAAATGAGCACCGACCGGTGCCTGCGCCAGTCGCCACAAGTCGGCCTCGATGACATTGGCGATCTTCGGATAGCCGCCGCAGGTGTTGGCTTCGGCAAGCTGGATGATCGGCTGCCCCGATGGCGGCACCTGCACCGTGCCGGGCATGATGCCGTGCGAGAACAGCTCAAGCTTCCGCGTGAGTGCCAGTTCCGGTCCGATCAGGCGATAACCCATGCGGTTGGCCTCGTTGCTGACGCTCCACGCGGTCGAAAAGAACGCTTCCAGCGCTGCGTCGGTAAAGGTGAGGTACTCCGCCGAGGGCAGGACGCGCAGGGCGATCGGGCTCTCATTGGGCGCCGCCCCGTCGCGCAGGTCCTTTGGATCGATGCCGATGCCGCCTACGGGAAGCGCAACGGATCTACCGCCTTCCATAAGCGGAAGCGTGTCGCCGCGGTTAAGGCCGCGTCCCTGCAATCCGCCAAACCCGCTCTTCAGGTCGGTGGCGCGCGAACCAAGCACTTGCGGCACGTCCAGTCCCGCGCCGGCCGCGAGATAGGCGCGCGCACCGGCGCGCGGCAGCCCGAGCGTCAGCGTGTCGCCGGCGCGCGCCGCCTCGGCCCACCACGACGGTAGCGTCCGGTCGCCAAGTGTGACCGCACAGTCCGCACCGGTGACGGCGAAGGTCATGTCACACAGAAAGCGCAGGCGGAAGGGAAAGAGCGAGACTTCGATGCCGGCCGCGTTCGCCTCGTTGCCGATCAGGAGATTGGCCGCCGACAATGCCGGCGTGTCCATGGCACCCGACCAGCCGACGCCGACGTCGAGAAAGCCGGGCCGACCGAGGTCCTGCACACTGTTGACCGCGCCCGTCGAAAGAATCTCGATCACAGCTCGATCCTTTCTGCCCGGAAGCGGATCCGATCACCCGGACGGAAGGCGGCCGGCGGGTCGCGCAAGGGATCGAACAGCGCCATCTCCGTTCGCCCGATGATATGCCAGCCGGACGGTGCCGTTACCGGCATGATGCCTGCCTGCGCACCGCCGATGATCACCGACCCGATCTCCACTTTCATGCGCGGCACCGCCCGGCGCGGCATGGCAAGGCTGGGATCGAGCCCGGACAGATAAACAAAGCCCGGCATGGCGCCGACCGCAGCAACGGAATAGTGCCCTTCCGAATGCCGCCGCACCACCTCCTCGGGCGTCAGGCCGCAATGTTGCGCAAGAGCCGCGAGGTCCTCTCCGGTAGCGCCGCCATAGGTGACCGGCACCTCGATCTCGCGACCGGCGACAACATCGGGAACGATGTTGTGCCAGGCGGCGTCGAGCTTGCGTTCCAGCTTCTCCGGCGCAATCGCGACCGGATCGAAGACGACCATCAGGTTGTTCATGCCCGGGACGGTCTCGCGAACGCCGTCCACCCCGCGCAACGCCTTGGCCACCGCCCAGATCCGCTCTTGCGTCGCAGGCGAGAATACCGAATCCGCCGCATCGAGCAGCACGGCGCCCGCGCCCTCCATGCTGATTACCGGATTTTCGCTTTTGCTGATCAAACGAGGATCCAATCCGAACGGCGTTGCAGGATTGACGATGACGCTTCTGATATATCAGACCGATCCGCAATCCAACTGCTTTCATCATGCGTCGGCGGCCGCATCGCATCAACTGCGCTTTGGGCGGGACAGATGGACCAAATGCTCCTAAAACCATGGCGAGAGCGAGAGGAGACGAAAATGACCGACGAGCCCCTGAGCGTCGATCTCAATTCGGACATGGCCGAGGGTTTTGGCGCCTACCGGATGGGGGATGACGAGGCGATCCTGCGTGTCGTGACGTCAGCGAACATCGCCTGCGGCTTTCATGGCGGCGACCCCGAAATCATGGCAACGGCCTTCGCCCTTGCCCGCGAGCGGGGTGTCGCCGTCGGCGCGCATCCCGGCTTCCCGGACCTGTGGGGTTTCGGCCGCCGCAACATCCCCTTCTCCGCCGGCGAGATCGAACGGCTCGTCGCCTACCAGATCGGCGCCGCCCAGGCGCTTTCCGCCTATGCCGGCCATCCGATCACCCACGTGAAGGCCCATGGCGCGCTCGGCAACCTCACCCAGCAGGACGCCGAAGTCGCAATGGCGGTCAACCGGGCGATCAAGGCCGTCGATCCGAAGCTCGTCTGCCTCGTGATCGCGCTTGGCCACCAGCAGCGCCAGGCGAACGCGATGGGGCTGACAACAGCCTCGGAGATCTTCGCCGACCGGGCCTATACCGATGAAGGCCATCTCGTCCATCGCAGCCAGCCGGGTGCCGTCATTCATGACCCGTCTGAAGCTGCCGCGCGTGTCGTGCGCATGGTTCGGGCCGGCGCGATCGAGACCGTGACAGGCAAGTGGATCGACACGCCAATCGATTCGATCTGCGTCCACAGCGATACGCCGGCGGCCGTGACGATCGCCCGCACCGTCCGCGACGCGCTAGAGGCCGACGGCATCGCGGTGCGCAATTTCCTCAAGTAAGCGGAGACGAGGATGGATCTCGAAGTCATCGAACGGCTGATGCAGATGCTGTCGAGCTCGGATGTCGAGGAGTTGGATGTGACGGAGGGCAACTTGCGCATCCGGCTTGCGAAGCACGCGCGTGGCAGCGATACGCCGATAGCGAGCAGGCAAAACGCGCATTCGGCAATCCCGGCCCCTATCTCGGCGGAAGCCGTCGTCGGCAGCGACCTGCACACGATCGTGGCCGGCCTGCCGGGCACCTTCTACCGGGCGCCGGCACCCGGCGCTGCACCGTTCGTCGATGTCGGCGACGGCATCAGCGACGGCCAGCAGCTCGCGATCGTCGAGGCCATGAAGATGATGAACCCGGTGGAGGCCGATTGCGACGGCACGGTGCTGGAGATCCTGCTTGACGACGCCGCAGCCGTACAGCCCGGAACCCCTCTGTTCCGCATCGGCAAGATGGCCGGCTGACCATGCCCCAAACCATTCGCCCTGATCTCGGTTGGACCACGTCATGACAAGACGTTTCAGCACCGTCCTCATCGCCAATCGCGGCGAGATCGCGCTTCGCATTCTGCGAGCATGCCGGGAACTGGGCCTTGGAACCGTTGCCGTGCATTCGGAAGCCGACCGTACCTTGCGGCATGTAGAACTCGCCGACCATTCAATCTGTATCGGCCCCGCCCCATCGAGCGCAAGCTATCTCGACATGCACGCACTGCTGCTCGCCGCCCGGCATTCGGGCGCCGATGCCATCCATCCCGGCTATGGGTTTCTCTCTGAGAACGCGGCATTCGCGAAGATGGTGGAGGATGCCGGCCTTGTCTTCATCGGCCCGCCATCGCATGCGATCGCGCTGATGGGCGACAAGGTTTCGGCGAAGGCGGCGATGCGCGCGGCCGACGTGCCCTGCGTGCCCGGTTCCGACGGCACTCTTCCCGACGACCCGACCGAAATCCGGGCAATCGCCGAGGCCACCGGTTATCCGCTGATCGTCAAGGCGGCGGGCGGTGGCGGCGGGCGCGGCATGCGCGTCGTCCGCCGCCCGGACGATCTGGCGAACGCCGTAGCGGTGACCCGCGAGGAGGCCGGCCGCGCGTTCGGCAATCCGGCGCTCTATGTCGAACGCTTCCTGGAACACCCGCGCCACGTCGAGATCCAGGTCCTGGCCGACGCGCACGGCAATGCCGTCTATCTCGGCGAGCGCGACTGCTCGGCACAGCGGCGTCATCAAAAGGTCGTCGAGGAAGCCCCTGCGCCGGGCATCGGCCGTCAACTGATCGAAATGATCGGCAGGCGCTGCGCGCAGGCGTGCCTTGCCATCGGCTATCACGGCGCCGGCACCTTCGAATTTCTCTACCAGGATGGCGCGTTCTTCTTCATCGAGATGAACACCCGCGTCCAGGTCGAACACCCGGTCACCGAAATGGTGACGGGCATCGACATCGTGCAGGCGCAGCTTCGCATCGCGCAGGGCGAACCGCTGGGTTTCCGGCAGGAGGACATCCGCCTCACCGGCCACGCGATCGAATGCCGCATCAATGCGGAGGATCCGTTCCGCTTCACGCCATCGCCCGGAACGGTGGAACGCTACGTTCCGCCGGGCGGCTTCGGCATCCGCGCCGACAGCCACCTCTATTCCGGCTACGAGGTGCCGCCGCACTACGATTCCCTGATCGCCAAGATCATCGCCCACGGCGCGACCCGTGAGGAGGCGCTCCTCCGCATGCGGCGGGCGCTTTCTGAAACGACGATCGATAGCATCCGTACCAATATCCCGCTGCACCTGAAACTGCTCGACGAACCAGGCTTCGTTGCCGGCGGTTTCGATATCCACCATCTGGAACGGTTGCTCCAAGGTGACTCCTCGATTGGAGGTAAATCGCGATGACCGACGACATCGCCGCCCGGCTGGAAGACCTGATGGTGCGCTACGGCATTGCCGAACTCGACATCGAGGAAGGTGGCCTGCGGCTGTGCCTGCGACACCGCTCGTCTCATGTCCGGGCGCCCGGCGGCACGGCAACTGGGCCAGTGGCGGCCGCATCCACCCTCCGTGCCACGAGCTTCGGCACGCTGCATCTGTCGCATCCCGCCAGCTGCGCCGCCCCGCCACTCCTGCCCCGCAAGGTCCGGCGCGGCGAGATCATCGCATATGTCACGGTCGGTCCGCTCCTGCGCCCGATCCTCGCCGAGCGCGACGCCGTGCTTGTCACCCAATTGCGGGCGGAAGGGGAAGAGATCGGCTATGGCGATCCGCTGTTCGAGGTGAGGGAGGACCGGGCTCAGGCCTGTGCATAGGCGGTTCAGCATTCCCGTTGTCGACTCTTGACCGACGGGCCGCGACCGGAGAAATTCACGCGCGAATTTCTCTTTTCGGACCTTTCCATGACCAAGCTCATCGTCTTCACCGACCTTCACATGACGCCCGAGGGCACCACCATCATCGGGCTGGATCCGTATGATCGCCTGCGCAAGGGCATCGACCACGTCAACCTTCACCATCCAGATGCCGATCGCGTCATCTTCACCGGCGATCTGACACACCGAGCCGACCATGCCTCCTACCTGCGGCTGAAGGGTCTTCTCGCCACACTGTCTCCGCCGGCGGCGATCACCATCGGCAACCACGACAAGCGCGAGCGCTTCCTGGAAGTCTTCGATCACGTCATGCCGGATGAGGACGGTTTCGTGCAGCAGGTAATCGACTTTCCCGACTGCCGGGTGCTGCTGCTCGATACGCTGTTTGCCCCGCCCTATGACTATCCTGCAAGTCACTCCGGCCTTCTCTGCGACCGACGCCTCGCCTGGCTCGACCGCAAGCTGGCGAAGGCGGAAAAACCTGTTCTTCTCTTCATGCACCACCCGCCGCATCGCACCGGCTTCACCGGAATGGACGCGATCCGCCTGACCAACGAAGCCGCGTTCTACGAGCTGGTGCTGCGCCACGGAAACGTGCGACACATTTTCGCCGGCCACGTCCACCGCACCATTGGCGGCTCGCATCACGGCATACCGTTTTCGATCTTCAAGAGCCCTGTCCACCAGCAGCCGATGCCGTTCGACATGGCCAACGCCTCGCTGTCGGTCGATGAGCCCGGCGCCTACGGGATCGTGGTGCTGACGCCAGAGGGCCTGCAGGTACATAACGAGGACTACGAAATCGCCCGGCGCGACAGCGCCATCGCATAGCGATCCGCAGCTTCTCCATTTCGAAAGGCCGGAACCCTATCCGCCAGAGCGCGTTTGGCTTGGTGAAGGGACCGAAAGACCCAACCGGAAGGAGAAGGTTATGTACAGGATCCTCATGGCTGTCGTCGCACTTGCGTTGGCAGGTGCGACGACAGTCCACGCTGAAGAAAAGAAGAACAACCCCGGGCTCGGCGCCGCCACCGGCGGGGCGGCAGGCGCTTTGACCGGTGCGCTTGTTGGCGGGCCCATCGGCGCTGCGATCGGCGGTGTGGCCGGCGCGACCCTCGGTGCGGCCGCCTCCGTTCCGCCCGCAGCGCGCACCTACGTGATCGAGCACCCGGTCGAACCGGTCGTGCTCGCAGGTCAGCTCACAGCGGAAACACGCCTGCGGGAAGACGTCGTGCTGACGCCGATTCCCGATCATCCCGACCTTGCCTACGTTTATGTGGACAACCGGCCGGTAATCGTGCGCACCCGCGACCGAAAGGTCATCTATGCCCAGGCACCCGAGACGACGGGCAGCATCGTTCCGGCGGTGCCGGAGACGACGATCACTTATATCGAGCGCAACCCGGTCGGGCCGGTCGTGCTTGAAGGGCCTGTTGCAGCCGGCACCGTCATTCCGGACGATGTCGACCTTGTGCCAGTTCCTGACAGCCCCGACTACGGCTATATCTATGTGGAGGAGCGCCCGGTCCTGATCGAGCGCGGCACCCGTAGGGTCATCTGGCTGCGCTGACCGTCCCCGCTTCAAGGCCGACGGCCCGCGCTGCGGGCCGTTTGGCATTACGGGTTGTCGGGGTAGCCCGTAGCACGCGTCAGAGCGTCGATCACCTCACCGTCGGATACCTGCGCAAAATCGAGATAGTGCGGGCCCACGGCGCGAAAATCGTGCGGTCGCAGGAGGCAGACGACCCTGTCTGCAGACACGCTCAGCAGCTCGATAGCCTCCGGCGGAGCAACCGGTATCGCGAGGGTGATCGAGTGCACACGCTGCAGGCGCAACGCCTTCAGCCCGGCAGCGAGCGTGGCCCCGGTCGCCACGCCGTCATCCGTCACGATCACGTTGCGCCCTTCCAGCGCCACCGCCGACCTCCCGCCGAGATAGGCTATTCGCTGGCGATCGATCTCCGCGATCTGGAGCGCGACCTCCGTCTCGACGTAGGCCCGCGTGGCACCGCTGCAGGCAAGCAGGTCGCTGTTGAACACCGTCTGCGGCGCGCTGCAGCCCGCGACCGCGCCGATTGCGACCTCGTGGTTCCAGGGAGCACCGATCTTGCGAACAAAGAGGAGATCGAGTTCGGCACCGAGCCTCGCCGCGATCTCCGTTCCGACGGCAACGCCGCCGCGGGGAATGGCAAGGATCACCGGTCGCTCGACAGGCTCGCGCGCCAGCACGTCTGCGAGCCTGCGACCCGCATCCGCTCGATCGGCGAACTGATAGACCTCAGGCATTCGGCATTCCTCGCGACCAAGGAAGACGTATGAAATTGCGCCCCATATTAGCAAATTCGTTAATGTCTTGCAGATACTGAATGATGCAGATGGACAGACTCCGCAGGGTCAGGAGCTGCTCCCAGATGCCGGTTGGCATTTGCATTCTCCATGACGGAGCTCACTCCCCATTTCGATTTCGTCACGCCGCCGCGAAACATCGGCGAATGTCTCTGCTCGTGAGGATTCCATGTTCAACATACAGCCCAAGTCGCTCGCGACGAAGCTGATCGCAGTAACCGGGGGCACAATCGCCCTCGTTCTCCTGGCATCGAATTTCGTCCTGATTTCACAATCCGAAGATCGCGTCCAATCGCTGATCCTGAATGAGGCAAACAGCGAGGCGCGCGCAATTGCCAAAGATATCGCCGGAGCTGTCGGCGAACTGGCGAGCGCTGCTCGATCGACGATCGGCATTATCGGCAAGGGGCATGAGAACGGATACCTTGACCGGAAGAACGTCATCGACCTCCTGAAGGTCAATGTCGAGCGGAATGAATTTGCCTTCGGTAGCTGGTTCGCCGCGGAAAAAGACACGTTCGACGGCAAGGCAGCCGAATTTTCCGGGAACGCCGAGTTCGGCGGCGCCAAGGATGGAACATTCAATCCCTACTGGACCAAGGGCAAGGACGGCATCGCCTTCTCCACGTTCGAGTCCGAGTACGACAGCGAGTTCTACCTGCTCGCGGCAAAGAGCGGCAAAGGCGCGATGACCTCGCCCTATCTGGAAACAGGGACGGGTGAAGACATTTCCATCTCATCGATCGCCTATCCGGTCATGTCAAACGGCAAACTGATCGGCGTCGGCGGTGTCGACGTCAGGCTGACCACGCTTGCCGAACGCGTCTCTCAGCTCAAGCCTTTCGGCTCCGGTCGCGTCCTGGTCCTCACTCAATCCGGCAAATGGCTGGTCGCTCCGCGGCCGGAACTACTGATGAAGGACTATGAGGGCACCGGTAGCGAGGTGATCAAGGAGGCACTCGCCTCACAGAAGGCCGGCTTCATCCAGAACCTCTCCTTCGATAACAACGAAACCTTCGACCGCGTCGTCTATCCGGTTGCTTTGCCGGACGTAAATGCGACCTGGGTTGTTCTCGTCGACATCCCGCGCGCGGTAATCAACGCACCCGTCAAGGACCAGACCTTCATGATGGTCATCGGTGGTCTGATCGTGCTCGGCGCCGTGATGGCCGGTCTTCTGATCGCGGTTCGCCGCTTCGTGCAAAAACCGCTCACCGGACTCGTCAACGATGTCGAGAAGCTGAGCGGCGGTGACTACGCCGATCCTGTCTCCGGTCAGGAGCGCAGCGACGAGACCGGTGCCGTTGCAAAGGCTCTGGAAGGGTTCCGCCACCAGCTCGCCGACACCAAGCGCCTTGAGGCCGAGGCCGAAAGCCATCGCCAGATGAGCGAGGCCGAACGCAACCGTTCCGAGGAAGAGCGTCAGGCTTCCGGCGCCTTGCAGCGCGACATCGTCTCTCGCCTTGCCGACGGGCTTGCCCGCCTGTCCTCGGGCGAGCTCTCCTATCGCCTTTCCGGTGAGTTCCCCGGCGAGTACGCGAAGATCAAGACCGACTTCAACTCCGCCATGGTGAGCCTCGAAGAGACGATCCAGACGGTGAACGCCTCGGTCGCCAACATCGGCAACGGCACGGGCGAGATCTCCAATGGCGCCGCCGACCTGTCGCACCGCACGGAACAGCAGGCCGCAAGCCTCGAGGAGACCGCAGCCGCCCTCGACGAGCTGACCTCGCAGGTCAACTCGAGCGCGGAGAACGCCCGGGTTGCTGCCCAGTCGGTCGCGACTGCAAGCGACGACGCAGGCAAGTCGGGAGAGGTCGTGCAGAAGGCAATCGCTGCCATGAAGGGTATCGAGAAGTCTTCCAGCGAGATTTCCAACATCATCGGTGTCATCGACGAGATTGCCTTCCAGACGAACCTCCTTGCGCTCAACGCAGGCGTCGAGGCTGCTCGCGCTGGCGAAGCCGGCAAGGGCTTTGCCGTCGTCGCCCAGGAGGTCCGCGAGCTCGCCCAGCGGTCCGCCAACGCCGCCAAGGAGATCAAGAACCTCATCAATGCCTCTGAGACCCAGGTGCGCGAGGGCGTCGATCTCGTCGGAAAGGCCGGCAGCGCGCTCGAAAAGATCGCCGAGCAGGTCATGCAGATCAATGGCCTCATCCGCCAGATCTCAGGCTCGGCCTCCGAACAGGCCGTCGGCCTGAAGGAGATCAACTCGGCCGTCAACCAGATGGATCAGGTCACGCAGCAGAACGCGGCGATGGTGGAAGAGACCACCGCGGCCAGCGTCGCGCTGAACGAAGAAGCGAGAACGCTGCAATCGCTCGTCGCCCGCTTCCGCACGGGACAGGGCCAACAGGCGATGGCTGCGCAGCCGCAGCGCCAGGCCCAGCCGGTCCATGCGCCCGCGCCGGCGCGCCGCGCCGCTGCTCCGGCACGCCCGATCCCGCCGGTCGCTGGCAATACGGCACTAGCCCAGGACGACTGGGAAGAGTTCTGAGCGGAACGAAACCCTCTAAACGGAAACGGCGCCCTCGCGGCGCCGTTTTGCATTGTATGACCATTGGTTCGACCGCTGACAGACGGTGGTTGCAGGCGGCGGTAGGTGCCGCAATGGCCTCACAGCCGTGCCACGCGCTCCGTCAGCAGATCGAAGAACCCCTGTGCGTCGATGTCGCGCATCACTCGGGCGTTGGGCTTGCGCTCAGTCACCTGCCACCAGTCGACAACCGTCATACCGGCGGTCAGTTGCGAACCAGTCTCGATCTCGACATTGCAATCACGACCGCCAAAGAGTTCCGGACGCAGCAGGTAGGCGATCACGGTGGGGTCATGCAGCGGTCCGCCGTCGGAGCCGTATTTCTCGATGTCGAAGCGCTCGAAGAACTCCAGCATCTCGACCAGCGCGATCGCCGGCCGCGAACCGATCGCGCGGATTTTCTCAACCCGCGTCTTCAGCGTCAGCACCTTGTGGGTCACGTCGAGCGGCATCATCACGATCGGGATCCCGCCGCGGAAGACGAGGTCAGCGGCCTCCGGATCCACATAGATGTTGAACTCGGCCGCCGGCGTGATGTTGCCGCCTTCGAAGAAGCCACCGCCCATCATGACGATCTCGGCGATGCGCCCGGCAATTTCCGGCGCCCTCTGCAGGGCCAAAGCGACGTTGGTCAGCGGTCCGAGCGTGCACAGCGTCACCGAGCCCGCAGGTTCGGCACGCAGCGTGTCGATGATGAAATCGACGGCATGCTTGTCCTGCAGCGGCATGGTGGGCTCATCGAACTCGGGACCGTCGAGACCGGTCTTGCCATGCACGTGCTCGGCAGTCACGAGCGGACGCTTAAGCGGCGCATTGGCGCCAGCGAACACCATCATGTCAGTGCGCCCGCATAATTCGCAGAGAATGCGCGCGTTGCGCGTTGTCAGCGCCAACGGCACGTTGCCGGCGACCGTGGTGATGCCGAGAACGTCGAGTTCACTGGTGCTTCCGAGCGCCAACATGATTGCAGCGGCATCGTCCTGACCCGGATCGGTGTCTATGATTATCTTTTTTCGTTGCGACATGGGCCTTCACCTTCCCGAATCATCTTCAGCGCCGTCCCTCCGGCGACACGGGACTATATTTGCCGAACAGCGCGAGGCAAGCGCCTTGCGCCCCTGCAGAAGAGTACCCATATTGCGCTCATGCAGGGATGCTGAAATTCGGGTCCCGCTCCGGTCGCTTGAAAGCAAGGACTAACGAAATGAGCCGTATCACGCCTTTTGCCAGCCCTCTCCTTCTCGGTTTCGATGCCATGGAGAAAACGCTCGAGCGTATCGCCAAGGGCAATGATGGCTATCCCCCGTACAACATCGAGCGCGTTCGCCCTGACAGCACTTCAGGCGATCCCGAGCGGCTGCGCATCACGCTCGCCGTTGCCGGCTTTTCCGAAGAGGAGCTTGAGGTGACGACGGAGGAAAACCAGTTGATCGTCCGAGGCCGACAGGTCGATACGCTTGAACGCGACTATCTCTATCGGGGCATTGCCGCCCGGCAGTTCCAGCGTATGTTCGTCCTTGCTGACGGCATGCACGTGCTGGGCGCCGAGCTTCGCAACGGCCTTCTCTCGATCGATCTTGCGCGTCCTGAACCGGAACGCTTGGTAAAGAAAATTAACATTTTCGTACCAGACTAGGCCAAGCTCCGTTCCTGCGGGAACATCCGCCGGGACGCATCACGGAATAGTCGAATAACCGGGCGCACCGACGGGTCACTATGACAGCGGGCATCCGGCAGGCCGGTAATCAATCCGGCACATTGCCAGGAGGCAAACATGGGACTGAAAACGATTACCCCCCAAGTCACGAAGGCCGACCTTGCGCATCTGGGCGCAGGCGAAGTGGGCTATATCCGCAAGATGCGGGCTGACGAGGTTTCGCGCTGCTTCCCGGAAGCGCCGGATATCGATCCGAACCTCGACCTCTGGGCGCTATTCGGCGCCGATGGCACACCGATCCTTCTGACGGACAACCGTTCGAGCACTTTCTACAAGGCAGCAGAAGACGAACTGCGCACTGTCAGCCTGCACTGACCGCAAGCCGCGTCGCGGCCTTTCGGTAGACGTCCGGCGGGATCAGACCCGCCGGAAAGTAAGATAGGCCGAGCTTCGACCTTCGCGTCTTGCCTTGGCCTCGTAGCGTGTTCCCGGCCATCCTGCAAAAGGCGTCAGCCAGTCCCTGGCATTGTTTGCCGTCCATTCGAATTCGGGATGCGCCCCGCAGTGCAGCAGCGTCCAGTTGACATAGGTATCGATGTCCGACGTGAAGCAGAAATGCCCCCCAGACTTGAGAACCCGGGCGAACCGGTCGAGGTTGACCGCCGACACGAAGCGCCTCTTCCAGTGCTTCCGCTTCGGCCATGGGTCGGGGTAGAGCAAGTCGACCTGGTCGATCGATGCCGCCGGCAGCCAATCCAGAACCTCGGTTGCATCATCGTCATAGAGGCGGATGTTGCGTGCGCCAGTCTCCTCGATCCGGCCGACGAGTTTCGCCATGGAGTTGACGAAGGGTTCCACACCGATGAAACCCGTGTCCGGTTGCTCCAGAGCGCGATGCATCAGGTGCTCTCCGCCGCCAAAGCCGATTTCCAGCCGGAGGCGAGCCGGCGTAAACGCAAACAGGCCTTCGATGCGCTCTGGCGCCGGCTGCGAGAGGTCGAGCGCCAGCGTTGGCAGAACGTCATTCAACTGCCGCGCCTGTCGTTCGCGGAGCGGTTTGCCCTTACGTCGTCCGAAGAAGGCTTCCGTGGCGCGGCTTGGGCGCTGCTGTTCTGTCATGGGTTGGTCTTTCACGATAAAAGCGGGCGTCTCCCCGTGGAGACACCCGCTTTACAGTTTTCCGTAGCGATCCGTAAAGGCCGATCAGGCTGCCTTGAGTGCCTCGGTCCGCAGCGCTTCCTTGAGCGGCTTCACCAGATCCAGCTTCTCCCAGGAGAACGACCCGTCACGGCCGGCCTTGCGGCCGAAGTGGCCATACGCGGACGTCTTGGCATAGATCGGCTTGTTGAGATCAAGATGCCGGCGAATGCCTGAGGGCGAGAGGTCCATCACCTGGCGGATAGCGGCCTCGACCTGGTCTTCTGTCACTTTGCCGGTGCCATGCAGATCGACATATACGGACAGCGGCTGAGCGACGCCAATCGCGTAAGAGAGCTGGATTGTGCAACGATCAGCCAAGCTGGCCGCGACGACGTTCTTCGCCAGATAGCGCGCCGCATAGGCCGCAGAGCGGTCGACCTTCGTGGTGTCCTTTCCGGAGAACGCACCACCGCCATGCGGGGCCGCCCCGCCATAGGTGTCGACGATAATCTTGCGGCCCGTCAGGCCGGCGTCGCCGTCCGGTCCACCGATGACAAACTTGCCGGTGGGATTGATGTACCACTTGCAGTCGTCAGCGATCTTGATGTCATGCAGAGCCTCGCGGATGTAGGGCTCGACCACCTTGCGGACCTTCGCCGAATCCCAACTGTCGTCGAGATGCTGGGTCGACAGTACGATCGAGGCCACTTCCGACGGCTTGCCGTCGACATACTTTACCGTCACTTGGCTCTTGGCGTCGGGGCCGAGCCTAGCCACGTCTCCGTCGCCCTTTTTGCGGGCTTCGGCCAGAAGCTGGAGAATTCGGTGCGAGTAGTAGATTGGCGCCGGCATCAGCTCTTCGGTTTCGCGGCAGGCATAGCCGAACATGATGCCCTGGTCGCCGGCACCCTCGTCACCCTGCTGGTCCGCAGCACTATCGACGCCCTGGGCGATGTCGGCGGATTGCGCGTGAAGCAGCACATCGATCTTGGCGTTCTTCCAGTGGAAGCCGCTCTGCTCGTAACCGATGTCGCGGATTGCCTTGCGCGCCGCCGCCTTGAACTTGGCGGGATTGATGACGTCGTTGCCGTCCTTGTCCTTCTTCAGCAGGCTCGGCGGCAGCCGCACCTCGCCCGCGATGACAACGCGGTTGGTCGTCGCCAGCGTCTCGCAGGCAATGCGGACGATCCAGGGGTCGAATTTCGTCTTGTTTGCTTCGCGATAGACCAGGTCGACGATTTCGTCGGAGATCCGGTCGCAGACCTTGTCGGGATGCCCCTCGGCCACGGACTCGCTAGTGAAGAGATAGTTGCTGCGCATACGGGAGTTCCCTCAATGAAGATGCTCCGTCTTAGTCATTTTACCACCGGAAAACAAGCGCAGAACGACATAAGCATATGTTTATGTCAATTCCCTCTCCGGAATGGCAGCAAAAAGAAAACGGCCCCCAAAGGGCCGTTTTCTCGCGCACGAATCTTTCAGATAAGCGGGCTGTAGTTATTCCACTTCCGCCTCGGCTGCGAGCGCCTTGACGAGGTCGACGAGCTTGCGACGAACCTTGGGGTCGGCGATCTTGACGAAGGCACGGTTCAGTTGCAGCCCCTCCGATGAGGAGAGAAAATCCACTACGTAGTTCGAGCTGGAGGCCTCGGCCATGCCGGGTTGATTGCCGGAGTCGCCCGGCGCATCTTCGAAGAAGAAGGAAACCGGCACGTTGAGTATGCTGGAAATATTCTGCAGACGGCTCGCGCCGACGCGATTCGTGCCCTTTTCGTATTTCTGGATCTGCTGGAAAGTGATTCCCAGATTTTCGCCCAATTTCTCCTGGCTCATACCAAGCATTGTGCGGCGAAGGCGGATCCGGCTACCGACATGAATGTCGATCGGGTTCGGCTTCTTCTTGTTTTCTATCATTGCTGTATCCTAACGCGCGAAATGGCCCTGTTTGCCGGCATCGATCATCAGACCTAACGTCACGTTGTACCCGAATATTTTCTCGGACTTGATAATACGAAACTGATGCCGGTAAACTCCACTATGCAATTTTAGGGGTTTTTGGTCAATTCGCATCCCTTCTAAAACCAATGCGAGAAATCACCCCTGCTCCGAAAAAGATTGCAACTAAACACCAAAACCAGAAGTTTTGTGACACACTGTCATGAAACGCAGCGTTATTTCCCGGTATAGTTGCGTCCACAAATCCGACCATACCATAAGGAAGCCCTAATGTAACACGCCCCTTGGCGTCTACAACCGCCGAGATCCCACTGTTGGCGGCGCGCACGAGCGGCAAGCCGGTCTCGACTGCCCGTACCCGGGCCTGATGGAAATGCTGGTAGGGGCCGGGCGTATCGCCGAACCATGCGTCGTTGGTGATGTTGAGCAGCGCGTCGGTCGTATAGGCTGCCTGATCGATCTCACGGGGAAAAATCGCCTCGTAACAGATGAGCGGATAGAACGAGCGCTCGCCAGGCAGCGTGAGCACTTGATGCACGCGCGCGCCGGAGAAGCCGCCCGAGAAAGCGGCAACGGCATTGATACCCCACGAATTGAACAGTTCCTCAAATGGCATGTACTCGCCGAACGGAACAAGATGGACCTTGTCGGCGGCGCCGAGGATCTGCCCCCTGCCATCGATTGCGTATATCGAATTGTAGTAGCGTGGCGGCTTGCCCGCGCCCGTATCCTCCATCCGCACAGCTCCGGCGATCAGCACCTGGTCATCGTCGAGCACCGCGGCGATCCTTGCAAGTGCATCCGGGTTGTCGGTGAGAATGAAGGGAATCGACGTTTCGGGCCAGACGATGATACCAGGACGCTGTTCGCCCGAGGGCGGATCGGCGGTCAACGCTAGATGCTTTTCAAAGACTGCTGCGCGTTGCCCGTCGTCGAGCTTGGCGGACTGGTCGATCACCGGCTGCACCAAGCGGACCCTTACATCCGTATCAACCGCGTCCGGCAGAAAGTGCAGGACGTAGAAGCCATATCCCGCCTGCAGCGCCAGAAGAAGGACTGCAAGCGATAGACCCAGCCGCTTGCCGCGGCCGGTCCACAGGAGCGCAGGCGCGGCAAAGACGAAAACGGCCAGCACGTTCATGCCGGCGATACCGAAGATTCGCGCCGGCTGCATCATCATCGGCACCGGCATTGCGCCATAGCCCACCGCATTCCATGGAAATCCGGTGAACAGCCACGAGCGCAGCCACTCGGCAAACCCAAAGGCGGCGGCCAGCACGAGGATGCGCCCCAGCCCATCTGACCAGAAGAGCCGCGCAAGCGCGACCGCAAAGCCATAGAAGAAAGCGAGGAACGCTGGCAGGCCCAGCACCGCCAGCGGCAGTGCCCAGGCATATTCGTCCGCCTCGACCAAGAGCGCATTGCCGAGCCACCACAGGCCGCCAAGGAAATAGCCGAAACCGAAGCACCAACCGATACGAAAGGCCGGCACCAGCCGGCGCAGGAGACCAGCATCGGGGTCGCCGCTGGCACCGTCGATCAACCAGACCAGAACCGTGAAGGAGACGAACAGTGCAGCAATGAACCCATAGGGCTGCAGCGCCAACACTGCGAACAGGCCGGCCAGGAATGCCACCAACGCCCGCGTCCAACCGGACATCAGCATGACCTTGCCAGCCAGTCGCTCCATACCGCTCCTCTCGACTTCCGTGCGAATCAGCGCGGCAAGTCTTCCAAAAAAAAGTGCGCTTGTCGCCCGCCGTTGAATCGACGGTTAGGGAACGTGTCGAGGTACGATCTTTGGTGCCCGCAGACGCTGCCCCGTCTGCAGGCTACGGATCGTCCGTCACGGTGGCTTATTTGCTAGAGCGGATGACCAACCGGAAGCTGCGGCATACCTGGCACGGTCAGGCGTTGCCTTCGGGCTTGTCGCCCTCGGCGAGCAACTCCTGTGCGGCGATGGCGCCCTCCCCCTCCGGCCGCGCCTGTCGACGGCGCTGGGCCGGCGGACGCTTGCGGGTGATCCGCACCCGCTTGACGCGGCGAGGATCAGCATCGAGTACGTGGAACTCGAAGCCGGGCAAGGCCTGCAAGACTTCGCCGCGCACCGGGATACGGCCAAGCGAATTGAAGATGAGGCCACCAAGGGTATCGGCGTCCTCCAGTTGTTCCCGGATGTCGAAATCGTTGCCGATCGTCTCGGCCAGTTCCTCGAGTTCGGCGCGCGCGTCGGCAATGAAGACGTCGTCGGAGACAGGGGTGATCATCGCCTGGTCGTCGTCGTGCTCGTCCTCAATGTTACCGACGACCATCTCGACGATGTCTTCCAGCGAAGCGAGACCATCGGTTCCACCGTACTCGTCGATAACCAGCGCCATCTGCGTACGGGCTGCCTGCATGCGCCCCATCAGGTCGGAGGCGAGCATCGAGGGCGGCACGAAGAGCACCGGGCGGATGATGCCGGCCTCCAGCACCGTCTTGCCCAGATCGACTCGGGCGAGATCGAACTGCGCCTTTGGTGCCTTGGCAGGCTTTTCGCCAGTTGCAGACGTAGCCGTTGCTGCGGCACCGTTCTTGGCTCCCACACGCCGCTTGTTGCGCGCCTGCTTCGTCACGTAAGCAAGAAGGTCGCGGATGTGGACCATGCCGCGCGGGTCGTCGAGGCTATCGCAATAGACGGGCATGCGCGAATGCCCCGATTCCTCGAAGATCACCATCAGCTCGGCAATCGTAATGTCTTGCTCAACCGCCTCTATGTCGGCACGTGGCACCATCACGTCTTCGACCCGGATCTCACGGAATCGCAGAATGTTGTGCAGCATCGCCCGTTCTTCGGGTGAAAAAGCTTCATTACCCGCTGGATCCGAGGTCTTCAGCGCCTCGGCGAGATCACGCCGTAACGTCGAAGCGTCTTGGTTGCGGAAAAAGCGCGTGGCGCGCGCCCAAAAGGATCGTGCCGGTCTCGCTTGAGGTTCCGGCTTGGGCGTACTGCCCCCGTCGTCCTGTTCCGAGGCGCCCGCCTCATTTTTCTCAGCCGTAAGCGGCTGTGTTCTTAAATCGCTCATCGTTCCAAACTATTGAACCGGGTCGTCCCCGTAGGGGTCAGATAGGCCAAGCTCGCCCAAAATGCGAGTCTCCAGCCCTTCCATTTCTTCGGCCTCGTCGGTTTCCATATGATCATAACCGAAGAGGTGCAGAAATCCATGCACCAAAAGATGCGACAGATGCGCGTCGAAAGGCTTGCCCATTTCGGCCGCTTCGCGTTGCAAGGTCTCGTAAGCCAGGATGATGTCGCCGAGCATCGGGCCGGGCAGGTCGCCGGACTCGAGCGGAAAGGCCGGGAAGGACAGGACATTCGTCGGTTTGTCCTGTCCGCGCCATTCGGCGTTGATCGTCCGGATCGACGCGTCATCGGTAAACAGCAACGACAGTTCGGGTGGGGTGTCCGGAAATGGTTGCCCTTCTTCCCTGGCAAGATGGCGGGCAGCCGCGCCAAGCACGCGATCGCTCAAGGAAAGGAGCGCCTCTTCGTCGGGCCAGGGACCTTCCTCGACGCTGATCTGGATTTCGATTTCACTCATGGGGATTAGGACCGCCTCAGCGGTCCATATGCTCGCTTTCGTCCTGAACGGCATTCTGGCTTTCGTAGGCCCTGACGATCCGCGCCACCATTGGATGGCGCACCACGTCGACGTCCTTGAAGCGGACCACCGACACGCCCTCGACCCCTTGAAGAATGTGCAGCGCCTCGACCAGGCCTGACTTCACGCCGCGCGGCAGGTCGATCTGACTCGGATCGCCGGTGACGATCATGCGACCGTTCTCGCCCAGACGCGTGAGGAACATCTTCATCTGCATCGAGGTGGTGTTCTGCGCTTCATCGAGGATGACGGCCGCATTCGCAAGCGTACGGCCACGCATAAAGGCCAGCGGAGCGATCTCGATGACGCCGGCCGTAATCGCCCGCTCCACCTTGTCACCCGGCATCATGTCGTAGAGGGCATCATAGAGTGGCCGCAAATAGGGGTCGACCTTCTCCTTCATATCCCCCGGCAAGAAGCCGAGCCGCTCGCCGGCTTCCACGGCAGGGCGTGACAGGATAATCCGGTCGACGGCGCCACGCTCGAGAAGCTGGGCGGCGTAGGCGACGGCGAGGTAAGTTTTTCCCGTGCCCGCCGGCCCGACACCGAAGACGAGTTCGGAGCGCTCCATCGCACGGATGTAAGCGTCCTGCGTCGGCGTGCGGGCTGCGATCGTTTTCTTGCGGGTGGAAATCTGCGTCATGCTGAGCTTGGCCTTGCGCTCCATAGTCGGCAAGGAAAGCTGGTCGTCGGCTGCGACCGCCATGCGGATCGCGCCCTCGACGTCGGAAAGCTCCACCGAGCCGCCGCTCTGGAGCCGGCCGTAGAGATAGTCGAGCGCCCGGCGGGCCTGGTTGGTCGCCACCACGTCGCCGGTGATTACGACGGAGTTGCCGCGGGCCCGCGCGTCGACCTGCAGCCGCTGTTCCAGCAGCTTCAAGTTCTGATCGAACTGTCCGAAAAGCTCGCTTGCGTATCGATTGTTTTCGAAGGTTAGCACGAAGTGATTTGCGTCTGTCTCAGGCGGCTTCGACTGGCGCGGCGATGTCGTCATCAATTCGTGTCCGTTCAAGCGGCAAGGCTCCCTAGCTGTCCGCCCGTCAACCAATCGCCTCGGCGAATAGGCTGTTCGGGCCGGCACCGGTGATTCGTACCCTTATAATGTCACCGATTTCGGAACCTTTTGCATCAACATTAACAGGCTGCAGCCAGGGCGAGCGTCCGACGAGCTGGCCGGGCATCCGCCCCGGCTTCTCAAGCAGAAGATCGATATCCTTGCCGACGCAACCTGCGGCGAAGGCCGTCTGCTGTTCGAACAGCAGGGCCTGCAGTCTTTCTAAGCGTTCGGACTTTACACCTTCGGCAACATGTCCGTCCATCTCGGCGCCCGGCGTGCCGGGCCGGATCGAATACTTGAAGGAGAAGGCCTGCGCATAGCCGACCGTGCGCACGAGCGCCAGCGTCGCCTCGAAGTCCTCCTCTGTCTCGCCAGGGAAGCCGACGATGAAGTCGCCGGAAATGGCGAGATCCGGCTGAACGGCGCGGATGCGCTCGATCAGAGCGACATATTCCGCCGCGGTATGGCGACGGTTCATCGCCTTGAGAATGCGATCCGAGCCCGACTGCACCGGCAGATGCAGATAGGGCATGAGCTTCGGCAAATCGCGGTGAGCGGCGATCAACGCCTCGTCCATGTCGCGCGGATGGCTCGTCGTGTAGCGGATGCGGGCCAACCCCTCGATTGCGGAGAGCTGTGCGAGCAAGGCGCCGAGGCCCAGTTCGCCGCCATCAGGACCGGCACCGTGCCAGGCGTTGACGTTCTGGCCGAGCAGCGTGATCTCGCGAACACCGGCCTCGACCAGTCTCTCCGCCTCGGCGAGGATCTTGGCCATCGGGCGGGAGACCTCGGAGCCGCGCGTATAGGGCACCACGCAGAAAGTGCAGAACTTGTCGCACCCCTCCTGCACCGTCAGGAACGCCGTGACGCCGCGCGCGCGGGTCTGCGCCTTCTGCGGCGCCGGAAGATGGTCGAACTTGTCCTCGATCGCATAGTCGGTCTCGACCACGCGTTCACCCATTTTGGCGCGCTTCAGCGCTTCGGGCAGGCGATGATAGGTCTGCGGGCCGATGACGAGGTCAACCGCCGGGGCGCGGCGCAGGATCTCGTCCCCCTCGGCCTGGGCGACGCAGCCGGTGACGCCGATGACGAGTTCGCGGCCTTCCTTGGCGCGCGCCTTCTTCATGTCGCGCAGGCGGCCCAGCTGCGAATAGACCTTTTCCGCCGCCTTCTCGCGGATGTGGCAGGTGTTGAGGAGCACCAGGTCGGCGTCCTCGAGCGTGGTCGTCGCCTCGTAGCCGTCCTTCGACAGCGCATCCGTCATGCGTTCACTGTCGTAGACGTTCATCTGGCAGCCATAGGTCTTCACGAACACCTTGCGGGTGTTGGCGATTGCTGGCGCCTGCTGCTCGGCCGCCTCGGTTGCGGAAATCTGGTCGGTCATGGCGGCTCTTTAGTCGAAATGGCCCGGAAAATGAAGCCCTTTCACCGCCCGCGCAGGCGATCGCCGAGCATCTTGCGGATTCGCGCCTCCACCGCGCGGCTGACGACCTTGCGGTTGCTCGACGGGCCGTAGGCGATCATCTCGCCGAAATCGACATCCACGTCGAGCGCGCCCTCCTTCAGGATACCCATAAGGTGCGGCATCATCTCGATGTCACCGGGCCAGGCGGCGATCGGGCGATGGTAGCGCCCCATCGCCATGCCATGGACGCCGGTATAGGCAATCGAGACCGGCTGGATGAACACCGTGCTATCAGGTGCCGCAGATGCGGCGGTGGCGGCGGCACCGAACAAGGAGGTCTTGATCTCCAGCAGCCGGTTGCCGTCGGAGGTCGTCCCTTCCGGAAACAGGACGACGATTTCGCCGTCGGCAAGACGCCTCCCGATCTCGTTGACCTGCTCGCCGGTCTTTCGCTTCTCCTCGCGCACCACAAAGATGGAAGCCTGCAGGCGGGCGAGGAGACCGAAGACCGGCCAATCCCGCACCTCCGACTTGGCGATGTAGACGACGTCGGCGATCGCGCCAAGCACGAGGATGTCTTTCCAGGAAGCGTGGTTGGCGGCCAGCATCAGTGGTCGGCGCTTTTCCAATGTTCCGTGGACGCGCACGTGCAGGCCGATCATCCGGCAGGCCATACGGTGCCACAGCCGGGGGATGCGACGCCGGAGCGTCCAGTCGAAATGGAGCGAAACGAGCTGGACCGGCAGCAGCACCAGCGTTGCGGCCAGAAGACAGGAGAGGGAAAGAGCGATGCGGAGCCAGGAGATCAAGCAGGTCCTGCAAGCAGGCGGGCACGCCTCGGCCGACCGCCTTACTCGCCCTCCTTCTTCAGCGGCACGCCATAGAGTTCCAGCCGGTGGTCAACGAGCTTGAAGCCATGCTCGCGCGCGATCCTTTCCTGCAGCGCCTCGATCTCCGAAGAATGGAACTCGATCACCCTGCCGCTCTTCAGATCGATCAGGTGGTCATGGTGTTCCTCGGGAACCGTTTCGTAGCGCGAACGCCCGTCGCGGAAGTCATGGCGCTCGATGATGCCGGCGTCCTCGAACAGCTTCACGGTGCGGTAGACCGTGGAGATCGAAATGCCCGGGTCGACATCGGACGAGCGGCGATAGAGTTCCTCAACGTCGGGGTGGTCGGCCGAGTTCTCCAGCACCCGGGCAATGACGCGGCGCTGCTCGGTCATGCGCATGCCGCGCTCGACGCAAAGCTCTTCCAGCGTTTTCCCCAATTCCGTCATTTCGTCCAGTTTCCCTTTGCAAGCACGCCCGGATAGGCGTTGGAACGCTGCATCCTGTCACAAGGGGACTAGCGAAGAACGCGCCGCATGACAAGCGCCGTGGACCGTCCGCCGGCCCCTTCGTAATAGGCTTTTCGTTCACCGACCTTGGCAAAGCCGAGCTTGTCGTAGAGCTTGAGAGCGGCAATGTTGCCCTCATCCACTTCGAGAAAGATCTCGTCTGCGCCGCGCATGCGCGCCTCACGCAGCGCCGCCTGCATGAGGCGCCATCCAAGGCCGCCCCGCTCGAAACGTGCATCAACGCCAATCGTCAGGATTTCGGCCTCGCCCGCCGTCGCTCGCGCCAGCACGAAACCGCCGGCAGGGCGGCCCGTCAGGGCGTTCACCTGCCAGGCGACGAAGCCGAACACCGTGTCCTGGGCGAGCAGCGAATGGAATTCGCCATCGCTCCAGGCGCGGGCGAAACGCGCCTTGTGCAGGCTTGCCGCCACACCGCGATCGCCCGCCTCGATTGGGAAGATTTCGAACTCGGGTTTGCGAATGAAATAGTCAGTCAACGCCACGGCAATCAGGCCCTCGCTATGGCAAAACCGGCCTGGGGCTTGGCGTCCGGGCCGCGGAGATAGAGTGGCTTCGGCCGGTCGGCCGCAGGATCGGCAAGCGCGCCGAGACGCGCGACCACTTCGATGGAAAGTCCGTCGACCAGACTGGCCGGCTCGCCACCGGAAAGCAACGGCGCAGCCGAACCGACGACGGTGCCGCCGGCAAGCGCGGCTGCGGCCTTGGCGTCATCAAGAGAAAGAACGGCTGCCTCGCTGGCGGGCAGACCATCCGACGAAAAGGCCTGGCAATAGGCTTCACCGCGTTTGGCATCCATCGCGACGAATACCGGCGCGCCCGGATGATCGCGCAGATGCTGGCTGGCAAGGACTGCAAGCGTCGTGATGCCGACGGAGGGTATGCCGAGCGCCAGCGACAGGCCGCGCGTTGCCGCGACGCCGACGCGAATGCCGGTAAAAGAGCCTGGACCGATCGTGACGGCGATCCGCTCGATCTGCAGCAGGTCGACGCCAGCGTTTGCAAGCGCTTGATCGGTAAAGTCCATGAGGCGCTCGGCATGGCCGCGGCCTATTTCCTCGCCGCCAATGCCGAGCGTCCTGTCTGCATCGCTATCGTAGATGGCCACATAGCAGCCGCTGCCGGATGTATCGATTGCCAGCAGGATCATTGGTGGCACCCATGCAGCGGGTGCCGAAAATCACATGACAGCTTCAACTTCCTGCACTTCCGGTACGAAATGGTGCAACAGCTTCTGCACACCGTGCTTCAGCGTGGCTGTGGACGACGGGCAGCCTGAGCAGGCGCCCTTCATGTTGAGATAGACGCGGCCGTCGCGATAACCCTTGAATGTGATATCGCCGCCATCCTGCGCAACCGCCGGACGGACGCGGGTAGCAAGCAGTTCCTTGATCGTCGCGACGATTGCCTCGTCGCCTTCGTCGTAGAACTCGCCTTCCTCGTTCTCCTCGCTTGCCAACGCGCCACCGGCAAGAACCGGCTGCCCGGACATGAAGTGCTCCATGATCGTGCCGAGGATTGCCGGCTTCAGATGCTGCCAGTCCGCGTTGTCCTTGGTGACCGTGATGAAGTCATAGCCGAAGAAAACACCGGTGACGCCGGGCACGGCGAAGAGGCGGGCGGCAAGCGGCGATGCTGTCGCCGCATCCGTCTCGTCGCGAAACTCGGCCGTACCCTGCTCCAACACGACCTTGCCGGGCAGGAACTTCAGGGTCGCCGGGTTCGGCGTGGTTTCAGTCTGGATGAACATCGTCTCGTCTCCGTACTGCCAGGCTTCGGGCCCGCGGCAAACTGTTTAGAACCATTCAAAAGAAAAATAGACTTTTCCGACCGCCGCATCAAGGGACCAGCAATCAATCCTTCTCTGATTGTCGCGAGCCGATCAGCTCAGCGCATCGAGCTCCTCGTCCGTCAACTCCTGCGGTATGACTGTCACCGGAATCGGAAAGGCGGCACTGCGGCCGGCGAGCGACGAGACGAGCGGCCCCGGGCCTTCCTTCGCCGAGCCTGCCGCCAGCACTAAGATAGCGATGTCCTGATCTTCTTCGATCTGGGCGTTGATCTGCTCGGAGGCGTTTCCTTCGCGGATCACCGTTTCCGGTTCGATACCGAGCGTCTCGCGCAGCGACTGGGCGACCTTTGCAAGAATTGCCTCGGCTTCCTCGCGCGCCTCGGCCCGCATGATTTCCTCAACGCCGAGCCATTCACGAAAGTCGCCGGCGGGTATCACATAGAGCAGCACCACCGCGCCGCTGGAGTTCTTCGCCCGCGCCGCGGCGTAATGGGTAGCACGCTGACACTCGGGCGTTTCGTCGACGATCGCCAGAAACTTCCGGCGATGGCCTTCCAGGCGTGAAAGTCGTCGCGATACCATTGTGCATTCACCTTCCGGCCGATTCCATTTGAGCTTATACCAAATCGCTGCGATGGGAATTGGCAAGCGTCAACGTCGTGCAGCCATCCTGACTTACTAACCCCTCACGCAATCCTTTGGGACGGCATCAGAGGGCCATACCCCTCCCTCGGAAGAGAAAGGGGTATGCTGTGTTCTCAGCGCAAGAAGCCGATAATATCGGCCACTTCGCCCATCGTTTTCTCGGCCCGCTCCCGCGCACGCTCGCCGCCCTTGCGCAGGATGGCGTCGATGTGGCTGGTGTCCGTCATCAGGCGGCGCATTTCGTCGTTGATCGGCGAAAGCACGTTGACGGCGAGATCGACCAACGCAGGCTTGAAGGCGGAAAACTGCTGGCCGCCGAACTGGGCAAGCACATTAGCCTTCGACGTGTCGGCGAGTGCGGCATAGATGCCGACGAGATTCTCCGCCTCGGGCCGCCCCTTCAGCCCATCAACCTCGCTCGGCAATGCGTCCGGGTCGGTCTTGGCCTTGCGGATCTTCTTCGAGATCGTATCGGCATCATCCATCAGGTTGATGCGCGACAGGTCGGACGGGTCGGACTTCGACATTTTCTTCGTGCCGTCGCGCAAGGACATGACGCGTGGCGCCGGCCCCTCGATCATCGGCTCGACCATCGGGAAATAGGCATGCACCGGCTCTTCCCCGACCACGATGTCGACACCAGTACCGGTGCGGCGGATCTTATCCTTGAAGTCCAGATTGAACTTCATGGCGATGTCGCGCGCGAGCTCAAGATGCTGTTTCTGGTCGTCTCCGACCGGTACGTGGGTGGCGCGATAAACGAGGATGTCGGCTGCCATCAGGCTCGGATAGGCCAGCAGTCCCAGCGAAGCATTCTCGCGGTCCTTGCCGGCCTTGTCCTTGAACTGGGTCATGCGGTTCATCCAGCCGATGCGGGCGACGCAGTTAAAAACCCAGGCGAGCTCGGCGTGGTGCGGTACGGCCGACTGATTGAAAACAATATGCTTTTCCGGATCGATGCCGGACGCGATGAACGCCGCCGCGATTGAGCGGATCTGGCCGGGCAGGTCCTCGTGGACGAGCTGCGCAGTGATCGAGTGCAGGTCGACGACGCAATAGATGCAGTCGTTGTTTTCCTGCAATGCCACGAACTTGCGAATCGCGCCGAGGTAGTTTCCGAGATGGAGGTTGCCCGTCGGCTGGACGCCGGAAAAGACGAGCGGCTTGAAAGCGGTCATATTGTCCTCGTGAGGCTGGTGGAGGGCCCAAGCAGCGGCTGCTGCAACTGGTTTACGCGGCGCTTATGCACGGCAGGGAAATCACAATCAAGGGGCGATGCCGGGTGTGAGCAAGGGGCAGCGCGTGTAACCGGGCAAACCTGCCATCTGCGCCCACCCCTACACCATAAGTATTATCTAATATTAGCAATTTTATCCGCACAAAAGCCATTTTCCGGATTTCAATTCTCGTTGGGGCAGAAGGGGACCCCGCTCAGCACGTCTGACGGGCAAAAATAAGGGAGAGGTATCATGCGAAATGCCTGTTCCATCCTACTGGCCGGCCTGTTCACGCTCTCGTCACTCGTCATGGGCGAGGCGCAGGCCGGCGGCGAACTGAAGGCGCCGTTGCGGCCGCCGAAGGCCCGGGTCACGCTGGCCTATGCAACGCAGACCCCCCGTGTTCGGCACAGTTGTTTCCCGGGCAGACTGCAAGCCGTGCTGGCGCACATCGCCGCCCAGACGGGCCGGCGCCCGCTTGTCACGTCCGGACATCGATCCGGCGGTCGCCGCGGCTCCTATCACCGCAAATGCATGGCAGCCGACATCCGCGTTCCCGGTGTGTCGGTGCGCAAAATTGTCGCCGCGGCCAAGTCGGCCCCGGGCATCGGCGGCATCGGTACCTACTGTAACGGAATTGTCCATGTCGATGTCGGACCGAGTCGGCGCTGGCACTATTGCGGCGGCGGTCGGGGGCGCGGTCTCGCCAAGGTTAGCCGGTCGAAAGCGAAAGTCGTGGCAATGCGGTGAGCGGCGCTTATTCACCACCGTCGGCGGGGTCGGAGTTCACTGCTGCCTTGCGCTTGATGTTACGGCGGATCATGCCGAGATCAGCCCCGCCGATGAGGAATGCGACGCCAAAATAGATAACCATGGCGAGCGCGATCAGTGCGCCGAGCGCGCTTACCTGTTCCAGCAGCGGCGACGTCGGGGCCAGCCAGCCGGCAAGTGCCTCGGAGGCATAGTTGAGGCTGGCCGCCATGATCACTGTCGCAATCACCAGCCGCGCCACACGAGAGGCCAGCGCCTTGTCGAGCGGCCAATGGCCGCGCCGGATGAGCGTGACGAACAGGAAAATCGCCGTCAGCCAGCCAGAGGTCGCCTCTGCCGTGGCAATCCCGCGCTCGTAGAAGAACGGAAAGAGCGAGATGGCCAGCACGCAGTTGACGGCGACCGAAAGCATCGTGATGCGCATCGGCGTCTTCGTGTCCTCGCGGGCGAAAAAGCCCGGATTTAGCGCCTTGATCATCACGAAGCCCGGCAGCCCCAACCCGTAGATCGCAAGCGTCCCGGCAACGACGGATGTCGTTTCCGGCGAAAACGCACCACGCTCATAGAGGACACGCACGATCTCGTCCGAGATCACCCAAAGCGCACCGGCCGCCGGCAGCGTCAGAAACAGTACGAATTCCATCGAGCGATTCTGCAGGTTGCCGGCCTCCTTCTCGTGGCCCGCCTTCAGCGCCCGGGCCAGCTCCGGCAGAAGCACGACGCCGACGGCAATGCCGACGACGCCGAGCGGCAGTTGGTAAACACGGTCGGCATATTGCAGCACCGAGATCGCCCCGTCCTTGGTCGAGGCAATCATTTGGCCAATGATCTGGTTGATCTGGGTGATACCGCCCGTGACCGCCGCCGGCAATGCCAGCCACAGCAGGCGCTTGACGTTCGGCGTAATCCGCGGCCGGCGGAAACCGATCCGCATCCCGGCCTGGCGCACCCCCGCGTAGAGCACCGCCATCTGCAGGATGCCGGCAAGCAGCACGCCCCAGGAGAGATACCAGGCGGTATCGAGCGGCGAGGCACCGGTGTAGAGCGCAAGCCCCAACGCAGCGATCAGGACGACGTTGAGGAAGATGGGCGCGACGGCCGCAGCGAAATAGTGGTGCAATGAGTTCAACATGCCTGACAGCATCGCCGTCAGCGACATGCACATCAGGTAAGGGAACATGACGATGGCGAGTTCCACCGTCACGTCGAACTTCTCCGGATCGCCCACGAAGCCCGGCGCGATAATCCACGCCACGAGCAGCGGCATCGCCAGCTCCATGGCGACGGTTATGAACATCAGCACGGTGAAGAGGACGCCGAACACCTCTTCCGAAAAACGCTTCGCCCCGTCGATGCCGCCCGCCTCGATCTCCTTGGCGAAGAGCGGCACGAAGGCGGCATTGAACGCCCCTTCGGCGAAGAGCCGACGGAAGAGATTGGGAAAGCGGAAGGCCGCGTAGAACGCATCCGCCATCGGGCCGGTGCCTAAAGCCGCCGCCATCAGGGTTTCACGGGCGAACCCCATCACGCGGCTGCCGAGCGTTGCTCCGCCGACGGTCGCAAATTTCCTGACCAGACTCATTCCTTGGCTCTTGTCCCTGCTTGCGTGGCCACCGGCGCAAGGATGCCTGATGGCATCCGGTCGCGCGCTTCGTCCGCCTCTTCAGCCATCACAGCTTTTAGGCGGGCGACAATGTTGCCCTGCCGGTTCTCGTTGGTAATCTTGTGGCCGAGCAGATCGGTCACGTAGAAAGTGTCGATCACCTTCTCGCCGAAGGTGGTGATGTGTGCCGAAGCGATGTCGAGCGACAGGTCGGACAGCACAGCGGTCACTTCAGACAAAAGGCCTGGACGGTCAAGGCACTCGATCTCGATCACCGTGAACTTGTTGGACAACGTGTTGGAGATCGTCACCGCGGGCGGAATGGTGAAGGTCTTCGACCTCTTGCGGCCGCGCGTCCGCGTCGCGATAACCTCCGGCAGCCGCTTGCGGCCGGAAAGCACGTCCTCGATCATCTTGCCGATGCTTGCCGCGCGGCGCATCTCGTCGGCGTCGTTCGGAAATTCGCGATTGACCAGGATCGTGTCCAGCGCGCGCCCGTCCGAGGTGGTGAAGATTTGTGCATCGACGATGTTTGCGCCGGCAGCGGCACAGGCGCCGGCGATAACCGTCAGCAGCCTCGGATGGTCCGGCGACAGGACTGTGATTTCCGTGATCGCGTGGAAGGAATCCGTCCGCACCATGGTCGCGAGAGCCTGACCCGCCTTGTCGGCCCCGCGGATGAACTCGGCGTGGCGCACCTGATCCTCCAGCGGCACCGTCAGGAGGTAGGGGTCGTAGTGCAGATGAGTGTAGGCCTCGCGATCCTTCGGGCTCCAGTCGCCGAGCGCCTCGTGCAGCTTCTCGCGTGCAAACCGGGCGCGCTCCTTGCGGGAAACCTCGGAGAAGCCACCCGAAAGCAACAGTTCGGTCTCGTAATAGAGCGTGCGCAGCAGTTGCCCCTTCCAGCCGTTCCAGACACCCGGGCCGACCGCGCGGATGTCGCAGACCGTCAGCACCAAGAGCATCTTCAACCGCTCCATCGAGCGCACCTTGTCGGCGAAGTCGACGATGGTCTTGCGGTCGTTGAGGTCACGCGTCTGCGCCACCATCGACATGATGAGGTGCTCCTCGATCAGCCAGACGACCGTTTCGGTCTGCTTCGGCGAAAGCCCGAAGCGCTGGCAGAACTTGCGCGCCACTCGGGCGCCGGCGACGGAATGGTCCTCCGGCCGCCCCTTGGCAACGTCGTGCAGCAGCACCGCCACATAAAGCGAGACGCGATCCTCGATACCCGGCATGATCTGCGCGGTGAGCGGATGCGCCTCGGCCTCGCGCCCCTGATCGATCGCTGAAAGCACGCCGACCGAGCGGATCAGATGCTCGTCGACCGTATAGTGGTGATACATGTTGAACTGCATCATCGCGACAATCTTGCCGAAATCGGGGATGAAGCGGCCGAGCACGCCGGCCTCGTTCATGCGCCGGAGGATCAGCGCCGGATCGCGCGGCGACGTCAGGATCGACAGGAACAGCCGGTTGGCGTCGTCGTTCTCGCGCAAAGTGTTGTTGACCAGCCTCAGCGACCGCGTGACGAGCTTCAGCGCATCGGGGTGAAACTCGAGCTTGTTGATATCGGCAATGTGGAACAGGCGGATCAGGTTCACCGGATCGCGCCTGAAGACATCAGGATCGGCGACGGTGATGCGTCCCCTGTCCTCGACGAAGTCGAGCGAACCGGCGATCTTGCGGTTGCGGCGGGTAAAGCGGCTGATCGCCGCCGAGATCCCCGGCGCGTCCTTGGCCTGTTGGTCCTCGAGCGTGGCGCAGAAGATGCGCGTCAGGTCGCCGACGTCCTTGGCGACGAGGAAGTAGTGCTTCATGAAGCGCTCGACCGCCGAAAGGCCCGGATGCGGCTGGTACCCAAGGGATGCCGCGATCTCGGGCTGCACGTCGAAGGAAAGCCGCTCCTCGGCCTTGCCCATCAGGAAATGCAGGTGGCAGCGCACCGCCCAGAGAAAGTCGTCCGCCTTCTGGAACAGCTTGAACTCATGACGGGAGAGCACGCCGAGCTTCACCAGTTCCTCGGTGTCGTGGATACGATAGTAGTACTTGGCGATCCAGAAGAGCGTGTGCAGGTCGCGAAGCCCGCCCTTGCCCTCCTTGACGTTCGGCTCGACCAGATAGCGCGTGTCGCCCGCCTTGCGATGCCGCTCGTCCCGCTCGGTAAGCTTGGCGGCGATGAACTCCGGACCGGTGCCCCGCATGATCTCACGCTCGAAGCGGGCGCGCATCTCGTCGAACAGCGGGCGCGAGCCACAGAGATAGCGGGCCTCGAGGATCGCCGTGCGGATCGTCATGTCGCCCTTGGAGAGCTGGATGCACTCCTCGATGTTGCGCGTCGCATGGCCGACCTTGAACCCCATGTCCCACAAAATGTAGAGCATGAACTCGATCGCCGGCTCGCTCCACGGTGCCGGCTTGGCCGGCAGCAGGAAAAGAAGATCGATGTCCGATCCGGGCGCCAGCGTGCCGCGTCCGTAGCCGCCGACCGCGGTCACCGTGATGCGCGCAGCCTCGGGCGCCATGGCTGCGTTGAAGACGTGGTTCAGGGCAAAATCATGCAGCACCGTGATGATCTGGTCCTGCAGCCAGGAGAGACGCGCGGCGCAGGCAAGGCCACTGCCATCGACAAAGAGCAGTTCGCGCGCCTGTTCACGCCCCTCGGCATAGGCTTTCTTCAGTTCGGCAAGCAGCGCCCGGCGCATCTGGTCGCGAAATTCGGCATGCGCGCTCGCGATGAATTCGGAACGCGCCTTCAGGGCGGTCACATCGAGCAGGCCCGAATGGGCCGGAGCCGTAACCTTGCTGTCCATCGAATGCCGGCCGCCTGCCTTCTGTTGGTCCGTCGTCACGCTTGGGTGCTGATGGGCTATAGCCCTTTTTGGCCGCAAGCGACAGTCATAGGCTTGGGGGCAAACTTCGCGGAGCTATGCAGCGGATGCCACCAGCGTTTTGGAGTACGCCCTCGTCCGGATCGCGCCAGTTGCGGTAATTACGTTTTCATGGTTGCAGTACATGTTACATAGCACAACGAACGTAAGCACTTTCCGTGACCGACCTGACACTGGGCTTCTACAACACGAATGCGGAAGAATATGCTGCCGGTGAAGGGGCGCCCAATCCGAGACTATTCAGCTTTCTCGACCGTTGCAGGCCAGTAGGTAAAGTCTTGGAACTGGGGACTGGTGGCGGCGTCGATGCAGCCGCCATCATCGAAAGAGGCTTCGATCTTGACGCGACTGATGGCTCGTCCGAACTCGCCGTTATTGCCTCCCGTCGAATCGGACAGCCTGTCAGGACAATGCTATTTAACGAGTTGAATGCCGTGGCTATTTATGACGGCGTATATGCTTGCGCTTCATTGACCCACGTGCCCCGTTCGGAGCTTGCCGGTGTGATCGAGAAAATTCACCGGGCATTGACCGAAAACGGAGTTGTCTGGGCAAGTTTCAAGGCGGGAGATGGAGAGGGCTCAGACGCACTCGGTCGCTATTACAGCTATCTATCGCCAGACGAGTTGTTGGCGCTCTGGCGAACTTCAGCACCTTGGCGGAAGATTGAAAGTGAAGTCTGGTTGGGCGGCGCGTACGACCGGAAGCCAACCGAATGGGTGGCCATCACGGCCCTGAGGTGAAGTCCGCAATGGGCCAAAAGTCGCCATTGACGACACCGCTGCATGATGCCGCAAAGCCCTATCGTCCGGCGATTTCCTTCTTCAGCGCATAGAGCGCCTCCAGTGCCTCGCGCGGCGACATGTCGTCGGGGCTGAAGTCCTTCAGCATCTCCTCGACCTTCGAAGCGCCGATGCTTCTTGCGCCCTCCTGGCGGCGTACCGCCACCTGGAACAGCGGCAAGTCGTCGATCAGCTGGCTGGCCGGGTTCTTGCGGTCGGCGTCTTCGAGCTTCGCCAGCACGTCCTTCGCCCGCGCCACGACGGAGGCCGGCAGGCCGGCAAGCCGCGCCACCTGGATGCCGTAGGAGCGATCGGCCGCGCCCGGGCCGACCTCGTGCAGGAAGATCACCTCGCCGTCCCACTCCTTCACCCGCATCGTGGCATTGGAAAGGCGGGCGAGCTTTTCCGACAGCACCGTCAGCTCGTGGAAGTGCGTGGCGAACAGGCCGCGGCAGCGGTTGGCCTCATGCAGGTGCTCGACGGCAGCCCAGGCGATCGACAGGCCGTCGAAGGTCGCAGTCCCCCGACCGATCTCGTCGAGGATGACGAGCGAATGCTCCGTCGCCTGATTGAGGATCGCCGCCGTTTCGACCATCTCGACCATGAAGGTCGAGCGGCCGCGCGCCAGATCGTCGGACGCGCCGACGCGCGAAAACAGCCGGTCAACGACACCGATATGCGCGCTTTCGGCGGGAACATAGCAGCCCATCTGCGCCAGGATGGCGATGAGCGCGTTCTGGCGCAGGAAGGTCGACTTGCCGCCCATGTTCGGGCCGGTCAAAAGCCAGATCGCCCCATCGCCCCTGCCGTCTTGCCCGCCGTTCGGCGAAAGGTCGCAGGAATTGGCGACGAAGGGATTGCCCGCCTGCTTGCGCAGCGCCTGCTCGACCACCGGATGGCGGCCGCCGACAATGGCAAACATCTTGGAGCGATCAACGACCGGGCGGCAATAGGCCTGCTCTTCGGCTAGCACCGCCAGGCCTTGCGAGACGTCGACGACGGAGAGCGCCCGCGCTGCTGCCTTGATCGCGTCAGCTTGCGCAACGACCGCCTCACTCAGCGCATCGAAGGCGGCAAGCTCGATCGCCAGGGTCCGGTCGGCCGCGTTGGCGATCTTCGTTTCCAATTCCGACAGCACGGTCGTTGTGAAGCGCATCGCGCCCGCCATCGTCTGTCGATGGATGAAGCGGGCCTTCGCCTCATCGCCATCCGTCAGCGCCGAGGCGTTGCCGGCCGACACCTCGATGAAATAGCCGAGAACGTTGTTGTGCTTGATCTTCAGCGACTTGACGCCGGTTTCCTCGGCGTATTGCAGCTGCAGCCCGGCGATCACCCGGCGCGATTGGTCGCGCAATGCCCGCATTTCGTCGAGCTCTGCGTCCGCACCCTCGCGGATGAAGCCGCCGTCGCGCTTCAGGAGCGGCAACTCATCGCCGAGCATGCCCTCAAGTCTCTGCGCCAGCGCCGATGGCAGGGCACCGATATCCGCAAGTGCAGCCGCCAGCTCTCCATCCAGCCCCTGCGTCGACATCTGCCGCGCCACGGCGTCTGCGGCCCGCAAACCGTGCAGCAGGGCGCCGAGATCACGCGGTCCGCCGCGGCCGAGCGCCAGCCGAGAAAGCGCGCGTGGCATATCCGGTAGAAGCTTCAAAGCATCGCGCAAGTCCGAAGCGAAGGACGGCCGGTCAGCCAGCGCCGCAATCGAATCAAGCCGTTCGTTGATCGGCTCCGGATCGGTCAGCGGCGACATCAGCCGCTCGGCCAGAAGCCGGGCGCCACCACTGGTAACGGTGCGGTCGAGTGCCTTGAGCAGCGTGCCGTTCTTGTCGCCGGACAGCGTGCGCACCAGTTCCAGATTCGCCCGTGTCGCCGGATCGATGAAAAGGGTGGAGGCCGAGCTCTCCCGCTCCGGCGGCCCGAGTGGTGGCCGCTCGGAAATCTGCGTCTTCTCGACATAGGCGATGGCGGCCGAGGCCGCCGAAAGCTCGGCGCGCGAGAAGGTGCCGAAGCCGTCGAGCGTGCCGACGGCGAAGTAGCGGGCGATGCGGCCCTCGGCCGTGGCACTGTCGAACAGCACTGCCGGCTGGGGCACGGCGACCCGGCCGAGAACGTCGACCACGGGACGGAACTCCGGATCGTGGAACAGCGTGTCGGGCACGATCAGTTCACGCGGCTCGATGCGCAGGATGTCGGCGAGCAGCCGCTGCTGCGTCGTCTCCGCCAGCCGGAACACGCCAGTCGATATATCGATCCAGGCGAGCGCAAGGGTTGGGTCTCCGCCGCCGCGGATGCGCGAGAGCGTCATCAGGTAGTTGGCGTCCGACGGCGAGAGCAGTTTTTCCTCAGTTAGCGTGCCCGGCGTGACGAGGCGTACGACGTCGCGGCGAACGACCGACTTCGAGCCACGCTTCTTCGCCTCGGCCGGATCCTCCACCTGCTCGCAGACGGCGACGCGGAATCCGAGCGCGATCAGCTTCTGCAGGTAGTCGTCAGCGGCATGGATCGGGACACCGCACATGGGGATGTCCTGCCCCATGTGCTGGCCGCGCTTCGTAAGCGTAATCCCGAGCGCGCGCGCGGCGTCTACCGCGTCCTGGAAGAACAGCTCGTAGAAATCCCCCATGCGGTAGAACAGCAGGCTGTCGGGATTGTTCGCCTTGATCTCGATGAATTGCTCCATCATCGGCGTCGCCGATGCTCGGCTCGCATGGCTGGCGAGCTCGGCGGTCGTCAATATGTCGCTGTTGCGCACGATCTGGTCGTTCACGGAAAGACTGTTCATCCAAAAAAAGAAGTGTCACCCTAGCCGCGGGTCGCTATAGAAGACAACACCTGAGGGTGCCGCACAGTGCGCTTCCCACAGGAGCTTGACCAGAAATTATGGGGAGAACGATGGCGGAGACCGGCAAGACGAAGCGGGCGGTTGCGAGCGTGACTGATCAGGAAGCGCTGGATTTTCACGCCCACGGCCGGCCAGGTAAACTGGAAATCACACCGACGAAGCCGATGGCGACCCAGCGCGACCTGTCGCTTGCCTATTCCCCGGGAGTCGCCGTCCCCGTCAAGGCGATCGCCGAGGATCCGTCGCGCGCCTATGACTACACGGCGCGCGGCAACATGGTCGCCGTCATCTCCAACGGCACGGCAATCCTCGGGCTCGGCAATCTCGGGGCGCTCGCCTCCAAGCCGGTGATGGAAGGCAAGTCCGTCCTGTTCAAGCGCTTTGCCGATGTCGACTCGATCGATCTCGAGGTCGACACCGAAAACGTCGACGAGTTCATCAACTGCGTGCGTTATCTCGGCCCCTCCTTCGGCGGCATCAACCTCGAAGACATCAAGGCGCCCGACTGCTTCATCATCGAGCAGCGTTTGCGTGAGTTGATGGATATCCCCGTCTTCCACGACGACCAGCACGGCACCGCGATCATTGCCGCCGCCGGCCTGATCAATGCGCTGACGCTGACGGGGCGCGATTTCAAGACGACGAAGCTCGTCTGCAACGGCGCGGGTGCGGCGGCAATTGCCTGCATCGAACTCATCAAGGCGATGGGCTTCAATCCGGAAAACGTCATCCTCTGCGACACCAAGGGCGTGATCTACCAGGGTCGCGAGGAGGGCATGAACCAGTGGAAGTCGGCCCACGCCGTCAAGACCGACCGACGCAGCCTCAAGGACGCGCTGGCAGGTGCCGACGTCTTCTTCGGCCTTTCGGCCAAGGGCGCGCTGACGGCGGAGATGGTGAAGTCGATGGCACCGCACCCGATCATCTTTGCCATGGCCAACCCGGACCCGGAAATCACCCCGGAAGAGGTCGCCCGCATCCGCGACGACGCGATTGTCGCCACCGGCCGCTCCGACTATCCGAACCAGGTCAACAACGTCCTCGGCTTCCCCTATATCTTCCGTGGTGCGCTCGACGTGCGTGCCACCACCATCAACGACGCGATGAAAATCGCAGCCGCCGAAGCGCTGGCAAGCCTCGCCAAGCAGGACGTGCCCGACGACGTGGCCGCCGCCTATCAGGGCAACCGCCCGCGCTTCGGCGCGCAATACATCATCCCGGTTCCGTTCGACCCGCGCCTGATCTCGGCGATCCCCGTCGCCGTCGCCAAAGCTGCCATGGACACCGGCGTCGCCCGCCGGCCGCTGCTCGATCTCGACGCCTATGCACGCGAGCTGAAAGCCCGGCGCGACCCGATCGCCTCGACGCTGCAGAACATCTATGCGCGCGTGCGCCGCCATCCCAAGCGCGTCGTCTTCGCCGAGGGCGAGGAAGAGCAGATGATGCGCGCGGCCGTCTCCTACGCCAACCAGCAGCTCGGCACCGCCATCTTGCTTGGCCGCGAGGAGCGAATGCGCAGCGTTGCGGAAAAGGCCGGCATCGACCTCGACCGTTCGGGTATAGAACTGCTCAACGCCCGCATCTCCAAGCGCAACGACGCCTATACCGACTACCTCTATGCGCGCCTGCAACGGAAGGGCTATCTCTTCCGCGACGCCCAGCGCCTGATCAACAACGACCGCAACCACTTCGCCGCCTGCATGGTGGCGCTCGGCGATGCGGACGGGATGGTCACGGGGCTAACGCGCAACTATTCCACCGCGCTCGAAGACGTGCGTCGGTGCATCGATCCCAAGCCCGGCCACCGCGTCATCGGCGCGTCGCTGGCGCTCTGCCGCGGCCGCACCGTCCTGGTAGCGGACACGGCCGTGCATGACATGCCCTCGGCCGAAGAACTGGCCGACATCGCCGAGGAGGCCGCAGGGCTGGCCCGCAAGCTCGGCTACGAGCCGCGCGTCGCCATGCTCGCCTATTCCACCTTCGGCCACCCCACCGGCGAGCGCTCCGAGCGCGTGCGCGAAGCGGTGAAAATCCTCGACAAGCGCCGCGTCGACTTCGAATACGACGGCGAGATGGCCGCGGACGTGGCGCTGAACCCGAAGATCATGGAACAGTACCCGTTCTGCCGCCTCTCCGGGCCTGGCAACGTGCTTGTCATGCCGGCGTTCCACTCGGCGTCGATCTCGACGAAAATGCTGCAGGAACTTGGCGGCTCGACCGTGATCGGCCCGCTGCTCGTCGGCCTCGACAAGTCGGTGCAGATCGTCTCGATGGGCGCGAAGGATAGCGACATCGTCAACATGGCGGCGCTCGCGGCGTACAACGCCGGCGTCTGACAACGTGGCCCGACCGCCCTTCCCTCCTCAGGGAAGGGCCGGTCGAAACGGCAACAGAAATCTTCTCGGCCGGACAGGTACATCCGGTACGGCGAGTTGATTCAGCTCGCAAACCGGCCGGCATCGGCACCATAGTAGTTGATGTAGCGGCCAGAGATTTTGCCGATCGGGAGCACGATCAACACATCCGTCGTTCGGAACGCGTGGTCCACGACGGCGCCGTCGCCGATCATCGCGCCGAGCCTGAGGTAACCCTTGATCAACGGCGGCATCGCGGCAAGCGCCTTGCGCGCATTCACCGCTTCGCTCGGCATCAGGTCCATGGTGCGGTGACGATCGGCATGGGCGCGGACGCCCCACTCATCGCGCGCCAGCAGGTTCTGGTGCAGGAAGGAGAGCGCCAGCGCATGTTCCTCGGGCACGACGCCGCCGAACGAGCCGCAGCCGAACATGGCATCGACCCGATGCTTCAGCGCATAGGCCCAGGCCCCCTGCCAGAGCAACTCCACCGTCCGCTTGGTCCGGTATTGTGGCAGCACGCAGGAGCGGCCGAGCTCCATGAAGCGCTTTTCCGCTTGGCGCGCCAGCAGCGGTTCAAGGTCGAATTCGGACTGCGAATAAAAGCCGCCAGAACCCTTCGCAACGTCCTGTCGCAGCAGCCGGTAAGTACCGACGATCTGTTCCTCGGCGTCGCCTTCGATCGTGGTGTCGAGCACGAGCAGGTGGTCGCAGACCATGTCCCAGGCGTCGATGTCGCGCTTGCGTCGCATCGCATCGGGAGCGATCTGCGCACTCATCTCCTCGACGAATACGCGGTAGCGCACAGCCTGTGCCGCGTCGATCTCGGCATTGGTCCGCGCCAGCCGCGTCTCCAGATGGCCGATCCGGCCAAGGACATCCGCATCCTTGCGGGTGGAAACCTGGCACGTCGCCGGGGCGACTTCGACCAACACGTTTGGGTCTGCGAATTCGACAGTCATTGGCGACTTCCCGCTCAAGTTTACTGCGTGTCTTAAAGCACGAATCTGCAACAGGACAGTGACATTGGACTGACCGTACATAGAGCTCCGACACCTGGCCGACAAGAAGTTGTCGGGACGGAACATGAAGGGCGGTCAGGATCTCTTTTCTGTCCCGATCAACCGGGAGACTTCGGCGAGGAGCGCCTTCGGTTCGGCAGGCTTGACCAGGACGGCCGCCGCTCCGCACGAGATCAACTCCTCATGCAGGCCGCGCCGCCCCTCGGCCGTCAGGACGACGACCGGAACAGTCATCTCTTCGCAGGTTATTCGGCGCAACACATCGGCCCCTTCGCCACCCGGCATGGTCAGATCCGTGATGATCAGGTGCGGCCGCCCACCCGGCGCATCGAGAGCGGAAAGCAACAACGGGAAGCTATCGACGACGCTCACTTCGAAGCCTGCCTTCGCCAGCATCGAACGCACCAGCATGGCGTTCACCGGATCGTCTTCCGCAAGAAGAATCCGCCCCATTTTTCTCGGCTGCGAGACCGGTTCGACTGCCGGCGCACTTAACACCGGCCGGTTGTCGTTGATCGCGTCGCGGACCTCGATCCCCTTCATGCGACCCCGCAACACTTCAACCAGAGAACGCTCGCGCAACGGGCGGATGAGCCAGGCATCGTAGCCCTCGCCATTGCCCAGCGCCCGGCCGGTCCGCTCTTCCGGGTTGACGAGATAGACACGGCGGATGCGCCGGTCGCTAAGGGCGGGAAGATCGGCGAGCTCCCGCCGGAATTCGCCGGAAAGCCGGTTGTCGACGATGATGTCGGTCAACGTTGCGGCATCTCCCTTTGCGAACTCCAGCGCATCGGTGAGGGTTCCCACGTGCCTGCACGTGCCGCCAAGTGTCTCGATCGTGCGCTGCAGTGCCCTCGCTACAGGCCCGTCGGGCGCATACAGAAACACTGACGAGCCCCGCAGCGGCCCTGCCCTTCCGCCCGTTGCCGCGAGTGTCAATGCTGCCGGCATGCGGATCGTGAAGGTGGACCCGCGTCCGGGCCGGCTTTCAAGCGTCAGCGCTCCACCGGCCTCGCGCAGGATACGGGCGGAAATCGCTAGGCCGAGCCCTGCTCCTCCGCGACGCTGAGACGCTCCTCCCGCCTGTTCGAATGCCTCGAAGACACGCGCCTGCTCCTCGGCCGTCATCCCCGGGCCCGTATCGGTGACTTTGACGGCGAGATGGTCTGGTTCGATTGTCGTCTCGAGAAATACACCACCGGTTGCCGTGAACTTCACCGCATTGCCGATCACGTTGTAGAGGACTTGCCGCAGACGCGGTCCGTCGAAGAGGATCACTGGTGGGACTTCGGCCGAGACGAACGATCCGATCTCGATCCCCTTCTCGTGCGCGCGCGGCGACAGCATCTCGACGACGCCCTCCAGGAGCGGACGGATAGGCTCCTCGCTCGGGCGCAGTTGGAACCGCCCTGCCTCGATCGTAGAGAAGTCGAGCAAGTCGTCGACGAGCTGGACGAGCGCGTGACCGGACTGGCGGATGCCGGCGAGATAGTTCTTTTGCTCCGCCGTCAATCGTGTTTGCCCAATCAGATGCGACATTCCGAGGATACCCGACAGCGGTGTACGGATCTCGTGGCTGACAGTCGCAAGCAGCCTGGATTTCGCCTCGCTTTCAACCTCTGCCTTGCTGAGAGCGAGCTCGCGCTGGGTCTCGGCTTTGCGTTCCTCGGTAACGTCGCGGGCGATGCTGTGGATTGCCAGTTCGCCGGTCACCGGATCACGGACGGTGATGTCGTGCCATGCATAGATGCGCGTGCCGCCGGGCGCCGCGATCTTCACGTCGTAGTGATGCGGCAGGACCTCAGTGTGAATGTCGAGGCCGATCCGCGTGCAGGTCAGGCCGATCGGATCCGCGATACCGACGAGATCGCTGAGAACCGCATTGGCGCGGATGATCCGTCCGTCCAGCGAACGCACAAGGACGATATCGCGCAGGATGTCATGGATAGCCGCAGCAACCGCCGCCGTTTCGCTCTGTTCCCAGGCGCGATCGTGGTGGCGCTCGGCATGGTGCCTCACGCGCCGATCGGCGCTGCGGCCACTGCGCAAAAGAAGCAGCATTGCAGCCAGTCCGGCCACACCCAGGCTAAGCGCTGCGACATGAAACCCCTGTAGGATGCCGGTTGCCAGAACGAGGCCGGTTGACAGAAGGACGAGGCAAGCGACGGCCCCGGTCAGCATAGCGTGATGGTCCGCCCGAGCTATAGGGGAGGAAGTTGGCAGCAACGCATCGTCGACAGCCTCCGCCCCTCTGTCGTGGGACGGCTGTCCTTCGTCACCCGGCTCGTCAGCGAATTCCGCCTTGAGCCGGTCTTGAAGCTTCGCCGGTTCGCTCATGCGTGCCCGGATAGCACGACAGGCGTTCAGATCCGCTTCAGCAAACCGATCGGATTTTAACGATCAGGCCTTGTGCCGGCGCCCGCGCGACTGCAGCAACTCGTCCAGCAGGATGATGCCCGCGCCGATGGTGATGAAGCTGTCGGCGAGGTTGAACACGGCAAACGACCAGGTCGCGGTGTAGAACAGCACATAGTCGATCACATAGCCGAACAGGATGCGATCGACGAGGTTGCCGAGCGCGCCGGCGATGATCAGCGCGTAACCCGCGTGGGCCAGCCCCCGTTCCTTGGGCGTCTGCCGCCAGAGCCAGGTGACGAAGGCGACGACGACGAGCCTCAGGCCGACGATGAACCAGCCCTCCATGCCCGACAGCATCGAAAAGGCGACACCAAAATTGTAGGTCCGGTACAACGCCAGCATCGGAAGCACATGCACCGGCTGCTCCAACGGCAGCCATGCCTCCACGGCCATCTTGATGAACTGGTCGATGAGGACGGCGACGATGATGAACACGACGACCGGAACCGGCCGGGAGAAGAACGGTGCGCGCCCGGTCATTTCGGCTCGTCCAGCGACAGGAGGTGGCGACGTGCCTCAAACACCATGATGCCGGTGGCGATCGCCAGGTTGAGAGAATCGGCACGCCCCGCCTGGGGAATGCGCGCGAGCGCATCGGCTTCACGTGCCAGTTCCTCGGGAATGCCCGCCTGCTCGTTGCCCATCAGGAGCACGACCGGCTGCTTCCTGTAGTCGATCGTGCGGTAATCGACGGCCCCGGCAAGATGGGTGGCGACGACCTTGACGCCCGCCTCCTTCTTCCACCGCAGAAAGTCGCCGACCGAGGTTTTGGCGACGGGCATGGCAAACACCGACCCCATGGTCGCGCGCACCGTTTCCAGCGAGAACGGATCCGTCGTCTCGCCGACGAGGATCACGCCGGAGGCGCCTGCCGCGTCCGCCGTGCGGATGATCGTGCCCAGGTTGCCCGGGTCACGCACCCGGTCGAGCGCCACATAGGTCTCGCCCGCCTTCGGGCGGAAGTCCTTCAAGGAGGTATAGCGCTGCTCGAACACGCCGATCACCATCTGCGGATTGTCGCGCCGGGTGATCGTCGACATCACCTTCTCGCTGACTTCCAGCACCAGCCCGCCCTTGGCAAAGGTCTTTGCCGCGACCTGCTCGACCTGCGGCTTGCCCTTGGCGGCCTTCGCATAGACGAGCGTGCGGATCGTCCAGCCGAGCTCGAGCGCGTCGATCACGAGCTTCAGCCCTTCGGCGATGAAGGATTTCGTTTCGTCGCGCGCCTTCTTCTGCGCCAGCGCCTTGATGTCCTTGACGATCGGGTTGGCGAGGCTCGTGACCTCCTTCACCTGCCCCACGCGGTGGGGGCCCTGATCGCGGTGGTGATGTTCGCTCATGCGGAAGTCCAACGGCTGAAGAGGGATGTCGAAAGGGCACGGCCGACCGTTCTGCCGTCGGTGCCGCCCTCGCGGATGACAAGTTCGCCGGACTCGACCAGCCCGCCGCGGCCGCGCATCGTTTCGCGCATCAGTTCGTGAATGGAGTAGAAGCTCGCCCGGATCGAATAAGCGGTCAACACGAGGGCGGCCTCGTCCGGCGAAAGTATCTCGCGGCAGACGTCCAGCATCAGCGGAAGGTTGTCGAAGAGCTGCCACACCTCGCCGTTCGGACCGCGGCCGAATTTCGGGGGATCGGCGAGGATGATGTCGTAGCGGCTGCCGCGGCGCTCCTCGCGCAGGATGAACTTCATCGCATCCTCGCAGATCCAGCGGATCGGCAAGGTTTCTCCGCGCCCAAGCACCTGGTTTTCACGGGCCCAGCCGATCGCCTTCTTCGACGCGTCGACATGGGTCACTTCGGCACCGGCGCGGGCGGCGACGAGCGAAGCGACGCCGGTATAGCCGAACAGGTTCAAGACCTTCAGCGGCCGGTCGGCCGCCTCGATCCGCGCCTTCATCCAGCTCCAGTGCGCCAGCTGCTCCGGAAATACGCCAACATGGCGGAAAGCGGTGAAACGGCCGTGGAAATCGCAATCGAGCAGCCGCATCGGCCAGGTCTCGCCGAGGGCCGTCCCGGGAAAGCGCCAGCGGCCCATGCCGTCCTCGTCGGTGTCGCCGGTGAACACCGCATCCGCCTTCTCCCAGACATGCGCCGGCAGGCTGCGCGGCCATAGCGCCTGTGCCTCGGGGCGCACGATCCGATAGGGACCATACTGCTCGAGCTTCTCGCCGGCGCCGCTGTCGATGAGGCGGTAGTCGTTGGACCCGGCCGTCTCGAGGATGACCGGCACCCGTTCTGCCGGCTTCTCGCCGGTGCGGGCGATCAGCTTGCGCTGCTGTTCGGGGGGCTGGGATGCCGCCGGGCGCGCGGCCCGTTCGGGCACCGCCTTGGCGGCGTCAACACCGAAGTCTTGCCGCTTGGCCGGCTCGACGCGTGCGGCGCCTGCGTGCTTGGCAACCGCCTTGGCTTGCGGCTTGGCGCCCGCCGCACGAATCGGTGACGCCTGGCGAATGCGCTCGCCAGATCGCGCGGCGCCAGCCACGGCGGGGCCCTTCTTCTGCCGGCGGTTCTTGTCCTTCACGTCGCGGTCCGTTTTCGATCGATGAGATAGCGGACGGTGGTCCGCGGGAAAGCCAGACCAAATAGCACCACAGCCCCGCTTGGCAAAGTCCCACTTGGCAAAGCGCTTTGCGATCTGCGATAAATCGGCAAGGCCCGGCCAAGAGGAGGAGGAACGTCATGGACATGTCAGGTGAAGAGCGCATCGCCGCCCCCCGCGAAGCCGTGTGGGCCGCACTCAACGATCCCGAGACGTTGAAGGCCTGCATTCCGGGCTGCCAGTCGCTGACAATGAAGTCCCCAACCGAGCTCGAAGCCACCGTCAAGATCAAGATTGGCCCGGTCTCTGCGACCTTCAACGGCGAGGTCACGCTCTCCGAGCTCAACCCGCCGGAAAGCTACACGATCTCCGGCGAGGGCAAGGGCGGCATCGCGGGCTTTGCCAAGGGCGGCGCCGATGTGAAGCTCGCCGAAGATGGTAACGAGACGGTCCTGAGCTATACGGTGAACGCCCAGATCGGCGGCAAGCTGGCGCAACTCGGCTCGCGCCTGATCGATTCCACCTCGAAGAAGCTCGCCGCCCAATTCTTCGCAGACCTAGGCCAGCGGCTGAATGGCGGCGCCAACGCCTGATCCTTTCGGGCGCGAGCGGCCTACTTCGGCGCGGACAGCAGGTTTTGCGCGGCAAGCGTCTCGGCGCGCGCCTTCTGCTTGTCCGCCTCGGTCTGCCATTTTACCGCCTCGCTGGCCTCGGTGCGGGCGCGCTTGCGGTATTTGTGCTGACTGATCCAGGTTGCGGCTGCGCCGAGCACAATGCCGAGGATCAGCGCCAGGAAGAGATAGACGAAGAACGGTGCTGTCATCGATAGCACCGTGTCCTCCGGCCGGAACGGGTTGAGCGCTAGGCGCACCGGCTGGCGATTGGCGACCGACAGCACGATCAATATGATGCCGATCGGCGCCAGCACGACAATGTTGATGATTTTCTTGAGCATGGAGCCGCCTCCCGCAATCGGGCTGGTTGATGGGCGCGGCACGCCGACGTCAATCGGCGTCGTCGTCCGCATGATTGGGGTTCAGCCGTTCGCGCAGTTCCTTGCCGGTCTTGAAGAAGGGCACCCACTTCTCCTCGACAAACACGGCATCACCGGTGCGGGGATTGCGCCCCGAGCGTGAAGGGCGGTTTTTCACCGAGAAAGCACCGAAGCCGCGAAGCTCCACGCGGTTGCCGGCGGCGAGCGCATCGGTGATTTCGTCCAGCACCGCGTTGACGATGTTCTCGACGTCTCGATGATAAAGATGTGGATTGCGAGCGGCGACGATCTGTACCAATTCTGACTTGATCACGGCTGTCCCCTCAAAACGCTTGTCTTTTCAATCACGTCCAACCTGCCAAACGGAGACAAGACCGTCAAGAAACAACTTTTCGCCGCCGAGCTTTTCGAGCACCTCGGACGGGCCGAATCCGATACCGGAGAATCCTTTCAGCCAATCGGCCGCATCGAGACCGAGGCCGAACAGGCCGGAACGGCCGGGCGCCTCGTAATCGACCATAGGTAGACGCCGGTCAACCTTGCGCGTCTCCAGGTAGTCACGAATCTCGTTTTCCCCGCCGAGTCTGTCGACGAGCTTGGCTTGCAGCGCCTGCCGACCGGTATAGATGCTGCCATCGGCGAGCCGCAACACCTCCTCGCGCGGAAGCTTGCGACGATGCGCCACAAGATCGACGAACCAGGCATAGCTGTCGTCAACCATCCGGCGAATCATCGCCTTGGCGTCTTCGCTCGCGGGATGGAACGGCGAAGGCTCGGCCTTCAGCGGCGCCGACTTGATCTCGTCGAGCGAAACGCCAAGTTTGTCCATCAGCACCTTTAGCTGGGGATATTGGAAGATGACGCCGATCGAACCGGTAATCGAACTCTCGCCAGCGACGATCGTGTCGCCGGCGGCGGCGATCATGTAGCCAGCGGAAGCGGCGAGCGTGCGCACGTCTGCAACGACCGGCTTCTTCTCGGCAACCTTGCGCAAAGCCTTGAAGATCACCTCTCCACCATAGGTCGTTCCACCCGGCGAGGTGATCGATACCACCAGTGCCTTCGCTCGCTCGTTCTTGGCAATGCGGTCGAGCCGTTCGAGAAGCTCCTGGTCGTCCTTTATGATGCCGCTGATCGACACGCGGGCGACATGGTCCTCAATCGAGGTGGCGGGCCAGTTCCATGCGATGGCAGCAAAGACCGCGATCGCGGCAACAGTAATGGCGGCAACGCGCCAGAAGGTGAGCTTGCGGCGCAATTGCCTGCGGTCGGCTATGGCGGGCTGATCCATCTCGATTGTTCCCGTGCGATCAATTTCTGGAGGCAAACGACGATTGCGCCATTTGCCAAATGCCTCATCGATATGGCATTAGCCGGGCAAATAGCAAATCATCTCAGTCGTTTTTCGGGTTTCCATTGTTTGTTCAGGAATAATCTCCATATGGGGCCCGTTATCCTGTTCAGGACGAAAGCGGCTGATCCGACGCTGCGCGCTATGACAACAGACCTGAAAGCTGCGAACAAGGGCACATGCTGACCACTGCCGCTGACCTGCAAACCGCCGAGTACCGGACGGTCACGACGATGGAAGCCTACCGTCGCGCGGCCCGGCATTCCGCGCGCGTGCGCGTCCTGAAGATCGCTCTGCCGGCGCTGGGTCTTCTGATTGCCGCCATTTTCGCAGTCGTCTCGATCGTCGCCACCTACCTGCCCGATGAGATCGATGTCGAGAGCGCCACGATCGAAGATGGCAAGGTCGTGATGAAGAACCCGGCCATTTCCGGGCGCAACCGCGACGGCATCAGCTATTCGATGAAGGCCAATCGGGCGCTGCAGGACATGAAGAACCCCGACATCATTCAGCTTGAGAACATCCGGGCGAAAATGCCGGTCAACGAAAAGCTGGTCGCCCAGGTCGATGCCGTAACCGGCATCTACGACCGCGGCCGCAACATCCTCGACATGACCGCGCCGTTCACCATCCGTCTGAACACCGGTCTCGAGGCCGCCTTCCAGGACGCACATCTCGACATCAACGGCGGTCGCATGTCGACGCAGCAACCCGTATCCATCCAGTCAAAGGAAGCTTCGATTGTTGCGCAGTCGCTGCGAATGACGGATAAAGGGCGGACCGTCGTCTTCGAGGGAGACGTCGTCGTCAATGTCGATCCCGCCGCCATCCGCAACAGAGAGAAGTAGGGCCACGATGTCCGCATTTTCTGAACCCGCGCAAAGACATGCCATTCTCCCGCTGCTTGCCGCCGGCTTCGTGCTGGCCGCGACGGCTGCGGGAGCACAGGAAACGAAAAGCCAGCTGAAGGGGCTTCAGCTGTCTAACGACAAGCCGATCCAAATCCAGAGCGACAAGCTGGAAATCCAGCAGCAGTCGAACACCGCCCAGTTCACCGGCAACGTCAAGGTCGTTCAGGGCACGACGACGCTGCAGGCTGGCAGCATGGTCGTGCACTACAAGGCCGACGGTGGCGGCTCAATCTCGAGCGGCGATGCCGATATCGAGAAGATCGACGTCGCCGACAAGGTCTTCCTGCAGTCCGGCACACAAGAAGCCACCGCTGATACCGGCACGTTCAACCTCATTGACGAGGTCTTCGTGCTGAAGGGCGACAAGGTGGTGTTGTCGGAGGGCAAGAACGTCTTCGTCGGCTGCCAGTTGACGGTGTTGATGCGAACCGGCGAAGCCAAGCTCGACGCCTGCGGCGGTCGGGTCATGATCCAGCTCGACCCGAAATCCCGCAAAACCACGAACTGACTACGCCCGTGTCGCTTCTATCCCTTTCCCGCATGACGCGCCGTGCAAAAAGGCCTGCGCTGGAGATCCAGCGCAGCCTTGATGCATCCCGCTACGAAGGCACGCTGATCGCCCGCAACCTGACCAAGACCTATGGCGGCAGGCGGGTGGTCAACGGTGTGTCGCTCGTCGTGCGGCGGGGCGAGGCGGTCGGCCTGCTTGGCCCGAACGGTGCCGGCAAGACCACCTGCTTCTACATGATCACCGGGCTGGTACCGGTCGACGAAGGCTCCATCGAGCTCAACGGCAATGACGTGACGACGATGCCGATGTATCGCCGTGCCCGACTCGGCGTCGGCTACCTGCCGCAGGAGGCCTCGATCTTCCGCGGCCTGACGGTCGAACAGAACATCCGCGCCGTGCTCGAGGTTCACGACAGCAACAAAGCCCGCCGCGAGCGCAAGCTCGACAGCCTGCTTGACGAGTTCTCGATCTCGCACTTGCGCAAATCCGCAGCAATCGCGCTTTCCGGTGGCGAACGCCGGCGGTTGGAGATCGCCCGTGCACTTGCGACCGATCCGACCTTCATGCTGCTCGACGAACCGTTCGCAGGTGTCGATCCAATTTCGGTCGCCGACATCCAGGCACTCGTCCGCCACCTGACGTCGCGCGGCATCGGCGTCCTGATCACCGACCACAACGTACGCGAGACGCTCGGCCTGATCGACCGGGCCTACATCATCCATGCCGGCGAAGTCCTGACCCACGGCCGTGCCAACGACATCGTTGCCAATCCCGACGTGCGGCGCCTCTATCTCGGCGACAATTTCAGCCTTTAGGCCGCAGCGCCCAATCCTTGGGCGCCATCGCGGGCGAGTCTGGACCTGCCGGTCTGCCATAGGAAATTCGTCGCATCGCGCCGCGGTAGCTTGACCAGCTCGACCAAAAACGCAATTTTTGGGCCAATCTCGATTTCGGCACCCGGAGCCCTTGCTCGCGCTACGGATTCTTAGGCCCTGGCGTACTACTATAACCGCACGGAACCGGTCAGTTTTGCCGAAATTTGCAACGGATACGGTGTCATTGACGCGTCGCGAATGACGTGCAGCGACCTAGGGAGTTTGAACATCCGCATGGCACTCGCAGCCAGCCTTCTACTGCGCCAAAGCCAGTCGCTGGTGATGACACCGCAACTGATGCAGTCGATCCAGCTGTTGCAGATGACGCATCTGGAACTGACCCAGTTCATCGAGAACGAGGTGGAGAAGAATCCACTGCTCGAACTCGCCTCCGGCGATGACGGCTCACGCGCCGCCGGCGACGCTCCCTCAACGGAGGACGACTATTACTCTGTCAATGAGGAGCGCGCGGACAAACACGGCGAAGGTGCCGAAGCCGGGCTTTCCGGTGACCTCTATGAGACCGCGACTGCCGGCAGCGCCGGCGAAATGACCGAGCCCTTCGATTCCAGCCTGGAAAACGTGTTCCCCGATGATGCCGGGCCGCGGACGGCGGATGCGCCCGAACTGCTGGGCCAATGGAAGTCAATGCCCGGTGCCGGTGATGGCGAAGGCTACGATCTCGATGATTTTGTCGCCGCCCAAACGACGCTGCGAGACCATCTCTCCGCCCAGGTGCCGTTCTCCCTCACCTCGCCTGTCGACCGGCTGATTGCCAGCCACCTGATCGATCAACTCGATGAGTCCGCCTATCTGTCGGCGGATCTGACCGAAACGGCACTCAAGCTCGGCAAGCCACTTGCCGATGTCGAGCGCGTGCTCGATGCACTTCAGCAGTTCGACCCGCCCGGTGTTTTCGCCCGCACGCTGTCTGAATGCCTGGCGATACAGCTGCGTGCCCGTGACCGCTTCGACCCGGCCATGGCTGAACTGGTCGGCAATCTCGAACTCCTGGCGCGCCGGGATTTCGCGACGCTGAAGAAACTCTGCGGCGTCGACGAGGAAGATCTGCTCGACATGCTGGCGGAAATCCGCAAGCTCGACCCCAAGCCGGGAACGCGCTTCCAGCCCGGCGTATCCGAGTCCGTCGTCCCTGATATCGTCGTTCGCGCAGCACCCGACGGCACATGGCTCGTAGAGCTCAATGCCGAGACCCTGCCGCGCGTGCTGGTCAACCATGAGTACTATGCCTCGGTCTCCCGCCGCACAGAGCGGGCGAGTGACGACCAGGCGTTCCTGAGCGAGTGCCTGCAGAACGCCAACTGGCTGACCCGCAGCCTGGACCAGAGGGCAAAAACCATCATGAAGGTGGCGAGCGAGATCGTGCGCCAGCAGGACGCCTTCCTTCTCCATGGCGTCGATCACCTTCGGCCTCTCAATCTGAAAACTGTGGCCGAAGCCATCAAGATGCATGAATCGACCGTCAGCCGCGTGACCTCGAACAAGTACATGCTGACGCCGCGCGGTCTGTTCGAGCTGAAATATTTCTTCACCGTATCGATTGGCTCCTCCGAGGGCGGCGACAACCACTCCGCGGAATCCGTCCGCCACCGCATTCGATTGATAATCGCCCAGGAGACGCCGGAGGCAGTGCTTTCCGACGACGACATTGTCGACATGCTGAAGGAGGCCGGCGTCGACATTGCTCGGCGGACCGTGGCAAAATACCGCGAGGCGATGAACATTCCCTCCTCAGTGCAGCGGCGCAGGGAGAAGCGAGCCGTTGCCAGGGCCGCCGGTTTCTAAGCATCTGCCAAAGACGTACGTCCCCACTGAGCAACCCTACCACCGATGGAGCAGTTGACTCCGCGGCCAGGAACGGATAGATGCCCGCCCCAATTCCGAAGAGAAGACAGACCGGTTTACCATATCCCCGTTTTCCCCCGGTACCGCTGACGAAAGGGCGTTGCGCGCGCGAAGTGCTTGGATGACGGGTCCGGTTGGAATAGACTGTTACGCGCAAATCACAATGAGAGAGGAAACTCCATGAGTGTGCGTGTATCCGGCAAACATATGGACATCGGCGACGCGTTCCGGTTGCGAATTGAAGAACAGATCGGAGCGGCCGTAACCAAATATTTCGATGGAGGCTATTCGAGCCACGTCATCGTGGAAAAGTCCGGTTCGCGATTCAGCGCAGACTGCAAGGTTCACCTCGACACCGGTGCTGCCCTGCAGGCCAATGGCGAAGCGAACGATCCGATTATCGCATTCGACGCCGCGTCGGATCGGATCGAAAAGCGCCTTCGCCGATACAAGCGCAAGCTCAAGGACCACCACAACGGGAACGGCCAGGCGGAAGTCGCCTACACGGTCATGGATTCGGTTCCCGAGGATGCGGACGAAGTCCCGGCCGACTACGCGCCGACCATCGTGGCTGAAAGCACCAAGAAGCTCAAGACGATGTCCGTTGCCAGCGCCGTCATGGCGCTCGACATGACAGACGAGCCGGTTCTTCTCTTCCGCAGCGTCGGTCAGGAACAACTCAACATCGTCTATCGACGAAACGATGGCAATATTGGCTGGATAGATGCAGCCAATATCAAAGGCTAAAGTGGCAGGGGGATGCGCCCAGGGGCGCGGCGCATCCCGCTTCAATCCTTTCACTGCGGCTCACGAGGACAGAGGCATGGCATTGGCAGGTTTGCTGCAGCAGAGTGCGATTATCCCGGCCATGAAGGCCAGCTCGAAGAAGCAACTGCTTCAGGAGCTGGCGATAAAGGCGGCCAAGATCACCGGCCTTCCGGAACGCGAGATCTTCGATGTGATCCTCCAGCGCGAGCGTCTCGGCTCGACGGGGGTCGGCAACGGCATCGCAATTCCGCACGGGAAGCTAAAGGATCTCACTCAGATCACGGGCCTGTTTGCCCGTCTGGAAACGCCGGTGGACTTCGAAGCGCTGGACGACCAGCCGGTCGATCTCGTCTTCCTCCTGCTTGCGCCCGAGGGCGCGGGCGCCGATCACCTGAAGGCTCTTTCGCGCATCGCCCGCGTCCTGCGCGACCCGGCCATGGTGGCGAAGCTCCGCTCTTCGGATTCGGCAACGGCGATCTACGCCTGCCTGAGCGAGGAGCAGGCGTCGAACGCCGCCTGAGACCCATCCGGGTAGCAGAAGCGACCCACGAGCGCTACTTCTTCGGCCTTGCTTCTTTTTGGAACATTTCGTAGGTCTCTTCCGCCATTGTCCGTAGCGCACGGCCGATGGCGGCATACTCGTATTCGTCAAGGTTTGCGAGAGACGCCCGGCCGGCCGGATGCAACGTGCCAAAGCCGCTGCCTGGAAGCAACACGATTCCCGTCTCGTTGGCGATGCGGAACAAGAGCTCTGTCGGGGCAACGTTCTTCTTCACCCAGGCAGCAAATTCATCGCCGTAGAGCCGGCGTGCGATATCCTCCAGATCCAGCAGCGTGTAGTAGTCCACCTCGTTCGCATCGGTCCGTGCTGGAATACCCAGTTCGCGATAGAGAGCCGTCTCCCGCCGTCGAATGACCTTCTTCAATTGACCTTTGTAGACATCGTTTTCGTCCATCACGGCGAACAATGCGAACAACACCATTTGCACCTGCTGGGGCGTCGAGAGGCCGGCAGTGTGGTTGAGCGCAACGGTGCGGCTATCGGCGACCAGCCGATCGATGAATTTCAGCTTCGATACGTCAGGCACCAGAGAGGCGTAGCGGCCGGCCAGTTCGCTCTTGTCGGCCTGCGACAGATCCTTCAGCTTGGCGTCCACGACGTTGCTGCGATGCGTGGCGACGACACCCAGGCGCCAACCCGTCGCGCCGAAATATTTGGAGAAGGAATAGACCAGCAGAGTATTGTTGGGACACGTCGCAAAGAGCGATCTGAAGTCGTCGGCAAAGGTGCCGTAGACGTCGTCCGTGAGGATGATCAGGTCCGGTCGCTTCTCCTTGACGATGCCCGCAATGCGCTCGAGGCCACGCTCGTCCATCTTCACCGAAGGCGGATTGCTGGGATTGATCAGAAAGAAGACCTTCACCGCCTTGTCGAGCAGCTTGTCCAATTCCGCATCAGGATACTGCCAGTCCTGGTTCGGGTCGGCGTTGATGTGGACCTCCTTCAGACGATAATTGTTCAGTTCGGGGATCTCGATATAGGGCGTGAATGCCGGCAGGCCGATGGCGACCGTATCGCCTTCCTTGAGCACTTTGTTCTGCTTCAGTGAATCGAAGATATAGGTCATGGCGGCAGTGCCACCCTCGACCGCAAAGACGTCGAGATCGGACGGGCTCATGTATCCGCCGACCATTTCCCTGACGAGATAGTGTTTGACGATTTCCTCGCTGATGCGGAGCATTCGTGGCGGAACGGGATAGTTGCAGCCAAGGATGCCTTCGACGATCTCATGGAGATATTCGGACGCCGGAAGTCCCAGCTGGTCCCGAACGTAGGAAATCGATCGTCCGAGGAAACTGACGCCCGGCTGCTCCTGATGCTCGGCGACAAAACGCTGGAAACGCCCCTCGATGCCTTCGATCTTTGGCAGACCGCCGATGCCGTTCGACATGTAGGAGTAGGAAAGCTCGGCTTCCGCAGTGGCAAAAAGCCCGAGCCGGAAGAATGCCCGTCTCGGCGTCGTCGCCAAAAAATTCGGATTGCCGCGACCGGCATTGAGCATGGTGCGGTTGGCTTTTCCGGAGGCAACGCCAATCAGCGCGTCCTTGAGCTCGAAGGGGCTCAGCTTCGCATATTTGCTGTAGTCGATCTGCGGCGCTGACCGCCAGCACGTACATAGCGCGCACCACAGGAAGGCAAGACGACGGGACCGTTTTTCGGTTTTCCGAAAAGCCGCAGTAAAACCCTACGTGCGCAGCAGACGGCTGTGTGTATCAATGAACATGAAAAACCCGGCCGCAGCGAAGCGTGGCCGGGTCAACTCTTCAGATCCGCTTTGATCGTAGATCAGCCCTGCTGATCGCCGCCGTTCGCGGGCACCTTCGGCCCGCCCTTGGAAACACCGACCATGGCCGGGCGCAGCACGCGGTCGCCAATCTTGTAGCCGTCCTGCACGACCTGGAGGACGGTGCCATTCGGCACCTCTGTGTTCGGCACCTCGAACATCGCCTGGTGGAAATGCGGGTCGAACTTCTCGCCGATCGGCTCCAGCTTGCGAACGCCATGGCGCTCGAGCGCAGCCAGCATGGAGCGTTCGGTCATCTCGACGCCTTCGGCCAGTGCCTTCAGTCCTGCCTCGCCAGCCTCCAGCGCTTCGGCAGGGATCGCTTCCAGCCCGCGGCGCAGGTTATCCGAAACAGCCAGCATGTCGCGCGCGAAGCCCGCGACTGCATAGGACTTGGCGTCCTTGACATCGCGCTCGGTGCGGCGGCGGAGGTTGTCCATCTCGGCGGCAAGGCGCAGGTACTTGTCGCGCAGGTCGGCGTTTTCCGCCTGCAACAGCGCGATCGGATCGGCGTCTGCTGCCTGCGCTTCGGCTTCATTGCCCTCAGGCGACACAGCGGCGATCTCGGCCTCGTCATTTGCGGCTTCGGGTGCGTGTTTGCTGGTATCGTCGGTCATAGGTTTCTCCGGATTGAGAAATCGCGCGCGTCGCGTGGGCTGCCCACAGGCGACACACAGGGTTGAACGGCCAAGGCAGCCCTGCCCATCCCGGTGGGTGCACGGCGCTTGTTATTACTTCCCAACCACGCGCAAGACTTTCCAGTTACGCGAACGATGGGAGGGAGTTGAGGCGGATATCGAGCTTCGGATCGAAAAAATCAAGGCTTGTTCGACAATCTTAAAGAAACCGACCCGCGCCGTCAGCGGGAAAGTCGCGACATCAACTGCGCCGTATAGTCCACCATCGGCACGATCCGTGAATAATTCAGCCGCGTTGGCCCGATAACCCCCACAGCCCCGATGATCCGCTCCTCGCCGTCGCGGTAGGGTGCCACGATCAGCGACGAGCCCGAGAGCGAGAACAGCTTGTTCTCGGAGCCGATGAAGATGCGCACGCCCGAGCCGGCTTCCGCGAGGTTCAGAAGCTCAATCAGGCTGTCCTTCTTCTCCAGGTCGTCGAACAGCATCCTCAGCCGGTCTACATCCTCGGTACCGGCGAGCCCTTCGAGCAGATTTGCACGGCCACGCACGATCAGGCGCGTCGGCTTGGTCTCTTCGAAACCGCCTGACCACACCGCAAGCCCTCGCTCGACGAGATCCTGCGACAGAAGGTCCAATTCCTGACGCACCTCCGAGCGCAGCCGTTCCAACTGGGTGCGCGCTTCGTGAATCGTATTGCCGGCCAAGTGCGCGTTGAGGAAGTTTGCAGCCTCCGTCAATTGCGAATTGGTCGTGCCTGCCGGCAGCTCGATGATGCGGTTTTCGACCTGGTCATGCTCGCCGACCAGTACGACCAGTGCCTTGGTCGGCTCCAGCCGGATGAACTCGACGTGCTTGAGCACGGAATCGCTCTTCGTCGTGATCACGATACCCGCGCCGCGTGACATCCCAGAAAGCATCTGGCTTGCCTCGCCCATCATCGTCTCGACGCTCTGTCCGTGCACTGGTCGATGGACGTGCCGGGCGATCGAGGCCCGTTCCTCATCGGAAATGTTGCCTACCTGCATGAACGCATCGACGAAGAAGCGAAGTCCGAGTTGCGTCGGAAGACGGCCGGCACTGACATGGGGCGAATAGATCAGCCCCAGCGCCTCAAGGTCGCTCATGACATTGCGTATGGATGCGGGCGACAGCGACATCGGCAGGATCCGGGAGAGATTGCGCGATCCCAACGGTTCGCCGTTCTCCAGGTAACTCTCGACGATCCGGCGGAAGATCTCGCCGGATCGCTCGTCCAGCGCCTTGTGAATGTCTGTCTCCGCAGAGTTCCTCAATACCATGCCGATCAAACGTTTCCCTTTGGTCTGACTATACTAACCCCGCCCGCTCACGCACAAGGGCAAATGCGACCACCTGACCCGCCACCCGGCGGATGAAATTCCCGGAAATCGGCCAACTGGGCGATTTCCTCCCCCGGCGAAGTGGTCTAGAAGCATCGCCAGACAAAGACATGATCCAGGAGTTCGCGATGCGGCCGTCAGGCAGAAAAACCGACCAGATGCGCAAGGTTTCCTTCGAGCGCAATTTTTCCAAGCACGCGGAGGGCTCCTGCCTTGTGAGGTTTGGCGACACGCATGTGCTGTGCACCGCGAGCCTTGAGGAAAAGACGCCGCCGTGGCTGCGCAACAGCGGCAAGGGCTGGGTGACGGCCGAATACGGCATGCTGCCGCGTGCCACCGGCGAGCGGATGAAGCGGGAGGCCGCGGCCGGCAAGCAGGGCGGCCGCACCCAGGAGATCCAGCGCCTGATCGGCCGTTCTCTGCGCGCCGTCGTCGATCTGACTGCGCTCGGCGAAAAACAGATCACCATCGACTGTGACGTGATTCAGGCCGACGGCGGCACCCGCACCGCCTCCATTACCGGCGCCTGGATCGCGCTGTACGACTGCCTGAAGTGGATGGAAACCCGCGGCATGATCAAAGTAGAGAAGGTCTTGAAGGATCATGTCGCTGCGATCTCCTGCGGCATCTTCGCCAGCCAGTCGGTGATTGACCTCGACTATCTGGAAGACTCGGCCGCGGAGACGGACGCCAACTTCGTCATCACCGGCTCCGGCGGCATCGTCGAAATCCAGGGCACGGCCGAAGGCAAGCCTTTCACGGAGGAGGAGTTCGCCAGCCTGATGGCTCTTGCCAAGGGCGGGATTGCCGAACTCGTCGAGTTGCAGAAGCAGGCGATCGCCTGAGTCTGGATTGGCTTGCCCCGCATCGGCCCTTCGGGCACCTTGCCCTGATCGACATTGGGACGAACCGGGGCAAGCTTCATGCCTGAGACGAAACCGATCCTTCAGGGCGTGCTCGAGACTGCCCTTTATGCCGACGATCTCGACGCCGCAGAGACCTTCTACGGCGATCTTCTCTGCTTGGAGAAGATCGCCCGCCATGCGAACCGTCACGTCTTCTTCCGCTGCGGCCCCGGTGTCCTCCTCATCTTCAACCCCAAGGAAACGATCGTCCCGCCGCCGCCGCACGCCCTTCCCGTGCCGGTCCACGGAACCACTGGAAAGGGGCACGTCTGCTTTCGCGTTCCGGCCAGCGATCTTGATTTCTGGGCGGAAAAGCTCAAAGAAGCAGGAATCGCCATCGAAGCGGATTTCCGCTGGCCGACCGGCGCCCGCTCGATCTATTTCCGCGACCCCGCCGGAAACAGCCTCGAATGCGCCGAACCCGCCCTCTGGGGCCTGACCTGACAGGACACGACATGCGCAAGCTCGACACACGGACGATCGTCGTCGCCAGCCACAATGCCGGCAAGATCCGCGAGATCCGCGATCTGATCGGCCCGCTCGGCTTCGAGGCCAAATCCGCCGCCGATCTGAATTTCATCGAACCCGACGAGACCGGCACGACCTTCGAGGAAAACGCCGCGATCAAGGCGCTTGCCTCGGCGAAGGCGGCGGGCCTTCCCGCGCTCTCGGACGATTCCGGCCTGGTGATCGACGCGCTCGGCGGCGCGCCCGGCGTCTACACGGCCAACTGGGCTGAAAATGAGGACGGCAGCCGCGACTTCGCCATGGCGATGCAGAAGGTCGAAGCCGCGCTTGCCGAAAAAGGAGCCGCGACATCCGCCGACCGGACCGCCCGTTTCGTCTCGGTCCTCTGCCTTGCCTGGCCGGACGGACACACAGAGATGTTTCGCGGCGAGATCGAAGGCACTGTCGTCTGGCCGCCGCGTGGCGAACAGGGCTTTGGCTACGACCCGGTGTTTCAACCGGAGAACCATGGCGTCACCTTCGGCGAGATGAGCGCGGAGGAAAAGCACGGCTGGAAGCCAGGAGACACGGAGGCGCTTTCGCACCGCGCCCGCGCCTTCAAGCGCTTCGTCGAAACCTGCCTGGAGGCGTGAGCCACTCATGACGGCGGTCACCGCGTTCGTACCGAAACAACCGATTGCCACTGATCCTTTGGATCCCGGCTTCGGCGTCTACGTGCACTGGCCCTTCTGTGCCGCCAAATGCCCCTATTGCGACTTCAACAGCCACGTGCGCCATCAGCCAGTGGACCAGGAGCGCTTCGTTTCGGCCTTCCTGAAGGAGATGGCCACAATGCGGGGGCTTTCGGGCTCACGCACCGTGACCAGCATCTTCATGGGCGGCGGCACGCCGTCCCTGATGACGCCGGCCACCGTCGACGCGATCCTCTCCGGCATCGCCCGCCACTGGCATGTGCCTGACGGCATCGAGATCACCATGGAGGCCAACCCCTCCAGCGTCGAGGCCGAGCGCTTCCGCGGCTATCGGGCTGCCGGCGTCAATCGTGTCTCGCTTGGTGTCCAGGCTCTGAATGACCGGGACCTGAAATTCTTAGGGCGGCTGCACGACGTCGACGATGCACTGAAGGCGATCCGCCTTGCCCGCGAGATCTTCCCGCGCATGTCCTTCGACCTGATCTATGCGCGGCCGAACCAGACCGTCGCCGACTGGGACGCCGAACTGAAGCAGGCCGTCTCCTACGCCGTCGACCACCTGTCGCTCTACCAGCTGACCCTTGAGGAAGGCACGCCCTTCTACGGCCTGCACAAGGCCGGCAAGCTCGTCGTTCCCGATGGCGAGCAGTCGGCCATCCTCTACGAGGCAACGCAGGAGATCACCGCACGCGAGGGCCTGCCGGCCTACGAGGTTTCCAACCACGCCCGCCCTGGCGCTGAGAGCCGGCACAATCTCACCTACTGGCGCTACGGCGACTATGCCGGTATTGGTCCGGGCGCGCATGGCCGTCTTTCGACGCAAGGGGTAAAGATCGCCACCGCCACGGAACGACATCCGGAAACCTGGCTGTCACTGGTCGAGGGAAATGGCCACGGCATGGTCGACCAGGAAGTGCTCGAGCGTTCGGAGCAGGCCGACGAGTTGCTGCTGATGGGCCTGCGCCTGACGGAAGGTGTTGACCTCGCCCGCTGGCAAGCTCTCTCCGGCCGCGACCCCGATCCTGACCGCGAGCAGTTTTTGATCGATCACGGCTTCATCGAGCGGCTCGGAAATTCGCGGCTGCGCTGCACACCCGCCGGCATGCTGATCCTCGATGCGGTGGTGGCGGATCTGGCCTGCTGAGGCAGTTCAGGCTTCTCGGTAATGATTGCTGACCCAGATTGCGGCCCCAATCAGCAATTCACTTCAAGTGCTTTGCCAGCACGAACTGCGCAAACATGAAGATCGAGACGACCACCAGGTAGTAGACCAGTGCCGCGCAGTACCATTCGACAAAGCGGAACGATGCGGCGATCGCATCATTCACGACGGCCATGATTTCCCGAAGCGAGATGACATAGGCAAGCGATGTCACTTTCAGGACATTGATGAACTCGTTTACTAGCGGAGGCAGCGCGATGCGCATGGCCTGTGGCAGGATGACGAGGCGGAAGCTCTGGATGCGCGACAACCCCAGTGCCCATCCCGCTTCGCTCTGGCCTTTCGGGATGGAGCGAAGCGCGCTCTTCATGATCTCCGCCATATAGGCGATCGTGACCAGCGTGAAGGAAACTGCGGCAGCAAAGAACGGCGTGAACCAGCCAGCCTTCAACAACGAGGGCAGCAGCTGGGGTGTCCCGTTCCAGACGATCAATAGAACCAGGATCATCGGCGCGGCCCTGAACACCCAGACATAGGCGAGCGCCGCCGTCCTACGGCCACGCCGATCCGAGTTCAGGCAAAGCGCCATCGGCAAGCAGCCGAGAAAGGAGGCCGCGAAGACGACAATCGAGAGCACCATCGCGATCAGCGCGCCGATCAGCATGGCCGGGGCGATCAGCGCGCTTAGGAAGAGGCTGAAGTCGAAGCTCATCGTCTCGCAGCCTCGCCGTCAGGCGTCATGGTCCACGTCGAACACGGAAGGATCCAGTCCGTACTTTTTCGCAAGCGCTTCGAAGAAGCCTTCCTGCCTCAGTTCCTTCAGAGCTTTGCGAACCGCACCCAGATCGTCGGCGCTGCGGCGCATGTAGATCCCGTAGGTGAAATCCGACTGCCAGGTGTAGGCAATCTTGAACTGGTTCTCCGTCGTAGCAACCCGGTAGGCACCTTCTGCCTCTTCCGTCAGGGTCGCGTCCGCACGGCCGACGAGAACCTGCTGATAGGCGGCTTGCTGGGTGGGATAGTCCTGGACCGACACTTCGGCACGGCCACCTGCCACAAACTCTTCGTTGAGCGGCTTGACGCGATCTTCCTTGTAGTAGGCCCCTGATTCCAGGGCGATCGTTCGCCCGCTCAGGTTCTCCGGCGTCGCGATTTCCGCATTGTCCGCCTTTGTTACCAAGACGGTCGCCGACTTCATGTAGCGGGCGCCGTCGTAGGTCTTGCGGCGTTCATCATTGATATAGATCCCGCTGATGATCAGACCGCACCGCCCACTCCCAAGCGTCGGCAAGAGGCCGGCGAAATCCGTCGTCGTGTAGGTTGTGGAAGCGTTCCACTTTTTTGCCAGTGCCTCGGCAATATCGATATCGATGCCGACCGGTATGGCATCACCGGCCTGCTGCTTGAAGGTCAACGGAGGAAAGGCCGCCGTCGTGCAGACACCGACGGTCCCGTCGGCCACGAAGCTCGGAGCTTCCGCAAGGGCGGGGTCGGCGAGAGCCAGCATCGACAAACTGAGGACGACAGGTACGGCTTTGCTCATTGTTGTTTCCCTCTTTGATTTTTCATTGAACGCGTTTGACGATCTCACCCCACATTCCGGCACTGAATGCCGGAAGGATCAGGGGCTCGACATGGCCATCACGACGTGCAGTCATGACGTACTGCATCATCGCCTCGTTGCTCGGCATCTCGAAAACCTGCACGAAATCGTAAGGCCCCATGACGGCAAAGAAGGCGATCGAACGCCCTCCAAGGGCTGCAACGCGTGCCTCGCTTATCTCCCGCCGCTTGGCACTGTCACCGAGTTCTGCAAGTCCCTTCTGCGTCAACTTCATCAGCGAGACGTAGGTTTGAGGCTCCACCGCCTCATGCGCATCCAGCCTGCTCATCGCCGGGTGATCCGCGCAATTGCGTCGAGCACGGCTGTGGAATCCGACAGGGTACCGAAAACGCCGTTCTCCACTGTCACCATGTGCAGGGCGGCTTCGTGCGCATACTGATCACCGCTTGCGCAGGCGTCTGTGATCGTCAGGCATTGAAAATTGCGGTCACAGGCCTCCCTCAACGTCGTGTGGACGCACACGTCGGTCGTGACACCGGTGAAGAGAAGATGCGTGATCCCTTGCGCCCGAAGAACATGCTCGAAGTCTGTGTAAGTGAAGGCACCGTTGCACGTCTTGTCGACGATGATGTCCTCTGCACGCACATCGATCTCGGGGACGATCTCAAATCCCGGGCTGGAGCGCAGCAGCACGTCCGTTCCCTCGAGACCCGAACGCTTGCGCCGCCATTTCTCATAAGGCGTCATGTCGGCCAGGTCCGCCCGATAGCCCTGACGCGTGTGGACGATCCGGATGCCCGCCGTGCGGCACCCGTCAATGAGCTTCGAAACAGTCGGCAGGATCGCCCGCAGCGGTGAAGGGTCGTATCCCTGCCGGGCGAAGTATCCGTCCGTTGACAGAAAATCCCGCTGCATGTCGATCACGATCAGTGCGGTTGTCGCCGGATCCAGTTTTCCGTCATACGGAAAGTCGAATGGTTGTGCCTTGATCATAGCTTCTTCCCTTTTCCTGCTGTCAGATAGCAGTTGCAAAGCTTGAAGAATATCGATTTGTTTTGACAACAATTGTTCGATACTGCTCAACGATCCGCTGGAGGCCGGCTTGGCGCGCACCTTGGCATTCCTGCACTACCTGCCAGCCTTCGAGGCGGTCTCCCGGCATGAAAGCGTGCGAGGTGCGGCGGAGGAGTTGAACCTCAGCCCCAGCGCCGTTTCGCTGCAAATGAAGAAACTGTCGGATGCGACCGGCATCAAGCTGTTCGAGAAGAATGGCAGAAACCTCACGCTCACAAGGGCGGGAAGCGACTTTGCCCAGGCCGTGATGGTATCGCTCGGCCAGATCGAAACCGCGACGAGGGCGGCCAAGGACGGCGGCAGCTCTGGGCAGCTGGATGCGCTGACCGTGTCAGTTCCAACCGCGCTTGGTGTCGCATGGCTCAGCGCAACCACCGTGGAATTTGCGGAAATGCGCGGAATTCCCAACCTGACCATAAAAGAGGCAGTCGCGGCGATCGATGTCGACTGGGACACATGCGATATTGCCGTGGTTTATGACAATCCGCCGTTCGCCGGTTACTATTGGCGCTCCTTGAGTGAAGTGCGGCTAAGGACGGTTTGTTCGCCGATCCTGTTCCCAAGGCTCGACCTTCAGCACCGGGAGCGAAAACTGAACGGCCTCACGCTGCTCCATGAGGACGATGGAAGGGAATGGACAAACTGGGCGATCGCCGCCCGCGTCAGCCTCGAGGGCAGTGCACGGGTTCGCGTGACCTCCGTCGCCCAGGCCATTGCCTCTGCCGTTCAGGGGCGTGGCATGGCACTGGTCTCGGACGTTCTGACCCGAACCTATTTGGCGGAAGGACGGCTTATTCAGCCCTTCGCAACGTCCATCAATGCAGGTCGCGCCTATTACATCCTCTGTCGGGAAGAGCGCTCCCGAGAGCCAGTGCTAGAGTCTTTCGTCGACCATATCATCGATCAACTGCGCTCACGCTAAAGACAGCGGAGCAGAGCCCGTCCCATAGCTTGTGAAGATTGGTAGCACCCCGACAGTAGCGCACGTCGGCAAGGAAGCGATAGCACCCGCGCCGGATGATCCGCAATGAGAATAACGGCTAATTTAGTCGGCATCGGCGGTCACCCTCACGACCGGGAAAGCTGCTTCCACGGCTGTGGTGACGGTGCGCACGCAGAGGCAGAATCTAATCGAGATCTCCTTTCAGTGAAAGACGACCACATAGATCCCGACAGCCTTTCGTCGCACCAATAGCCAGCTAGGCAACCAGAAGATAAAAAGAAGCCCGGGGCCTCGTATTCCCCGGGCTTAAGGGCCGCACCCCCAGGCGTGTTCGCCCTGTCTATTCGTTGATCAGGCGCTTTAGAAGCTCTACTTCATGGCTGAGCTTGGTATCGGAGGCGATCAAGTCCTCGATCTTGCGCACGGCGTGCAGCACAGTTGTGTGGTCACGTCCGCCGAAGCGCCGGCCGATTTCCGGGAAGGAGCGCGGAGTCAGCGTCTTTGACAGATACATGGCGATCTGGCGCGGCATCACCACAACACGCGTGCGCCGGCTCGATACCAGCTCCTGGCGCGAGACGTTGTAATGCTTGGCGACGACGCGCTGGATGTCCTCGATGCGCACACGGCGCGGCTCGCCGGCAGCTACCAGATGGGCCAGCAGCTCGTCCACCCGCTCGACCGACAGCTGCGGCTCGAAGGTGCGGCGGAAGAGCAGCTGGTTGAAGGCGCCCTCGAGTTCACGGCCGCTTGCCGTGATGTTGCGGGCGACATGGCTGAGAATCTCGGCCGGAATGTCGAGCGTGGCGTCCTCCTGGCGAGCGACGTCAAGGCGGCGCTTGAGGATATCGAGACGCATCTCGTAGTCCGGCGCTTCCATTTCGATGGCGACGCCACCCTGAAGGCGGGAGCGTACGCGCGGATCGAGGGATTCCAGCTCCCAGGGCGCGCGGTCAGCCGCGACGACAACCTGCTTGGCAGAGTCGAGCAGCATGTTGAGCAGGTGACAGAACTCGTTCTGGATCGAGTTCCCCTGCAGGAACTGCATGTCATCGATGACAAGGAGATCGATGTTGCGCAGCGTCTCCTTCAGCGACAGCGCATCGTTGTCGCGGATCGCGGTGGCAAAGCGCCACATGAAGTATTCGGCGGTCAGGTAGACGACGCGCGGGCTGCGGGAGCTCGAAAGCGCCGCGTTGGCGATCGCCTGCAGAAGATGCGTCTTGCCGAGGCCGACGCTGGAATGGATGAACAGCGGATTGAAACGCACAGCACCGGCGCCGGCTTCGGCGATCGTCTTGGCGGCGGCAAGCGCCACCCGGTTCGACGAACCCTCGACGAAACTCTCGAACGTGTAACGCTGGTCAAGCGGCGAACCGAAAAGCGTGCTTCCCTGCGCCGGCTGGCGCTGCGGGGCCGCCTGTGGTGCAAGACCTGCCGCGGCCTGCGCGATCTGCTGCGGGCCCAAGGAACGGCGAGGCTGGGCCGCCGGCGCGGTTTCGGTGGTGGCCGCCATTTCCTCGATGCTGCCGGGGCGGGCGCCGCGGGTCGCGGTACGCACCAGGATCTCCACCTTCAGGATTTCCGCATCTTCCTGCTGGAAGAGCGACGTAATGAGGTCGAGATAGCGGTTATTGATCCAGGATTTCAGGAAGGTCGTCGGCACGGACAGCCGCACGACGCTCTTGGACTGGGAGTGGAGCTTCAGCCGGCCGAACCAGCTTGCATAGACGTCTTGGCCGACTTGCGCCTTTAGACGCGCACTGACCCGCTCGAAGAGCGCGTCGTGCTTGATCTCGGTTTTGTCCCCCGGCTTCTCACTTCCTTCTGCGATCGCATTGAGTGCATGATCCCCATTCCCGAATGCACTTACAGACGTGGCCGTGTTCGTTTGCATTTTGCCGCCTTTCAAGTTCAGTCGACGCACCGGCATGTCATGCCGGCACCGTTCAGTTCTATCCGCCACCGCAATCTGCCGGAGCCATCGGCAGTGCGGTCTCGGTGCTGCCGGTCGCCTTCGTCCCCACTGCCGAACGCAACCAACATATTTGAGGCAAATCCAACGATCGCGGCCATCCGCCGCGCCGTCGTCCTGCCCCTTCCGTTCAACGCGCGAACTCCTCGTACAGATCGCGCGCCATTCCCCCATCTGGCCTCCTCGTGGCTGCCGTCCTCGCGGCAACACCGGGTGCGGCTGTTAACGGCACAAAAATACCGTTCCGGCTCACCTCATGTGCGGCGGCCAGTCAGCTTGATCCGGTGTCAGATGAGACGGAGCTATGCACTCCGCTACAGGGTCGAACCGTCTCCCACCACTCACCCGAGCAGTGTTTGGCGTTTCATATACGCTTGCGTGTGCGCCCCCTGTGGAAGGCATTTAGGCAGGATCAATCGGCAAGATCAATGCCCTATTTTACGCAAAATTAAGCGGCGGCCGTTGACTCCAGTCGAGCAATTTGACTCGGGAAACGGCCGTTTGAGAAGAATCTGTTATGAATCAATGGCTTTGTTTTTTTTGTCATTTCAACGAGCGCGCGAATCAAAAAAAATAATAATTTTCTTGA